>JAGANQ010000061.1 GCA_017624115.1 Lachnospiraceae bacterium
CAAATAATTGAATTTCGCTGTTATATTCTTCTAATTTGATTACAGTTCCGTATGGATAAGATGCTGCGTCTCCATAGTTGGTGGATACTTTGTATTCGTTTGGTGTATAAACGATTACATAATCGAAACCACCTTCTGTAATCTTCTCAGGAAGTTCTGCCGGAGTTACTGTACGTGTATACTTATTGGCAATAACTTCTGCATCTTCGTTCCACTCTGCAAGTGCAGCGTTCTCTACCTCAGATTCCTTGTCAGCCAGCTTAGCTTCATAGTCTGCTTTCGCTGTCTCATTCTCAACTACGATGGAACCTGTTTTTGACACAGCCGGATTTGCTTCCGTAGTACCTGCTGTCACTACTTTCACAATGACATTTACAGTTGATGAGTTCATGTTACAGCTTACGATATCGGTACATACCGTCACGTATTTATCTTCAGACACGGAAGCTAATTCTCCACTGCCATTATCTGCAACAGACTGGATTGCAGTCATAAGATTTTCAATGCCTGCATTGTATCCATCTTCCCCAAAAACAGCTGTAGCATAGGTACTCTGCACACCATTTCTTGAAACTATGTACCATGGTGCATCTTTCAAATAAGTCAGGGCACCGTCAGTTCCAATCAAAGCTTCAAAACAAGCTGCACTTGCGCCTGTCTTATCTGCTTCTAAGGCTGCCTGAACCGCAGGAAGCTCATAAATTTCACTAATAGAAATATAACAACTCTCTGCAAAGATTCGAACATTATTGCCATCTGCTATTAAACACTTCATTTTGGCATCTGTATTTTCATAATCAGCTGCCCGGTCTTCAAGCTGTCCCAACCAGAGAAGCAATGCGCTATACTGCTCCTCAAGCCCCAATGTTTCCAGCACAGTCTTGAAATTGCTAATATCAGCGCTTGCTGCAAGCAAAACATCATAATTTCGAACTCCTTCTGCCAGATATTCCGGAATATTTAAGATTCTCTCCTGCTCGCTTGCATCAATCTTAACTGACAATTCATATGTCACCTGAATGCTGCAGCTGCCGACATAATCAAATTCGGCACTGTATGGTGCTGCGTCGCCTTTAAGTTCCTTCTCTTCTACCGTTACTTCGTCGACTACAATTGCTGCTGTAGATGGAACCCATGTAATAATGCCATCTGTATATTCCTCTGCATATACAGTCACACCATTTTCCGTGTTCTCGACTTTGACTAACTCACTTGCGTCTTTCGATGCGCTTGGTAAAGTTGTTTCATAGCTTATACCAGCATCAACGTAGCCGCTGCTTATAATCGCAGCTTCGCTTTCAGTAAGATCATTCTCTGCTGCAACAATTTCTGCTGTTGTTACCGATAGTTTGCTGTCGACTACAGAACCGGCTAAAGTATCGGCCGCATAAGCAATGCTGCTTGACGAAAGCACTGTTGTCACCGCCAGGATTCCGGCAAGACAACGTTTTAATTTTCTTACTATCATCTTTTTCATCCTTTCTAATCCGCCTTTTCGGTGGGTTATGTAATTGTATCGCTATATGCATGTACGATTTTCTGGCAAAGTGCGTACAAATGCATTGTAGTGTTTACTACAATCATATTCTGTCTCTCAAATTTTGTCAATTGAAAAAAGCAATCTTTTTTTGCCAATTTTTAGTGCATTTTGACAGTAGTAGAAGAATTGAATGTCTGTCCGCGTCACTTTTCCGGTTTTTTTAGCGCTTTATTTCTCTCTGGTAAAGCTTTCACCAAAACACCTTTTGTAAAATTCCATATAATAAGGAAAAGAGAGACTGTGCATTACTAATTTCTTAGTATCGCAGTCTCTCTTTTTTATCTCATTTATCGCAGTTTCTCTTTTTTATCTCACTAACGCAAATATTTATCCGCAATCTTCCGCAGTTTTTCCGGCTCCTGCGCAAACCATTGCTCAAAGGTAGTATCTTCTGCCTGCACAGCCTCGCCCAATTCCACGAAAAATGCCGGGATTTCTTTTTCTAACATCATGCCCCACTGCTCGCCGAAGCGTTCCTGTCCCTCTGCATCACAGCCGTTTACATGGAATGTAAATGCCGGCTCCACCACGTCATTTACCCGCTTCACGCCACCATGGAAGCCTAATGTTCCAATCTGATGGGTACCGCAGGAAGAAGTACATCCGGAAATATGAATCCGTGGCAGCACACCGTCCGCAAAATCATGTTTTCTCACTTCCTCTATGATCTTTACCAGCAATCCTTGCGAGTCACGGACACCGATCTGGCAAATGGTGCTGCCGATGCAGGACACAGAGGTTTCAAACAGGTTCGCTGCTCCATCCGCAGTCACTGCCAGCACACGCTCTGCCTCCTGTGCGGTCAGATTAATCACATAAATGGTCTCATCCGGTGCAATGCGGACCTCCACAGCCTCCATGTCCCGGATTACCTCATAAAACTCCGCAAATTTGGCAACTTCCGGCACACCGCCGATTGGATGATATGCCACTGCATACAATCCAGCCTGTTTCTGTGAGATTACACGCTTGCCCCAAAATTCTATATTACTGTCTCCCGCTTTTACAACCGGCTGCGCCTGTACCTCAAGCGTTAAATTTTCACTCTGCTTTACCTGCTCCAATTTTTCCAGATATGCCTTCCGATAGCCTTCCACTCCCAGCGTTTCCTGCATATAACGCGTTCTGGCCTTTGCCCGATTTTCATGATTTCCATAGGCAACAAAGGTCTCCACCATAGCCTTCACATAATACAAAAGATCGGAAGGTGCCACCCGCTCTGCCATCAGCACTCCCATACGCGGGTTATTTCCAAGACCGCCTGCACTATAAACGTCAAAGCAGCCATCCTCTCTGGCCACAAATCCCAGATCACGAAAGGTGGCATGGGTCACATTTGCCGGGGAATTGGAAAATCCAACTTTCAGCTTTCGCGGCATTTTCACCGTCTTGATAAATCCCATCAGATAATCCGATACTGCCTCAGCATAGGGCAGCACGTCAAAATATTCTCCCTGCTCCACGCCGGACAGCGGAGATACCATAACATTTCGCGGAAAATCTCCACCGCCGCCCCTGGTAATGATTCCAACCTCAAAGGCTTTCTCCATAATACCACAAACCGCTTCCGCACTTAAATTGTGGAGCTGAATCGTCTGACAGGTAGTAAAATGAGCCTTATCTACCTTGTATTCTGCAATAGCATCTGCAACAAATTTCAGTTTTTCCTTTGTCAGCCGTCCGCCGGGCATACGAAGTCTTAACATGCTGGCCTCGCCGCCCCTCTGGGAATAGCTTCCGAAGCCACCGGAAAATCCCTTGTAATCCTTCATGCTTACTTCTTTCGCGTAGAACTTATCTGTCATCTCGCGAAACTCAACCAGATCCTCTTTGAATTCCTTTACTAATTTTTCCTTTTTCATATTCTCCTTCCACTCTTACTCCATAGACGCAACAATCGCATCTGCCAGCGCTTCCAGTTCTCCCCTCTGGCCTGCTGCCATATCAGATTTGATGCTGACCTGAGTATCCAGAACATTCATGTCCTTCATCTCCCCCAGCTTCTCCCGCATCATTTTTGCAGTCACCGGTGCCCAGGTTCCGTTCTCCATCAGCGCAACCGTACGCTTCTGCACGGCAAGAGCCTTCATATCCGTAAGCAGATTTTCCATAATCGGATATATGCCTCCGTTATAGGTCGGCGTCGCAAGCACCAGGTGGCTCGCACGAAAAATCTCAGATATCAACTCAGATATATGCGTGCCGGACACATCATATACCGCAATATTTTTCGCTCCACGCTCTGCAAGGCAACCCGCCAGCGCGTCCGCTGCCGCCTCCGTGCGTCCGTACATGGAAGCATACATAACCACTACCGCCTGATCCTCCGGCTCATAAGTGCTCCACTTCTGATATTTATCCAGAAAATAGCCCAGATTTTCTCTCCATACCGGTCCATGAAGCGGACAAATCACGGAAATATCCAATCCGACCGCTTTTTTCAGCAGCGCCTGTACCGGCGCACCGTATTTCCCAACGATATTG
>JAGANQ010000062.1 GCA_017624115.1 Lachnospiraceae bacterium
GACATCAAGGTACCGGGAAGAGAGGCAAAGGGAATTTATTTTGCAGTTGATGTCCTGAAATCTACGACAAAGAGCCTGTTAAACTCCAACCTGCAGGATGGACAGTTTATCTCCGCAAAGGGTAAGAAGGTACTGGTTATCGGCGGCGGTGATACCGGAAATGACTGTGTGGGGACTTCTATCCGTCATGGCTGTGCTTCTGTCACACAGCTTGAGATGATGCCAAAGCCACCTGTTACCAGACTGCCGAATAATCCGTGGCCGGAATGGCCGAAGGTGCTGAAAACTGATTATGGTCAGGAGGAGGCAATCGAGGTATTTGGTTCCGACCCGCGTGTCTACCAGACAACAGTGAAGGAATTTATCATGGATAAGTCTGGTAATTTAAAGAAGGCAAAGCTTGTGAAGCTGGAGTCAAAGAAGGACGAAAAGACCGGAAGAATGATGATGGTTCCGATAGAGGGCAGTGAGTACGAGGTGGAGGCTGATTTGGTTTTAATCGCAGCAGGCTTCCTTGGAACGCAGGATTATGTGGCAAAAGCATTCGGCGTGGAATTAAATGATCGCACGAATGTAAAAACTGCCCCGGGAGCTTATGAGACCTCTGTGCCGAAGGTGTTTACTGCAGGCGATATGCACCGAGGACAGTCGCTTGTCGTATGGGCAATCAGAGAGGGCAGAGAAGCAGCAAGAGCTGTGGATAAGTGCCTGATGGGATATACAAATCTGTAAGAAAATAATACTTGAATTCGGAACATATGGTTGCTAGAATAAAAGCAGACATATGTTCCGAATTTTTTTGCGTAAATGTCCCGGCAAAGTGGACAGCGGGACTGATGATTGCGGCTGTGTGTGAGGAGCATTTGAGGGGAGAGAAATATATGATGCAAAGAGCAGATAAACTGAAAAAAGGAGATAAGGTTGCTGTTGTCAGTCTTTCCAGTGGTATGCTGGGAGAGGAATTTTGCAGCCATAATATTGAAATCGGAGTCAGAAGGCTGCATGAGTTTGGACTGGAGCCGGTGTTCATGGAACATACATTAAAGGGCATAGATTATCTGAAGGAAAATCCGCAGGCGCGGGCAGCGGATTTAAAACAGGCATTTCTGGATGATTCTGTCAAGGGAATCATCTGTGCTATCGGCGGGGATGATACATACCGGCTGCTGCCGTATTTGATGGAGGACGGAGAATTTATCGATGCTGTTAAAAAGCATCCTAAGCTGTTTACCGGATTTTCAGATACGACAATCAATCATCTGATGTTTTATAAGCTGGGATTGCAGACATATTATGGACCATGCTTTATCTGCGATTTGGGAGAAATTGCAGATGATATGCTTCCATATACAAAGAGAGCATTTGAGAGCTATATGGAAGGACATGAGAGGAAAGAAATTGCTTCCAGCGATGTCTGGTATGAGGAAAGGAAGGATTTCTCCAGACATGCAGTCGGAACAGAGCGTGTCTCACATAAAGAGGAGCGGGGTTTTGAACTGCTGCAGGGTGTGGGTGATTTTGAAGGACAGCTGCTTGGCGGCTGTCTGGAAAGCCTGTATGATATTCTTTCCGGAACCAGATATGAGGACGAAGCAGAAGTATGTAGAAAATATGGTATCTTCCCGGAGCTGGAGGAATGGAAGAATAAAATTTTATTTGCAGAAACCTGTGAAGAAAAGCCTGTACCGGAGCTTTTGCGGAAAGAATTACTGGCGTTAAAGGAACGGGGAATTTTTGATGTTATAAGTGGCATCATAGTAGGGAAGCCGCAGGATGAGACATATTATGAGGAATATAAACAGGTTTATTTGGACGTTATAGAAAATAAAGCACTGCCGGTTTTATATAATGTGAATTTCGGCCATGCACTTCCCAGATGCGTGCTGCCGTACGGTGCGGATGTGCGGGTAGATGTGGGAAATAAGAGGATTATTTTTAAGATGCCTTGAAAAACAGTATTATATCCATTATGATTAATAAAAACAGAAAGGAAGAATAAAACCATGAGTGAAGCAGGAAAATTAGTAGAACGAAGTGAGCATAAGATAGAAGATACCTGGAAGCTGGAGGACTTGTACGGGACAGATGAAGCGTGGGAGGAGGCTTACCGGAAGCTTTTGAAGGAAATTCCGACACTTGCCGGATATCAGGGAAGACTGGGTGAGTCGGCGGCTGTGCTGCTTGAAGCATTACGTTGTAAGAGAGATATTGAGAATCAGTCAGAACGAATCTATGTCTATGCGAATCAGAGGCTACATGAGGATACCAGAAAAAGCGTTTATCAGGATTTTTCAGCAAGGGCGGATAATCTGATGGTGCAGCTTGGAAGCGCAGGGGCATATATGGCTCCGGAGCTTCTGGCAATTCCGGAGGAGAAGCTGGAAGCATTTTTTAAAGAAGAGAGCGGACTTTTGGAATACCGCCAGATGATAGACGATTTGCTGAGACAAAAAGCACATATCCTGCCGAAGGAGACAGAAGAGCTGTTATCCCGTACAGGGGAGTTTGCCAACACGGCAGATGATGTATTTTCCATGTTTAATAATGCAGATGTGCGCTTTGGCAGTATTATTGACGAGGATGGAAATGAACTGGAGGTAACACACGGCAGATATGGAAGGCTCATGGAGAGCAGGGACAGACGTGTCAGAAAGGATGCCTTTGAGGTATATTACCGGCCTTACCAGAATTATGAAAATACACTGGCAGCTTTGTATCAGGCAAATGCGAAGAAGGATTCCTTCTATGCAAAGGTGCGCCATTATGACAGTGCCAGAGAGGCAAGTCTGGCAGACAGCAATATTCCGACAGCAGTATATGACAGCTTGATAGAAGCTGTGCATGAGGCATTTCCATCATTTCACCGTTATGTGGCTCTGAGGAAGAAGCTTCTTAAGGTTGATGAGCTTCATATGTATGATGTCTACGCGCCGCTTGTGGAGGAAACGGAGCAGAAGATACCGTTTGCACAGGCAAAGAAGATGGTAAAGGAAGGACTTAAGCCGCTGGGTGAAGAGTACGGGGAGCTTTTGGAGGAAGGTTTTAATAACAGATGGATTGATGTATATGAGAATCAGGGCAAGCGAAGCGGGGCGTACTCCTGGGGAGCTTATGGAGTCCACCCGTACGTGCTGTTAAACTATAATCAGAGTCTGGATCATGTATTTACGCTGGCACATGAGATGGGGCATGCACTGCATACCTATTATTCAAATCAGAACCAGACTTATGTGAATGCCGGATACCGACTGTTTGTGGCAGAGGTGGCATCAACCTGCAATGAGGCACTTCTGATACAGGATATGTTAAAGAAGACAGAAGACAAGAAGAAAAAGGCTTATCTGATTAATTATTTTCTGGAGCAGTTCAAGGGAACTGTATTTCGCCAGACAATGTTTGCGGAATTCGAGAAGATTACACATGAAATGGCAGATAGGGGAGAGTCGCTGAACGCAGAGACGTTAAAATCCATTTACCGGAAGTTGAATGAGCAGTATTTTGGATCGGACATGGTGATTGATGAGCAGATTGATATGGAATGGGCAAGAATTCCGCATTTTTATAATTCCTTCTATGTATATCAGTATGCAACAGGATTCTCCGCAGCAATGGCATTATCACGCAGAATTCTGTCACAGGGCGAGAAAGCGGTAAAAGACTATAAAAAGTTTTTAAGTGGCGGCTGTTCAAAATATCCGATTGAACTTTTGAAAATCGCCGGTGTCGATATGGAAAAGCCGGAGCCTGTGAAGGAAGCATTGGCAATATTTGCTGAATTTGTGAAAGAGATGGAAGAACTGACGGAACAGATGTAAGGCTTGTGCTGTGTAAGGAGTGAACGGATTGAAACTGAAGGTAATGGCTGGCAGGGAAAATCTCTGGCAGACAGTGAGGGAACAGCAGCCGGAGCTGCCATCGTACTGCGGTGGTAACGGAAGCTGTGGAAAATGCAGAGTCAGAGTGATAAGCGGTGAGACCTCAGTGAGCACTGCGGACAGAAAGTATCTGTCAGAGCAGGAAATCGCAGACGGCTATCGGATTGCCTGTCAGAGCAGACCGATGACAGAATGTGAGATAGAAGTACTGTCTGTCGGTGAAGACAAGATGCAGGTGCTGAACGTAGAAAAATCAGAAGCTGTGACAAATCAGAAAAAAATGTGTGCTGCCCCCTGCTCTATAGCTATAGATATAGGGACTACGACACTGGCATTTGCCTTGTTAAATGCTTCTGGAGAAGTTATAGAGACAGTACAGGGCTTAAATCATCAGCGCAGCTTCGGTGCAGATGTTATCAGCAGGATTGAACAGGCGGTAAAAGGCAGACAGACAGAGCTTACAGAATGCATTCGCAGAGATATCCGACAGGGAATCAAAGCTTTGCTGGAACAGGCAGAGCTGCCGTTAACGGCGGTCAGCCGGATTGCAGTTGCAGGAAACACAACGATGGAACAGATGTTTTTCGGACTTGCGGTAGACGACCTGGGAAAATATCCATTTATGCCTTTTACGAATGACTTTCTTGAAAGTAATTATGGGCAGCTTTTTACTCTGACGGAGGAATGGGAGCAGGGAGCGGAAACACTTCCGGTAACAGGCTTTCCGTGTATTGCCGGATTTGTCGGCGGAGATATTACCGCGGGACTGTATGAATTGACAGGAAGCAAACAGGAAGGGCTGCAGATGTTTCTGGATATTGGCACAAACGGGGAGCTTGCATGTATCAGGGGAGACAGGATTGTCACTGCATCAACAGCGGCAGGACCGGTGTTTGAGGGGGGCAATATAAGCTGTGGCATAGGCTGTATTCCAGGAGCTGTTTTTGCAACCAGAATCCGGGAGGAAACGCTTGAATGTAAAACCATAGATAACTGTCAGGCACAGGGAATCTGTGGAAGTGGACTGATAGAGGCGGTAGCGGATATGCTGGAGCTGGGAATTGTGGACAGCAGCGGCCTGATGAAGCAGGCTTATCATAAACATGGATATGTTCTGGCGCGGACTGACGCTGGAAAAACGGTTGCTCTGACACAGGCGGATATACGGGAGTTTCAGATGGCAAAAGCAGCGGTTGCCGCCGGAATAGATATGCTGCAAAAGCAGCTCGGAGCGGAGAGCGGGGAGATAACATCCTATCTTCTGGCAGGAGGCTTTGGCAGTGGGCTTTCTGTAAATAAGACAATAAAGACAGGGCTGCTTCCGAAAAATGCCAGAGGAAAGACAAGGAGTGTGGGGAATACTTCTCTCAAGGGTGCTGTAAGGCTTCTGCGGGAAGGAGAAGCGGGAAGAAAACGGATATACGAGATGCTTGCGGTGACCGAGCATATTCATCTTGCAAACACAGAGGCATTTGAAGCATGTTATATAAGTCATATGAACTTTTAAAGTGTTTAGAAAGCTTAACAAAAATTTAAAGAAATGTTTGTAAAAATTATGCAATATATTTGTAACATATGTGATATACTGTATTCGCAGGCATTGTAGAAACAGTGGGGTGAATAAGGTGAATTTGTATAATATGATTGGAATGCGCAGGTCAGTAAGGGATTTCCAGATGAGGCCTATAGAGGATGCGGTTCTTGTGGCCTTCCGAAAGTATCAGAAGGAAATATTGCCCTTATATCCGGACATTCCATATAAGATAGAGATAACTGCTAATTTGGATAATAATCTGAAGCGTGGATTGCTTTCTGTGAAGGCGCCATATTATATCAGCTTTCTGACGAAGGAGGATAGAGGTTCTCTTTTGAATGCAGGATATATTATGGAAGAATTGTCCTTATATCTGGCTTCAAAAGGAATTGGCACATTCTATCAGGGCATGTGCAGAATAGTGGGAGAGCAGGATGACTTAAAGGAAGTGCTGGTAATGGCAGCCGGGTATCCGAGGCATTACCTGTACCGGGATGAGGAAGCAGCCAAAAGAATGGCAGCGGGAAGTGTGAGCGCGTTTAAGGAAGAGCCTACACCGGAAATTATGACGATTTTAAAAGCAGCGCTGCTGGCACCATCCTCTATGAACAGCCAGCCGTGGCGCTTTGTGGTATACAGAAACCGGATTCATGTCTTTATGCAGAAGACAGATGTGGGAATTCCGATGTTTGAGAGGATGCATTACATGGACATCGGTATAGCGCTGAACCATATGATGATTGCGGCAGAGGAGCTGTGGGTGGAAGCGGAACTTTCGGAGAGTGATAATATTTCAAACCAGTCTTTTAAGCGGAATACCTATATTACAAGTCTGTTGCTGAAGTAGCAAAGGAGAAAAGAAATGGAATACAAAATTACGGACTACGGTGCAGTAGGAGATGGTATTACCAATGATGCAAAAGCCATTCAGAAGGCAATTGATATCTGCCATGAGGCAGGCGGCGGAAAGGTTATTGTACCGGGTGGTAAGACATATAAGACCGGCTCGCTTGTACTGAAGTCTTATGTAGAGCTGCATCTGGAGATGGGAGCGGTACTTAGGGCAAGTGAGTGCCTGGAGGATTATGATACCTTTGCTGCACAGGAGGCACTGGATACGACCATTAAGGTGCCGACTTATGTGAATTGCGAGTATGCGGGTAAGCCGGTGCATTATTTTATCTATTCGAAGGATACAGAGTATGTAGCGATTACCGGATATGGTAAGATTGACGGAACAGAGGAAGCATATTATGGAAAACAGGAAAAGTGGTATATTGAGGGAGCATATTATCCGCGTGTGCCGCTTTTATTTCTGGAGCATGTACAGCATCTGACGATTCAGCAGGTCACTCTGACCAGAAGTGCGTTCTGGACAGTCCATATGGTAGGCTGTGAGGAGGTTCTGATTGACGGAATCCGTATTCTCAATAACCTTCGAATGCTTAATTGTGACGGTATTGACCCCGATCACTGTAAAAATGTAAGAATATCAAATTGTCATATTGAATCAGCGGATGATTGCATTGTATTTAAAAATACACATGGAGCGAGACAGTATGGAAATTGTGAGAACATCACTGTAACAGGCTGTACGCTGACTTCTACAAGTGCAGCGATAAAATTTGGCACAGAGAGTGAAGATGATTTTTGCAATATCATAGTAGAGAACTGCAATATCACACGGACAAATCGTGGTATATCACTGCAGCTACGTGACAGCGGTAATATTAGAAATTGTATTTTTTCCAATATCAATATAGAGACCAGACGATTTTCCAGACACTGGTGGGGCGAGGGTGAACCGATTGCTATTACAGCAGTTGACCGCAAAGAGGGTGTGAAAGCAGGAAAGATACATAATATTCAGTTTCACAATATAAACTGCTATGGTGAAAATGGTATTTTTATCTATGGAAACAGTTCTATGGACAAAAATATAGAGAATATCACTATGGAAAATATTCATATTGGTCTGGTAGAGAAAACGGACTGGGAAAAGAAGAACCATGATATCCGTCCATGTGCAGGAGAGGGAATTCTTGAAGGAGGTTTGAATGCTGTCTACGCGAGAAATGCCAGAAAACTGAATATGCGCAATATTACGGTTGAAGTAACTGGCAGAATGAAGGAATATATTCATAAAGAAATTGACATCTCAGACTGCGAGTGAAATATTAAAAATGTATAAAAAAAGTATAAAGAAATCATACATAGGTACTATTGTGCTTGGATTAAGGCGACGTTAAAATAAAGTGCGGTGTCATTCATCGCATTTTATTTTTTGATTTACTTTTTTAGATTAAAGTAAAAAAGTAAATGCTTGTCAGGAGGGAAAGGAAGGATTAAAATGGGCGAGGATATTATAGGATTGATAGCCATAGTGGTTATTATCGGTTTAGTAGCAGTCATAGCTGTATCTTCTGTTCTTAAGGAAAAGAAGTATTCTGGCATTTAATGAGCAGGAGCTGGTTATTTTTCCGTTTGTGGTGAAGGATAAGCAGGTGTTGTTAAGAAATTGTGTGGCTATCAATTGGAATAATGTGAAATTTTTCTATAAAATTGGAAAAAAAGGTATGGATATGACGATTGATATGGCTGGAGAAAAGCTTATCATCAATGTTCCAAAGGTGCAGTCAAGCTCTGGCGTGGAGAATTCTGCAGAGCCATTGGGCATTTATCAGGAGAATGAGGTAGAGAAGCTGATTTCTTACCTGCCTCAGTATAAAGCTTATTGTGGACGATAGGGGGATAATGGGAATGAAAGCATTACGGGATGTAATACGTACATTTATGTACATGATTATCTTTTTTGCAGTAATTTTGCTGTTTGCATGTGGTCTGGATACAGTTGCAGCGTTCCAGAAGCCGGTAGATTTGTATGCAGAGGAGACAGACGTAACTGAGCTTGGAAGAATGACACCGGTAGAGGCAGAGGTTTATGCTGTTTTAGAATGCTTCTGTACAGAAACGACAACTACCAAAAAGAATGGTGCAGTTACAAAGAAATCCTATGATTATTACTATGCGATTCCGGTCTTTGTAGGTGAGGAGACATATTATGCAGGCGTTAAGGTATCAGATTCGCAGGATCATATATATGATGATATCTGTGATGCCACATGGAACTGGCTGAACGGTACGAGTGACAGGCTGGGTGAGCTGACAGTACAGGCAGAGGGATGCTTCCATAAGATGGATGATGAGCTCTATGGATATATGGTAGAAACCTTTGAAGATATGCAGTGGTTTGAGAGCGATGCAGACCTTCAAAAATATTTACTTCCGGTTTATCTGAAACCGGTACGCTTCCATGATACCAGAATTATGTTTCTCGTAGCTTTGGGTGCACTTATCGTAGCAGTGGCAGTTGTTATTGTTACCCGGAGCTTTGATAAAAAGCGTGATAAGAAGGTGCAGGAACAGACGCATGTGGTTATTAATGGAGTTTCTTACCCGAAGTCAACCTTTGACCATGTAAACAGATGTATTGCGAACAGAGAAAGACTGTTTGCTGTGCAGGAGCTGAGCGAGATTACAGGTCTGAGCGTGGAAGAGGCACAGCAGATTATCAGCAAATGGAATGAGTACTATCTGGTATAAAAGTTCCAGATATTGTCCATATGCAGGATGTACCCGCACGTCCTGCATATGGCACTGCATGGCTGACCCGTATGGGCAAGCCGGGCAATAGTCTGGAGGCATATGCGGATGGCGATTGCGGGAGAAAAATTGTGCCAAATAAAAAACCAAAGAAAAATTTAAAAAAGTATTGACAAAAAGAATAAAGTATAGTATTCTATACTAGTCGCTGGTAATTA
>JAGANQ010000063.1 GCA_017624115.1 Lachnospiraceae bacterium
CCAGCCTAACATACTGTATACTAAAAACCAGTGCACCATATGATACACATCTGTGCCCAAAAACGGCATGTCCCATATTCTCATTTTCCTCTTTCCCCCTATCTACTTACTGCATACCAGAATTGCCAGTGCAATTCCCAACACCGCTCCAGCCAGCACCTGCAGCGGTGTATGTCCGATATATTCCTTCAAAAGCTGCTCCGGCAGTCCCTTATATTCGTGTTTAAATGTACTTACCATCAGATTCAAAAGCTTCGCCTGCTTGCCTGTCTCCCTTCTGACACCCATGGCATCGTACATAACGATGACTGCCAGAATACAGGAAATGGCAAACTCTGCCGAGTCCGGACCATATATCATTCCTGCCGACGTCGCAAGTGCACATACCGTAGAAGAATGTGAGCTCGGCATACCACCCGAGCCCACCAGACGCTCTGCATTAAATTCCCTTGTCATCAGCGTATTAATCATTGTTTTCAAAAGCTGTGCTGTAACCCAGCCGACTGCTGCACTGATAAATAACTTATTATTAATAAGCGCTATAAAAAACTCTCTTATCTGCTCTGTCATATCGTTGCTGCCACCTTTCGGGTTCTGAAGCGAAGTACGGTCTCCATAAATCCACAATGCTTATCCGCAAGCATCACCACATATCCCTCCCAGGTTTTCGGAGGAATAATCGTCAGCGGCCACATATGTTTAATAATAATGTCTCTCTCTGTAGCATTCAGTTCAAAAATGCGGCTTGCATTCTTAAGCGCTGTTGACGGATGCGTAAATCCATGCAAATGCTCCCCGGTTTCTCTAGCATGTGTATGCCAGTCATACAGATACAAGTCATGAAGCAGACCGGCCCTCGCTGCGGAACAATAATCCAGCCCGCATTTCCTGCATACCTTATAGCTAAAATAAGAAACATGCAGACAATGTGTCAATGTCGTTGTACAACCATGCTGTATAAAACTATTCATAGATTGAACTGTCTCATTTTTCAAAATATCATGCACACACTCCAGATATTCGATATCTGTCAGACATTCCTCGCCCTGAAGCCATTCCTCTTCCATAAGGCTCTTTAAAATCTGTCCTCTGAGCTGGCTTCTTCTGATTAATCTTGCCATGCAATACACCCTTTAAGTTTATATTTTTTTAACATTTATATAAAATTTTTATAATTACCTTATTCATAATATCATATTTCTTTCCCAATGCAAATGATTTTCGCAATTCTTCACAAAAAATTAAAAAAGAGGCTGTTTTCACAGCCCCTTTCCAATTTCTTACATACTCTGTCCCGGGGTAAACAGCATACGGACTCTCTTTACTTCCTCCTCCGTTGCCTTTGCTGCCGGAATATAGTACTGTTTACTTCTGGCAATCTGATACAGTTCCTCCTGTGACATCTCGCACTGGTTACGAATCTGCTTCAATGTCTGCTTCAGCTGTGCATTCTCTGTCTGGGGAATCATCTCACCATACTTGGTTAAATTCGCATTCACGCCTTCCAGCGCATCCACTACCATCACTTTTTCTTCCATGCTCTATCTCCTTTCCAACCCAATCCTGCTATTTACTGCAAGAACTTCATAAGCTGCTGCTTTGTCTCCATTGCAGACTGTGCTGACTTCTGAAAAAACTGCTTAACCTCCTGGTCTGTCGCTGCATCTGCATAAGCAGTCATCTTTCCGCTGCTGGTTTCATAGCCCATAATCAGGTGTCTCAAATTCTGTAACTCTAATTCTGATAAATCTGCCATAAAAAATTCCTCCTTTTTAAAGATTTTCCACTGCTATTATCTTCAAAAAGGAGGTTTTCTATACTTATGCTGTATTATTTTTTTCTATAGCTGATAATATAATTGCTCATAACGCTTCGCAGAGCTGTTCCATGAAAAATCTGCTGCCATACCGCGGTCAATCAGCTTGTTCCATTCACGCTTATTATTATAATATACATGCTTTGCATAACGGATTGTATTAAGCATCTCATGTGCATTATAATTGCGGAAGGAAAATCCTGTTCCGGTGCTTTCATACTCATTGTACGGCTGTACCGTATCCTTAAGACCGCCTGTCTCTCTGACAATCGGCACAGTTCCATAACGCAGGCTCATCAACTGGCTCAAACCGCACGGTTCAAACAGCGACGGCATCAGAAATGCATCACAGGCTGCATAAATCTTATGTGACATCTCTTCTGAATAATAGATATTTGCAGAAACACGGTTATTATATTTCCAGTCATAATGGCGGAACAGATTTTCATAACGTGACTCACCGGTTCCCAGTACAACCAGCTGTAAATCATCACTGCAGATTTCTTCCATAACGCATTCAACCAGATCAAGTCCCTTCTGGTCTGTCAGCCTGGAAACAATACCTACCATAAATTTCCTCTCATCCTGCTCCAGTCCCAGGTCTCTCTGCAATGCTTTTTTATTCTTAATCTTTTCCTTGCGGAAAGTTCTTGCATCATAATTTTTATAAATACAGGAATCTGTCGCCGGATTATATACATCATAGTCTATTCCGTTGACAATACCCATCAGATTATTCGACCTTGCCGAAATCAGTCCGTTCAGACCCTCTCCATAAAATGGTGTCTTAATTTCTTCTGCATAGGTAGCGCTTACCGTTGTAACATAATCTGCGTAAACAATACCACCCTTGAGAAGATTCGCATCCTTATAGGATTCGAGCTTATCCGGCGTGAAATAATATGACGGAAGTCCGCTGATATCCTTAATTGTCTTAATATCCCATACACCCTGGAACTTCAGATTATGAATTGTCATAATCGATTTCATGTTCCAGAAGAACTCGCCCTCACGGAATTTATCCTTCATATATACCGGAATCAGTCCTGTCTGCCAGTCATGGCAGTGAACAATATCCGGTTTAAAGCCGATAACCGGAAGAGACGACAACACTGCTCTTGAGAAAAAGGTAAACTTTTCAATATCCCACTTTGTATCACCACTATACGGCTTGTCTCCACTGAAATAATACTCATTATCTATAAAATAGAACATAATCCCTTCATATTCCAGTTCAAAAATGCCCACATACTGCTTTCTCCATGCAAGATCCATGTAAAAATGGCTCTTATATGTCATCATATTCTTCCATTTTTCTGCCATACACTTATATTTTGGAAGAATTACCCGAACATCAAACTCATCCTTGTTAAAACATTTCGGCAAAGAACCGACAACATCTGCAAGTCCTCCGGTCTTAATAAATGGTACTGCTTCCGAAGCTGCAAACAACACTCTTCTCATTCCGTAAACCTCCCTTTGAACTTCATACTCTTATCTTAAATTGTATCACAAATTCACATCTATGTCTACGTTGACGAAATGTTTTTTCTCAGTCCTGCTTTCCTTATCTCACCTTGTACTCCAGTCTTATTTTATCTGAAATCAATGCTATAAACTCTGAATTTGTAGGCTTTCCTTTTCCGTTATTAATCGTGTAGCTGAATAGCTCGTCTATCGTATCTATCTTTCCTCTTGACCACGCTACCTCTATCGCATGGCGAATCGCACGTTCTACGCGGCTCGAGGTCGTATTATTTTTCTTTGCTATCGTAGGATACAGAATCTTTGTAATAGAATTCAGCATCTCTGTGTCATTTACCGACATCATAATGGCATCTCTCAGATACTGATAGCCTTTAATATGTGCCGGAATACCGATTTCATGTATCATATCTGTTACAGAGCTCTCCAGTGAATACTCTTCCTTACGTATCTTCTGTCCGTAAGAAAGGATTCTTCCTGCTTCCGGTGCACTCTGCCTCTTCCCTTTAATAAACTTCAGCTGTTTCAGCACAGATTCTGTATCAAAAGGCTTCTTAATATAATAATGTGCTCCTAAATCAAAAGCATTCACTGCAATATCTTCCTTCCCGATTGCTGTAATGATAATGAATTTAGGAATCTTTTTAATACCTGTGTCATTATTTACTCTGTCCATAATGCTGAGTCCATCCAGCTTCGGCATTATCAAATCCAGAAACACCACATCCGGTTCCTTTTCTCTGATAATTTCATAGACATCTTCTCCGTTGGTTGCTCTGCCGACAATAACAACATCCTCATCCAGTCCACACACATCGCTTAGCAAATCTACTATTTCCTCATTATCATCTGCAAGTGCAACATTTAATTTCTCCATATTATATGGAAGCCTCCTTTTTACCATACCCCAATAAATTATAAACTCCGTTTCCATGTCACATTATATCCGTAAAATTCGAAACTGGCAATATGATTTTTTCGCATCCATGCTCATATTTCGACATCTTAGCAATTTTTAAACAAGCAGCTCCTCCTGACGGTATATACACTATACCGACAGAAGGAGCTGCTTTCCTGTCATCTTTATATACTATTCGTCAATCTTCTCTACCTTGCTTGCACGTTCCTTTATTTCCTTCTCCTGAACATCAGCCGGAGCCTGCTCATAACGGCTGAAGGTATACGAATAATCTCCCATTCCGCCAGTCATGGAACGCAAATCTGTAGAATATCCGATAATCTCTGCCATCGGAACATCTGCCTCGATAATCTGATTTCCCTTATGATCCGGATTCATACCGAGTACTCTGCCTCTTCTCTTGTTCAGATCACCCATAATATCACCAGTATACTTATCCGGCACAGTTACCTTAAGCGATACGATTGGCTCAAGCAGAACCGGCTTTGCCTCAAGGAAGCCCTTCTTGAACGCCAGTCTGGCAGCCGTCTTGAACGCCATTTCAGAGGAATCTACCGGATGATAGGAGCCATCCACAAGCGTTGCCTTTACACCCACTACCGGATATGCTGCCAGAGGTCCGCTTAAGACAGATTCCTGAATTCCTTTCTCTACCGCCGGGAAGAAATTCTTCGGTACGGCACCGCCGAATACCTTTTCTTCAAATATATATGGCTTCTCCAAATCGCCGGAAGGCTCAAACTCCATATGTACATCGCCATACTGTCCATGTCCGCCGGACTGCTTCTTATGCTTGCCCTGAACTCTTACCTTGCCGCGGATTGTTTCACGGAAAGCCACCTTTGGTCTGGACAGCTCTATCTCTACCTTATAACGGTTTAACAGCATGCTGACGGCTACCTCAAGCTGCTGGTCACCGATACCGTATAACAGTGTCTGTCTGTTTTCTGCATCATTGACTGCCTTCAGAGTCAAATCTTCATCCATCAGCTTCGCCAGTGCACCGGAAATCTTATCCTCATCGCCCTTATTCTTTGCCTTATAACGCATATAGTTATAAGGAGTGGAAATATCCGGTCTGCCATAGGTAATCGGCTTTGCCTTGGTCGACAGCGTATCTCCAGTCACAGAATTGGAAAGCTTTGCCACAGCACCGATATCTCCGGCATGCAGCTCCTTCACCTCAACAGGTGTCTTGCCCTGCATGATATATACCTTGGAAATCTTTTCCTCCGTGTCCTTATCATAATTATAGATAAGTGCATCGGGCTTTAATACACCGGAGCATACCTTTATCAGAGAATATCTTCCGATAAACGGATCGGCGATTGTCTTAAATATCTTTGCGGAAAATGTCTTATCCTCTTTGTAATCTGCCTGGAAAATGTCATTGGTGCGAAGATCCAGACCGGCTATTGTTCTCTCAGCCGGTGACGGAAGATAATGAACAATGCCCTGCAGCAGCATTCTGGCACCGATGCCTGTCAGACCGGAACCAATAAGTACCGGAACCATACCGCCATCTCTTACATGTGCGCGAATTGAGCCAAGAATTTCATCTGCGGTAAATTCTTCGCCCGCAAAGTAACGTTCCATATACTCCTCACTGGTTTCGGCTACTGCCTCAAGCAATGTCTCTCTGGCTATTTTCAAATTCTCCATAGAATAATCCGGAATCGCAAAATCCTCATATTTTGTAACATCTATAAATCGTCTTCCTTCCATCTTTACGACGTTAACAAAGCCGACAAACTTCTCATTCTCACGAATCGGCAGATGGAACGGTGCAATCTTCTTTCCAAAGGTCTCATTCATATCCTGCAGTGCCTGGCGAAAGCTTGCATGATCCAGATCCATATCTGTCACAAACATCATTCTCGGCAGATTATACTTTTCACATAATTCCCATGCCTTGATAGTTCCCACTTCGACACCGTTCTTACCGGACACTACGATAATTGCTGCATCCGCCACACTGACAGCTTCCTCCACTTCACCCACAAAATCAAAATATCCAGGCGTATCCAGAATATTAATCTTGGTATTTTCCCATTCCATAGGAATCACAGATGTATGAATGGAAAACAAACGCTTTGTCTCTTCTTTATCATAATCGCTGACAGTATTTCCGTCTTCTACTCTTCCCTGACGGTTTACCAGCCCTGAAACATATGCCATTGCTTCGGTAAGTGTCGTTTTACCACAGCCGCCATGTCCCAGCAATACTACATTACGCACCTTACTCGTTGTATAAACATTCATATTCGTTTCCTCCAATGCCTTGATATTCGTGCACTATGACGGATTTTTTTTATTTTTCAAATTTTTCCGTTCAGCACCATGGTTATATTTTACTAAATTTTTCGATATTTTTCAATATTTTTTCGGATAAATCACAAAATTATTCTTTTGTTATATTTTCATTTAATTTAAAATGATTAAACTGTTCACTCTTTTCAGAATTTTCTTATCTGAAACTTTTACGCTTTAAAGCGGTGTATTGTTGACAAATCCTTTTCTCTGACTTAGAATAGAACATAGTATTTTACCGCAGTGCGGCATGTTTTTGAAAGGAGCTTTGATATGGACATAACTATAGGCTTTCTTGGACTTGGTCTTATCGGCGGTTCCATCGCCAGGGGCATCAGACGCTATCATAAAGATTACACACTGATTGCCTACAATCATCATATAGCAACAACACAGGCAGCGCTGGCAGACGGTGTTATTGATGTTGCCGCAGCCGAAGTGGACGACACCTTCTCCGCCTGTGATATTATCTATTTATGCATGCCTGTTTCCTATAATGTAGAATATCTTAAGAAAATAAAGCCATTTTTGAAGCCATCCTGTATCCTCACAGATGTCGGAAGTGTAAAAGGCAATATCCATGAGGCTGTGACCTCCCTTAACCTTGAGTCCCACTTTATCGGAGGTCATCCGATGGCAGGCTCCGAAAAAACAGGCTATGCCAATTCTACCGACCACCTGGTAGAAAACGCTTACTATGCACTGACTCCATGTAAAGCTACCAGCCCCGCCTCACTGGAGTTTCTGAAGAGTTTGACCGCTTCGCTTGGTGCAATCCCGGTAGTCTTATCCCCGGAAGAGCATGACTACGCTGTAGCAGCCATCAGTCATCTTCCTCATATGATTGCATCCGGTCTTGTCAATCTTGTAAAATCTGTAGACTCTGAGGAACAGATTATGAAGACGATTGCCGCAGGCGGTTTTAAGGATATTACCCGTATTGCCTCGTCTTCTCCTGTCATGTGGCAGCAGATTTGCCTGACAAACCGGGACAACATTGTTAAAACAATGAATCAATATCTGGATTATTTTGCTGAAATCCGTGATGCTGTTGCTTCCGGAGATGCTGATTACCTGTATCGGTTCTTTGAATCAGGAAAGGAATATCGCAATTCGATTCCATCTGCCGCCTCCGGTCCAATCTCCAAGGTATATGGCATCTACTGTGACCTTATTGATGAAGCAGGCAGTCTTGCCAAGGCTGCCACGCTTCTGGCTGACTCTGATATCAGCATTAAAAATATCGGTATCACCCATACCAGGGAATTTCAGGAAGAGGTTCTGCGGATTGAATTCTACAGCGCAGAAGCCGCTCTTCTGGCTGAAAAAGTGCTTCTTGAGCACAGCTACCATGTGACGCGGATTTCCTGATGAAATGAATAAACTTTAGAAAGGACTATGACCTATGTCATACGATTATTTTGCAGATAAGCCTGTATACGAAGTACATACATTGCAGGGACCTGCAGCACTCTCTGTCTGCGTACCCGGCTCCAAAAGCATCACCAACCGTGCACTGCTGCTTGCGGCACTGGCAAATGGTACCAGTACATTGAGCGGTGCTCTCTTCTCTGATGATTCCAGGCATTTTCTTGCCTGTCTGAAACAGCTTGGTTTTCCGGTTGAGATTGACGAGGAAAAGCGTACCATGACTGTTACCGGCTTTGGAGGACAGATTCCTAAAAAGGAAGCCAGCATCTATGTCGGCAGTGCCGGAACTGCAGCCCGCTTTCTTACCGCTATGCTGGGGCTTTCTGACGGCATCTACCATCTGGATGCCTCCGAGCAGATGAAGAAGCGTCCGATGAAGCCTCTCTTGGATTCTCTGACTTCGATTGGAGTCGAGGTAATCTACGAGGAAAAGGAAGGCTTCTTTCCTTTTACGCTGAAGGGATCTGCCCACACAAGGAATACCATTGAAGTAAATATCGGAAGCAGCAGCCAGTTTTTGAGCGCACTTCTTATGTCTGCACCGATGAAGCCGGAAGGTCTCACTATTTCTCTTGTCGGTGAAAAGCATGCCCTCTCCTATGTAGCTATCACGACCAGGATGATGGAGCAGTTTGGCTGCACGGTAGAGGTTCCCGCTGAAGGTCAGTATATTGTGCCTGCCGCTTCCTCTTACCAGCCGCAGAGTTATCAGATTGAACCGGACGTATCGGCAGCCTGTTATTTCTATGCTATGGCACCTCTGGTTGGCGGAACAGTGCAGGTAAAGCACGTGCACAAGACCTCCATGCAGGGAGATATCCGTTTTCTGAGCATTCTGGAAGCTTTCGGCTGCAGGGTCACAGAGGAACCGGAGGGCATCTGTATAAGCTGCACTTCTCCGCGTTCTTATCCCGGAATAGAGGTTGATTTGTCCGACTGCTCCGACCAGACCATGACACTGGCAGCGCTGGCTCCTTTTGCGTCATCCCCGGTCACGATACGGAATATCTCACATATCCGTCTGCAGGAAAGCAACCGCATCCAGGCAATCATCACCGAGCTCACCAGACTGGACATACATTGTCTTGAGCTGGAGGACGGCATCTATATAGAGCCTGGCATACCGAAGGCTGCGGCTATTGAGACGTATGATGACCACCGGATTGCCATGGCATTTGCCCTTATCGGTCTTGTCATACCGGGGATACAGATTAACAATCCGTCATGCTGTAAGAAAACCTTTGAAGAATATTTTCAAATGCTGGATGAGATTACCAAATAAAGGGCTGGCGCATTCTGCGCCAGCCCTTTATTGACAGTTTTTGTCGATTTCTTTGTTCTTTCTCTTATTATTCGACAAAAACTTTTTATTTGTCGAAAAGTTATCCCGCTCTAACCTTTTCCCAGTCTGATTTTGAAATCATCATAGCCGAAATCCGTCAGCCGCACAAGCTCTCCGCTCGCGCTTCTTTTCCATATGTCGGGCAGAGGCATTCCGTTGAAGGTATTATTTTTGCAGGTTGAATAAATTGCCATATCACCGAACAGAAGCAGGCTGCCCTCCTGTAATTCCCGGTCAAAGCTGTAATCACCGATAATATCGCCGGCAAGACAGGTAGGTCCTGCCAGACGGCAGGAATATTTCCGTTTATCCCCTTCCTCTGCATCATATAAAGGCGGTGTATATGGCATTTCTATCACATCGGGCATATGGCAGGCTGCACTTGTATCAAGTATCGCGATGCGGATATCTCCGTTTTGTATAATATCAAGCACACGGCATACAAGATAGCCTGCATTCAATGCACAGGCTTCTCCCGGCTCCAGATAAACCTCCACATTCCATTTTCTCCGTGCCGTAAGAATGCACTGTTCCAATTTTGAAAGGTCATATCCCGGGCGGGTGATATGATGTCCGCCGCCCATATTAAGCCACTTCATTTTCGGAAGAATATCTCCGAATTTTTTATCCACCGCCTGAAGCGTCACTTCAAGCGCATCGGAATCCTGCTCACACAATGTATGAAAATGCAGGCCGTCAAGCAGGCAAATCAGCTCTTGCGTCATTTCCTTATCCCACTGCCGTCTCGTTGTACCAAGCCGGCTTCCGGCTGCACACGGATCATATATCTCATGTCCCTCCTGTGTAGAACACTCCGGGTTGATACGCAGACCGATGCTCTTACCTGCCTGCTTTGCTTTGAAACCAAACGTTCCAAGCTGATGCGGGGAATTAAATACAATATGGTCGGCATAGCTTAAAAGCTCATCAAATTCATCCTCACGATATGCCGCACAGAAAACGTGAACCTCTTTTCCCGGCATTTCCTCTGCCCCCAGTCTTGCCTCATACAGACCGCTTGCCTCTGTTCCTGCAAGATACGGGGCAAGCACAGGATACAGGTCGTAATTAGAAAACGCCTTTTGTGCAAGCAAAATCTTACAGCCTGTATTCTTCATAACCGATGCAAGGATACTGCCGTTTTTATGAAGCTGCCCTTCATCTATGACATAGCAGGGAGTTGGCAGGGCAGAAAACAATTCCTCTGGTTTTTTCCCGTCAAGCGCCCAGAACGCAGGACGGGATTCTATCCTGCCCTCCATCAGTCCACCAGTACCGGGTTATGGCTCTCTCTGCGGGGAAGTCCATATTTATCAAGTGCATCCAGAAATGGATCCGGATTAAATTCCTCAACGGTATATACACCCGCTTTTTTCCACTCGCCTGTCAGCAGCATCAGTGCACCGCACATGGCAGGAACCCCTGTTGTATAGCTGATTGCCTGGCTTTCCACTTCACGATAGCATTCCTGATGGTCGCATACATTATAGATATAATAGGTCTTGTCCTTACCGTCCTTTTTACCCGTGAAGATGCAGCCGATATTGGTTTTCCCGTGTGTACGCGGGCCAAGGCTTGCCGGGTCAGGAAGCAGCGCTTTTAAAAACTTAATCGGAATGATTTCTCTGCCTTCAAAATCAACCGGCGCAGTTGAGAGCATACCAACATTTTCGAGACACTTCATATGGGTCAGATAGCTCTGTCCAAAGGTCATAAAGAAACGGATTCGTTTCACGCCTGGAATATTGAGCGCTAATGACTCGATTTCCTCGTGATGAAGAAGGTACATGTCCTTCTGACCGACACAGTCAAATGCATATTCCCGCTTGATGCTCATTGCCGGTATCTCCACCCAGTGTCCGTTTTCCCAGTAGCTTCCGGGTGCAGAAACCTCACGCAGATTTACCTCAGGATTGAAATTAGTTGCAAATGGATATCCGTGGTCACCTCCATTGCAGTCCAGAATATCAATTGTATCAATCGTATCAAATTCATGCTTTGCAGCATAGGCACAATATGCCTGTGTAACACCGGGGTCAAATCCGCAGCCAAGCAGCGCAGTAAGCCCTGCTTTTTCAAATTTTTCGCGGTATGCCCACTGCCAGCTGTAATCAAAGTATGCAGAAAAGCCCTGCTCCCTGCAGCGCTTTTCATAAATTTCGCGCCACTTGGGATCCTCAGTATCCTCCGGTTCATAATTCGCCGTATCCATATAATTGACACCGCAGGCAAGGCAGGCATCCATAATCGTAAGATCCTGGTACGGAAGTGCAATATTCATTACAAGGTCCGGCCTGTAGCTGTTGATAAGGTCAGTAAGCTGATTGATATCATCTGCATCCACCTGTGCTGTTGTTATCTTTGTAGCAGTTTTTCCCTGAAGTTCAGCGGCAAGCCTGTCACATTTGGATTTTGTTCTGCTTGCAATGCAGAGCTCTGTGAAAACCTCGCTCACCTGACAGCATTTTCTAATGGCAACGGAAGCAACTCCGCCGCAACCGATTACTAAAACTTTACTCATTTTCTGTATCTCCTTTATTTGATTATTTGCTAAGCGCTAAAATCAGTTCACGCAATACCTTGCACGCTGTTGCCGTGGAAGCTCCGCTGCTGTCAAGCATTGGGGCAAGTTCATTGATATCCGCTCCGACAACGTTTGTCCGGCATACCTTACATATCGCCTCCAGAAGCTGCACAAAGTTCACACCGCCAGCCTCAGGGGTACCCGTGCCTGGGAACACCGAAGGATCAAGACAGTCAAGATCTATACTGAAATATACGGGAGCCTTTGATTGTTTCAAAGCTTCCACCACCTCATCAATTCCGTTAAAATCAAACCGGTGCAGGTCCGTATGCTCCCTGGCAAACTGGAATTCAGATTTCTCACCGCTTCTGATGCAGAACTGATGGATACGTCCGTCTCCAAGCAAATCATAGGAACGCCGCATGACACAGGCATGGCTCAGTGTTGCTCCAAGATAATCGTCACGCAGATCGGTATGAGCATCAAAATGAACGATATGCAAATCAGGATACCGCTTGTGTACAGCCCGCACAGCCCCAAGCGTTACCAGATGCTCTCCGCCGATAAGCAGCGGGAGCTTCGCATCATCTAAAATTTGCGTGGTTCGTTCTTCAATATCAGAAAGTGCAAGCTCCGCCCTGCCAAAGCACAGCTCCAAATCGCCGCTGTCGAACACCGCAGCTTCGGTTAAATCCCTGTCCTGATAGGGACTATAAGTTTCAAGTCCAAAGCTTTCGTGACGAATTGCCGACGAGCCAAATCTGGCTCCCGGCCGAAAGCTTGTGGTGGAATCAAAGGGGGCACCGAAAAGAACGATTTTCGCACTTTCATAATCAGAGTCGCACCCGATAAAGGTTTCAACATTTCGTTCCAGCATTTTATTCAACCTCCTCAAGCATTTTTTCGAGAAAAGCAGGTAAGTAGAAAGCTCCTATGTGTAATTTCGTTGTATAATACTGCGTCATTAAATTTAATGAGAGCCATCTCTTCGCATCAAGGTCATCAACCGGATGATACTTCTTGCTGGCAAAGCCAAACAGCCAGTATCCCGCAGCATAAGTAGGAATATGTGCCTGATAGACACGGCTGATGGGGAAGGTGCTGGCAATCCGTTTATGGCTTCTTTGCATCGCATCTGCATCATGCTTATAAAACGGACTGCCCTGCTGGTTTACCATAATTCCATCCTCACGCAGAGCATTGTAACAGATTCCGTAAAATTCACGGGTAAAATATCCCTCGGAAGGCCCGAAGGGGTCGGTGGAATCAACAATGATTAAATCATACTGCTCTTTGCACCGTCTGATAAAGCGAAGCGCATTGTCAAAATAAATATGAACACGGCTGTCGTCAAGACGGCAGGCATTTTCGGGCAGGTATGTCCGACAGGCCTCCACTACCTGCGGGTCCATCTCCACGAGGTCAATTCGTTTTACCTGTTCATATCTTGCCAGCTCACGCACAACACCTCCGTCACCTGCACCGATTACTAAAATATCCTGAATATTCGGATGCACGGACATCGGAACATGCGTTATCATTTCATCGTATATAAATTCATCCCGCTCCGTAAGCATCACATTACCGTCAAGCGCGAGAACCCTGCCGAATTCCGGCGTATCAAAAATATCAATCTGCTGGTAATCACTTTTCTGCGAATACAGATGCCTGTCCACACGAATGCTGTGCTTCACATCGGGTGCGTGAAATTCACTAAACCATAGCTCCACTGAAACTACCCCCTTACCGTAAAACGTTTATGTTCAAGATGTCGGGGTCCTCCGGTCCTGTCATGGAGCATCCCTTCACTTTTGCGTATTCAATGTAATCCAGTATTTCTGATGTGATACGCTCACCCGGCGCCAGAATCGGAATGCCGGGAGGATAGCACATAACAAACTCGCTGCAGACACGTCCTATGCTCTCGCGCAGAGGAAGACTCTCCTTCTCTGCATAGAATGCCTCCTGCGGACTGGTGACAACCTCGGGGTCGATATATTCCTGACTGAGCAGACCATTGCTGTCTGTCTGGTATCTGCGGCGGATTTCTGCCAGAGCACTGACCAGACGTTCCAGCTCCTGCGGGCGGTCGCCGATAGACAAGTATGCCAGGATATTTCCTATATCTCCAAATTCAATCTGAATATCATATTCATCACGCAGAATGTCATATACTTCTATTCCTGCAAGGCCGATATCCCTTGTATGGACGCTCAGCTTCGTAGGGTCAAAATCAAAAATAGAATTTCCGTTCACCAGTTCTTTGCCGAAGGCATAATATCCGCCAATGGCATTGATTTCTGCCCGGGCATAGTCTGCCATATTGATAACTCTGGCAAATACCTCCCTGCCCCGCAGAGCAAGATTTCTTCTGCTTATATCCAGGCTCGACATGAGCAGATAGCTGCCGGATGTAGTCTGAGTCAGGTTTATAATCTGTCTGACATGTCCTGCATTGACATTCGGGCCAATCAGCAAAAGGCTCGACTGCGTCAGACTTCCGCCGCTTTTGTGCATGGATACCGCTGCCATATCTGCACCGGCTGCCATCGCCGAAGCCGGCATTCCCGCCCCAAAGTAAAAGTGTGTGCCGTGGGCTTCATCCGCAAGACAGTACATCCCCGCATCATGTGCCATTTTTACAATCGCCCTGATATCACTGCAGATACCGTAATAAGTAGGGTTATTGACAAGCACTGCTACCGCATCAGGATTCTCTGCAATTGCTTTCGCGACCTGCTCCCTCTGCATACCGAGCGAAATTCCCAGCCTGCGGTCAACCTCAGGATTTACGTACACAGGTATGGCACCGCAAAGAACCAGTGCATTGATAACACTTCTATGTACATTACGCGGCAGAATTATCTTATCTCCGCGTTTGCAGGTGGATAACACCATGCTCTGCACAGAGCTCGTTGTCCCGCCTACCATGAGGAATGCATGCGCAGCACCGAAAGCATCGGCAGCAAGTATTTCTGCCTCCCGTATAACCGAAACAGGATGACACAGATTGTCTAACGGCTTCATGCTGTTGACATCTATGCTCACGCATTGTTCGCCCAGAAATGCTGTCAATTCCGGATTGCCCCTCCCATGCTTATGTCCCGGTACATCAAAGGGTACTACCCGCATCTGCCGAAAGGTTTGCAGCGCCTCGTAAATAGGAGCTTTGTTCTGATCGATTTTTCTTTTTTCTTCTTTCATCCTCTACCTCACCAAAAAGTCCTGTCGTATGGAAACGCAGTTTCCTAAACGTCAAAAAACGCAAGCTGTAATTACACAGCTTGCGTTACTATCCTATCACCTTATTATGATTATCTCCAAAGATGGATAAATCCTACCGTACCACCAAAAAACAGTTTATCCAGGAGCAAATATCAGAGAGGATATGCGGGCGTAAACAGAGTCTATATAGCAACAATACTTTTACTACTCTTTATTGACCGTTTCACAAGTCTGCGTAAATACGCATTTCGGTTATAAAGTAACCAACTTATAAAATTTGAGCTTTTAACTCAATCAATAAGGCGGCAAACCGCCAATCGGCAGTGGACCCGGCTGTCCGTATGGCCTCAACTCCAGCGGAGTGGTCCGTAATAATCGCTTTGGATAGACTCTACGTCGAAATACAATCCATAATATAATATATACAATTTCTGGTATTCTGTCAATAGTCTGACACTTAATTATGAGCAAAGTGTGCAAAGCTGCCTGTTTCTTTCCTCTCTCCTGCCCGGGGATGGCTCCTTTAGATGCATGTAATACCTGCATGCACGGAAATCTTTTCCTGTATTTATTGTACACCAAAAGCAGCTCCTTTTCAGAGCTGCTTTTGGTGAGTTTAATAATTATCGCGTATATAACATACTGTCCGCAAATTAACCTAACAGAGACAGAACACCCTGGTTAGCCTGATTTGCCTGAGCCAGCATAGACTGTCCGGCCTGTGCAAGAATGTTGTTCTTGGAGTATGTAACCATCTCCTTAGCCATATCCACATCACGAATACGGGACTCTGCTGCTGTTGTGTTCTCAACAACATTGTCAAGGTTTGCAATAGTGTGCTCCAGTCTGTTCTGGATAGCACCAAGAGCAGAACGCTGCTTGGAAACCTGTGCAATGGCGTCCGCAATGGTATTCACTGCCTTGTCAGCATTGGTGGAGTCCTCGCCTGTCACCGTTACCTTGTCAATGCCGAGGCTCTTTGCGCTCATAGACTCGATATCCACGGAAATCTTATTTTCCTCCGTAGTGTCAGCACCAACCTGAAGGCTGAAGTTCAGGACATCAGAAGCCTTATCGACAGATGCTTTCTCTGTGATGAGGAGCTGCACCTTGATATCACTGAAATTAACTTCCGTATCCGCTGTATCAGTAGTATGTTTTGCACCTTTCATACTATCATTCAGGTCTGCATCTGCTATATCCTTAAGCGCTTTACTGAGATCCTTAACCGTAGTTGTAAACTCTTCCTTAACCGCATCTCCAACCTTATTATTGCTAGCGTCATATTTCTGGCTCACCTTGGTCGCACTAATCTGAATATCCAGCTTGTAATCATCGCCAATCAACTTCTGCAGCTGGTCAAAGGTCTTGAAGGTATTGGCTTCATCTCCGGTCGTCTTGTTAGCATCATAGGTATAGGTCTTACCGTTGATGGTTACTGATTCGCCATCCTTCATGTTCAGCGTAAAGGCATTTGCCGCAGGTGCGGTACCGGCCACAGTATCATTTGCTTTTCCGATTTCCAAGGCATAGGATTCTCCTGTGGCAATGGTACGAAGCGCCGCATAATCAGCATCCGTAGCTGTTGTTTGCTCAATACCCTCAAATTTATTCAGTCTCTTAGCAGTTCCTGAGGCAACCTTCGATGCAGATTCAAAAGTAATTTTCTGTACTGCATTCCTTGTACTATCCGTCTTAGTGCCATCCAGCTTTGACTCCACGCTAATCTTGCCGGAATCGTCGGAAGATGCCTTAAAGACATGTTTCAATGTATCATCCTTATTAATAGCCTCCGCCAAATTTGCCGCAGTTGACTTTGCATCTGCACCGGTTTTGAAGGTCACGTCCTTCGTTCTGGTATTTCCTTCTTCGTCCAGATACTCGATGGTAGCGGTATCCTCAGTTCCCGCATCCAGCTTGGTGCCATCTGCCATGTCAAGAGTACCGCTGAAGATGTTGCCCTTTGCTGCCGTAGTAACTGCATCCTGAATCTTGCCGTCAACACGTGCGCTTACCTCGTCAGCATTCTTGTTCTTTCCTGAACCCTTTAACAGATAGGTCTCGTTGAACTTAGTAGTCTCGGATACACGGTCAATCTCTGTTACCAACTGGTCAATCTCATCCTGAATAGCCTGACGGTCTGCTTCTGAATTCGTACCGTTGGATGCCTGTACTGCCAGCTCGTTCATACGCTGAAGCATGGAATGTACTTCATTCAATGCACCTTCTGCGGTCTGTACTGCAGAGATACCATCCTGTGCGTTGGAGGAAGCCCTCTCCAGACCACGCATCTGCTTTCTCATCTTCTCAGAAATTGTCAAGCCTGCTGCATCATCTGCTGCACGGTTAATTCTGTAACCGGAAGATAACTTCTCTGTGGACTTTGCCTGCTGCCCCGTTGTGATGCCTAACATTCTGTTAGCATTCATTGCCTGTATGTTGTGTTGTACTATCATTGCCATAATATTTTTCCTCCTTGTTTTTAAAAATTCTGCAAATCCGTTTGCATCATTATGGTTTTTATAATAAGCCGAACCCCTAGGTTAGCTCGGCATTATTACCGTGGTTGACAGCTGACTGTTTACTGCTCCTTCGCTGCCTTCTCTCTCTTCTGCTTCGCTATGATGCGCTTCATATCCTCCGCAGACATAGACGGCTCCGGATAATACTTCTTAAGCTTTTCCTTATCCTTCTCAGAGATGGCATTCTTCTCAAGCACCTTGCCTCTGACAATGTTATAGCTTCTCGGTGCATCCACCATGACCTTATAGTTGTTGGCTGTACCGCCAAGAAATACGACCTTGATGTCATCGCCTATCGTGAAATACTCACCCGGCTTGATTGTAAAATTCAGCATCTGCAAAACCTCCCTGTTATATGATTTTCACCTGTCCCTGTGACCTGTGTTGTTTTGACAGGATGTAACATTCTTTATAAAATGTTACATTTATGCTATGCCCATGCTTATCATGTACGGGCATTAGTCTTATATTTCAAGGAGGGTATTATCATGGGAACAACACAGCCAATCAAAAGCATCAAGGAATTAGATGCCTTAAAAGACTACTATCTGACACAAAAACCGAATCTCAGAAACTATGCACTTATCTGCACAGGAGTTAATACTGCGCTTCGTATCGGTGATATTCTTGGATTGACGTGGGAGGATGTCTATAATTTCAATACAAACTCCTTCCGCGAGCACATCATCATTCGTGAGAAAAAGACCGGAAAAGAAAACATCATTGCTACAAATAAAAATATGGTTCAGGGTCTCAGACTCTACATGGACAGTCTGCCTGCTGTCATGCCTTCGCATTTTATCTTTTCGGGGAGACAGGCGGAGCTGCCTATCTCCCGCATTCAGGCATTCCGCATCATAAAGGAAGCCGGAACACAATTAGAGCTTTCCAGCAATATAAGCTGTCATTCACTCAGAAAAACCTTTGGATATCATGCCTGGATATCAGGTGTAAGTCCCGCAATACTTATGATTATCTATAATCACTCCTCATTTCAGGTAACAAAACGATATCTCGGTATCGACCAGGAGGATAAAGACAGAGTTTTTCTTAATCTGAATTTGTAAAATAAGCTATACACTCACATTGTTAAAGCAGGTTTCAGACCGTACAATGGGCCTGCTTTTATTGTTCCCATTGTCCGTTCGATGCAGATTTCGCTTGTTCTAAATCCAAAATTATGCTATGATAAATGCAAGTCTTTCTGACTTATAAGCTTCGGCTTTTCACGACCGTTTCGGTCACATTTCCTATGTACAGACATAACAGAGGTGGTGCCTATGGACTAAGAACCAGTTTTACATGTATGGAATACAAATTTCGAAAGGAGCATTGAATGGAGCAGAAAATACACCAGATTTACGACAAGGTTTTTAAGAAGATATTAACGCTGTCGTCCAAATCCGTCATCAATCTCATTAACGGACTATTTGAGACAGACTACCCTCCCGACAGCACCATCCGGTATAACTGGACTGAATTCGAGGATGACGGTCTGAAGAAAACTCTGGCAGATACGATTCTCACTATTAATTTATCCTCATTCCCTTTGAGCTGATGAAGCTTAGGGATGCCATAAAAAAGAAACGGAGCCCGGAAAATCTGGAAGCATTGAAAAACCTCATCGAAAATGATATACTTGGAAGTATCCATACGAATATGGAGCTTGGTAATATAACGCTGTCAGACGCGCAGAAGCTGAAACGTCTGACCCACCAGCTGTATAAGCATATCTACGCGCATTTCGAGGAGATGGAGGTGCTCAATGAGATGACGGATGAATCGTTGATACTGGATATTGATATTCTTGAGAAAAAGCATGAGGAAGAAATAGCAAATATTGTGGCAAAAAAGGATAAAGAATTACTAAACGCCATCGCTGACAAAGACAAGAAGCTGAATGAGAAAGACAAGGAACTGAATGAACAATCAAAAGAATTGGATGAAAAATCAAGGGAAATAGCACTTCTTAAGAAAAAACTGGCGGAAGCAGGGATTCCTCTGAATTAAGATACCCAAGCTGACAGAAATGGATTATATTTACTTTGGAAATTCAGGAAAATGAATGTTTTTAAAAAATTTTTAATTTTGCTATAAAGTAATTTCCAAACTCTCCGATATACATATCAAAGACAGGGAAGTAACATTTTATAAAGAATGTTACTTCCCTGTTTATTATTACTTTTATCATACAGATTATACAAAATTACAGCTCTTGTGCGAGTGCTCATCCCTGCGGAGCGTTTTTAATATCATAGGGAAGTTCAAAGAACTTTCCTATGATATTAAAAACGGCTGCTGCATCACTGCAACAGCCTCTGCTTTACTATTTATTCTGTTCTTCACCCGGATAGTTAAACAGCTCATATACCTCTATCTTGAACTGGTCAGGTGCCGCCATTCCGACGAATTTCCCGCCATACACATCCCCATCCTTGTGCAGAACCTGGATTACCGTATTGATTCTTTCCTTTGTCCATATTGTAATCTGGGTATCATAAAATCCTTTTATAGAAAGCTCTTCCAAACACTTAAATGCCATACCGCCCCGGGAAATATTCATAACCTCTACTTCATAGGACCTTCCGGCAGTTCCGTCGCCCTCAATCGCCCTCAGGCTGATTTTTACGTCAATATCCATTCGTTTGGAACGTCTTTTTTCTTCCATGTAGCACCCCCTGCTTTTATCTGATTTGTTTCCAAAAACTAACTTCTTTCGATTATAGCATAAAAAAACAGAGTAATCAACATGGCATCATTAATTTATTTCGCAGCTGAACTGTTGTCTATAATTAACATCGCATCACCAAAAGAAAAGAATCTATATTGTTCCTTTACTGCTTCCTCGTATGCCGCCAGTATATGCTCACGCCCTGCCAATGCTGACACCAGCATAAGCAGTGTGGATTCCGGCAGATGAAAATTCGTAATCAATGCATCCAGCACCTTAAAGTGATAACCCGGATAGATAAAAATTTCTGTCCAGCCGGAACACTCCTTTACAAAGCCATTCTCATCTGCAGCACTTTCCAGTGTACGACAGCTTGTCGTTCCTACGCAGATGACACGTCCGCCGTTTTTCTTTGCCTGATTAATTTTATCTGCCTCAGACTGCTCAATGCGGTAAAATTCGGAATGCATATGATGCTCTGTGATATTCTCCACCTTCACCGGTCGGAATGTGCCAAGACCTACATGAAGCGTCACAGTCGCGATACTGACACCCATCTGTTCAATTTGCTCCAGAAGCTCCTTTGTAAAATGAAGTCCCGCTGTCGGCGCCGCCGCTGAGCCCTCATACTTTGCATACACTGTCTGGTAGCGGTTCTTATCCTGCAGCGGATGTGTAATGTAGGGCGGAAGAGGCATCTGTCCCAGCCTGTCCAACACCTCCTCAAAGATACCCTCATAGGTAAACTGAATCAGGCGGTTTCCCTCTTCCACTACTTCCAGCACCTCGCCGACAAGCAGCCCGTCACCAAAGGAAATTTTGGTACCAGGCTTTGCCTTCTTGCCAGGCTTTACAAGCGTTTCCCAAACATCATTCTCATGCCTCTTTAAGAGCAGTACTTCAATTCCCGCATTCGTGCCGACTTTATTTCCAAGGAGCCGTGCCGGGATAACTTTGGTGTTATTTAACACCAGACAGTCTCCCGGGCGCAGATATCCGACAATATCACGAAAGCCTTTATGTTCCGTCTTTCCTGTACTTTTATCCACGACCATCAGCCTGGAGGACGCTCTGTCCTCCAGCGGGTCCTGTGCAATCAGCTCCTGTGGCAAATCATAATAAAAATCCTTTAATTCCATAACATAACTATACCTTTCCCACAGCCTGCAAGCCCCAAGCCGGGCATACTAGGCTCTTAATTCAACGCCAAGCTCACCCAGAGCCTTCAGAATCTTATTCATGGCTTCTGTCACATCCTTGTCCTCCAGTGTACGGTCAGGTGCACGGAAGGTAATCGAATAAGCTACTGATTTGCAGCCTTCCTTAATCTGATTTCCTTCATAAATATCGAACAGCGAATAGCTTTCCAGAATCTTTCCAGCCTTCTTCTCGATGATATCCTCAATCTGTCCTACCAGAATCGTCTTCGGCATGACCATACTGATATCACGGGTAACAGAAGGATACTTGGCAATTCCGCTGTATTTTCTGTCGAAGGTAGTATATGGAAGAATTTCCGGCATATCAAGGACTGCAATATAAGCACGTTCACCGATATCATAGTTATCTCTTACCTGTGGATGAACCTCACCCAGATATCCTAATACCTTACCCTTATATTCGATTGCTGCCTGTCTTCCCGGATGCAGGAATTCCTTGCCGGCTGCCGGATTGTAGAATACCTTTTCACGGATTCCCACCTTCTCCAGGAACTCTTCTACGACACCCTTCATCGTGAAGAAGTCTCCTTCTCCGTACATACCAAGTGTAAACTGCATCCTCTCCTCCGGCAGCTCCGTAAGCGGAACCTGCTTCGGCAGATAGATATTGCCCAGCTCGTACAGACGTACATTCTTATTTCTTCTATTATAGTTTGTTGCCAGCGAGGTAAGCATACCATTTAAAGAAATGGTTCTCATAATGCTGAAATCCTCTCCCAGCGGATTGGAAATTACAACCGTCTTTCGCAGCGGTGAATCTGCCGAAAGCATCAGCTTGTCAAATACCTTCGGACTTTCAAAGGAATAGGTCATGCCCTGACTGAAACCACAGAATTCAGCGATTTCTCTTGCCACTGCTTCAATTCTCAGCTTATAGGACAGTTTTCCTGTTGTTGCCTCACCGGTTGGCAGACTGGTCGGAATATTGTCATAGCCGTAGAATCTTGCCACTTCCTCCGCTAAATCTGCCAGACGCTCCAAATCCTGGCGGAAGGTCGGCGCAACCACTTCCTTCTTCTCTGCGTCATAGGAAAGCTCCAGTTTTTTGAAAATATCCAGCATATCAGCCTCAGGAATTTCTGTTCCCAGAAGCTTATTTATCTTCGCTGCATCAAATGGCACACGCTTTGACTGTCTTACCTCCGGGTAAATATCAATCATACCGCCGACAACCTCACCTGCACCCAGCTCCTCGATTAACTGGCAGGCTCTGTCAATTGCCTCACTGGCATTGTTCGGATCCAGTCCCTTCTCAAATTTACCTGAGGCATCCGTTCTTAATCCCAGCTTCTTTGCAGACAGACGGATATTTGTTCCATCAAAGCATGCTGCCTCGAACATCATCGTCTTCACATCATCCGTAATCTTGGAATTTTCACCGCCCATAATTCCGGCGATACCGACTGCCTTTTCACCGTCGTTAATCATCAGTATAGAAGAATCCAGCTTACGCATCTGACCGTCCAGTGTCTGGAATTCCTCCCCGGCAGCCGCACGCTTTACGATAATTTTCTTACCGGCAATCGTATCTAAATCAAAGGCATGCATCGGCTGTCCGTACTCCTCCATAACATAGTTCGTAATGTCGACGATGTTATTGATTGGGCGAATACCACAAGCCGCCAGCCTTCTCTGCATCCATTCCGGTGAAGGTGCAAGCTTTATATTTTTAACCACTCTTGCACAGTATCTTGGACACAAATCGGTATCCTTGACCTCTACTGACACATAATCATTGACATCCTCATTATTTCCCGTTTTCTTCACAACAGGCGGATGGAATTCCTTCTTAAATGTCATAGCTGCCTCTCTGGCAATACCGATGACACTGTAGCAGTCCACACGGTTAGAGGTAATTTCATATTCCACATTTACATCATGCAGCCCGAGTGCCTCTACCGCATCACTTCCCACCTCCGTGTTCTCCGGAAGAATATAGATTCCGCTTTCCGGTGCGTCCGGGTACATCTCCCTGCTGGAGCCAAGCTCTTCGATAGAGCACATCATACCGAAGGACTCAACACCTCTCAGCTTACCTTTTTTAATCTTGATTCCGTCCTCCGGAAGCGGCCCGCCGTCATGTCCGCCTGCCACACGTCCGCCATCCAGCACAACAGGAACCTTCTGTCCCTCTTTCACATTTGGCGCACCAGTAACAATCTGAATGACCTCATTTCCTACATTGACCTGACAGACAACCAGCTTATCCGCATCAGGATGACGCTCGATTTTCTCAATCTGTCCTACTACAATCTTCTCCAGATTTTTATCAAGGCAGACATATCCCTCTACCTTGGTTCCGGATAATGTCATGGCATCCGTGTATTCCTGGGCTGTCACATCAAGATCCGGTACATATGCTTTAATCCATGATAATGGTGTATTCATTTTTTATTCCTCCTACATTCGATTCTGTCCTGAAACTGCTTTAAACCTAGAACTGCTTTAAAAATCTGATGTCATTCTCATATAATAATCTCATATCATCAATTTCGTATTTCAATAATGCGATACGCTCCAGACCTACACCGAATGCAAATCCGGAATATTCCTCCGGATCAATTCCACTCATTTCCAGTACTCTCGGATGTACCATACCGCAGCCGAGAATTTCAATCCAGCCGGAACCCTTACACATTCTGCAGCCCTTGCCGCCGCACTTGAAGCAGGTTACGTCCACTTCGGCACTTGGCTCAGTAAACGGGAAATGATGCGGACGGAATTTTACCTTTGTCTGCGGCCCGAATAATTCCTTCGCAAACTCTGCCAGTGTTCCCTTTAAATCAGCAAATGTAATATTCTTATCTATGACAAGTCCCTCAATCTGATGGAAGGACGGGGAATGTGTCGCATCCACCTCGTCCGAACGGAATACACGGCCAGGTGCAATCATACGGATTGGAAGTTTACCCTTCTCCATAGTACGAACCTGTACCGGAGAGGTCTGGGTACGAAGTACGATTTTGTCATTGACATAAAACGTATCCTGCTCGTCCTTTGCCGGATGATTTGCCGGAATATTTAATGCTTCGAAATTATAGTAATCAAGCTCTACTTCAGGACCTTCCACTACCTCGTAGCCCATACCGACGAAGATTCTCTCTACCTCTTCAAGAGCGATGGTATTCGGATGACGATGCCCTACATTGTTCTTCTTAGCCGGAAGTGTGACATCAATCACCTCTGCCTTTAACTGCTCTTCTCTTACTGCTGCTGCAAGCTTTGTCTTTGTTGCCTCAAGCTGTTCCTCAATCACCTGTCTGACGTCATTCACCATCTGACCAAACTTTGGTCTTTCCTCAGCCGACATATCCTTCATACTTTTTAATAAAGAAGTCAGCTCACCTTTTTTTCCAAGATACGCTACACGGATATCATTAAGCTTATCCAGTGCATCAGAAGCTTCAATCTGTTTCATCGCTTCTTCTCTGATTTGTTTTAATCTGTTTTCCATGATAGTCTCCTTTCATTAATAAAGCGGTTTCCTATAACGCAAAAAACCTCCGTCCCAATAGGGACGGAGGTCAAATTTCCGCGGTACCACCCTGATTCCTGCAATGGCAGGCACTCAAGCAGGCGTAACGTGCCTCTTACGTCATTCCTTACCAGACAAGTCCTTCGGGAATGCAGCTCCGGTGGGAAATTCAATATTTATCTGAACCCGGGATTGCTTTCAGCCGCTGACATTCCCTCTCTGCTGGAAAATAAATATCTACTGACACCTTCTATGCTTTTAGCATCTGTGGTTTATTTTATCATAACTTTTTAAAGTGTCAAGTAATTTCTGATTACTTTCTTCTCTTCTCCGCAAAATTCTTCATGGTCAGCCATAAGGAACCTGTAATACATACAGAAGAATATGCACCACATACCAGACCCACAATCAACGGAAGTGCAAACTCCCTGATAGATGCCACACCCATGATGTACAACACCAGCACCATAACAATTGTTGTAATAGAAGTATAGATGCTTCTTGTCAGTGTCTGTGTAATACTTCTGTTTACTATCTCATTATAATCAACGTTGCTTGTCTTATCAGCCAGATTCTCACGAATACGGTCGAAGATAACGATAGTTGCATTGATAGAATAACCTACAATCGTCAGCATACATGCAATAAAGGTATTTCCGACTGCAATTCTGGATACTGCATAAAATCCGAATACAATCAGTACGTCATGCAGCAATGCTACAACTGCACTCGCTGCGAACTTGATATCGCTGAATCGAATCCAGATGTATAATAACATCAGGATGGTTGCAACAATAACCGCTGTAACTGCATCAGACTTCATCTCAGAGCTGATACTTGGACTGATAGTCTCTGCTGTAATGAGAGATTCATCTACTGCAAAATTGTCCACCAGCGCCTGATTCAGCTTTTCTCTTGTCGCTGTGTCAAGCTCCTTTGTCTTAATAATAAAGGCTGTGCTTCCCTCAATCTTCTGTACCTGCGGAGTCGCATCACCGGTTGCCTCTGTGATAACAGGCAATACAGCAGTCTCAAACTCAGCCAGTGTATAATCTTCGTTAAAGGTTACATTTGTGGAAGTACCGCCTGCGAACTCAATACTGTAGTTCATGGAGCTTCCAATAGAGGACTTGTTTACGAGGGTAAAGCAAAGTCCCAGTACAATCACAGCTGCAGAAATGCCGAAGAACAGATTCTTAGGCTTTACAAAATTGATTGTCTTTCTTTCCTTCTGGATTCCATACCACTTCACATCCTGGAAGCCCAGATTATATAACAGATACATGATAAATCTGGAAACTACCAGTGCTGTAAACATGGACAGGACAATACCTAAAAGCAGTGTCTGTGCAAAGCCTTTGATTGTACCGGAGCCCTTATACATCAGCACCAATGCTGCGATAATCGTGGTTACGTTACCGTCAACAATCGCAGACATCGCTTTATTAAAGCCGACCTTAATAGCGGACTGGACAGTCTTGCCTGCTGCCAGCTCCTCCCTGATTCTCGCATAGATAATAACATTGGCATCCACTGCCATACCAATGGACAGGATAATACCTGCAATACCCGGCAAAGTCAGCGTTAAATCAAACGCATTTAACAGTCCCAGCATCAGACCTACATATAAGGTCAGAGCAATACCGGAAGCCACACCGGAGATGCGATATACGCAAATCATAAAGATTACAACAAGGATAAATCCAATCAGCCCTGCCAGTAAGCTGGTAGAAATCGCCTCCTCACCAAGCTTTGCACCTACTACGTTAGAGCGCAGTTCCTTTAGCTCCAAAGGAAGAGAACCGATACGGATTGTGGATGCCAGATTTTCTGCTGTATCCCAGTCCGGCATACCTGTAATCTGGCAGCGTCCGTCAGTAATCGGCTCCTGTACAGAAGGTGCACTGACAATCATATTGTCATATACAATCATAATCTGGTCATGGTTTTCCGCTGCCTTGGTAGTAGCATCAGCAAATGCCTGCTTTCCTGTATCTGTCAGTACCAGTGATACAATATACTGCTTAAGGCCTGTCGTCTGGTCGCTGTAGGAAGCTGCCTGAGCCTCAGACACATCACTTCCTGTCATAATGACATTGCCTTCCATATCAATAAACATCAGGGAACCCGGCTTTCCAAGCTCCTCCAGAATGGCATTTGCATCGGTAACGCCCGGAATCTCTACGTTAATACGGTTTGCCCCCTCCTGATATACATCAGACTCTGTACTATAATTCTGTACACGAAGCTGAAGCTTGTACACCGTATCGTTCATGTCCTCCTGTGTAACATCCTCACCTACCGCCTCGTATGTGATACTTACACCGCCTGCCAGGTCAAGTCCCAGCTTAATGTTCTCTGCTGCTCCGGTTTTGGTCGGGCCTATACCAAAAGCAACGGTAATTCCAATCAGCACCATCACTACCAGCAATGCTGCCAGCTCTAAGATATACTTAATCTTAGAATTTCCATTTGTATTCATTATTCTTCTCCTTCCTGATTGTCAGCCAGCGCTGCCTTTATCATAATTGCACATTCTACTCTCTTTCGCTCCAGCTCACAGCCGATGTCATATGCCTCTGTAATAGAACCATGGAACTTATAGGCATTTGCTGCACAGCCGCCGCTACAGTAAAATCTCGCAAAGCAGTCTCTGCATTTATCCTTTGCATATACGTTGCAAAGCTTAAACTCATCACGGATTTCTGTATTGGTAATACCTTCCTCTACGTTACCTAACAGGAACTTTTCTTCTCCGACAAACTGGTGGCATGGATATAAATCTCCCCATGGCGTCACAGCCAGATATTCTGTGCCCGAGCCGCAGCCGGACAGTCGCTTTGCCACACACGGTCCCTGCTCAAGGTCAATCATAAAGTGGAAGAAATTAAAGCCTCTTCCTTCCTTCTGACGTTTGATATATTCTACTGCCAGCTTGTCATACTCTTCACAGATAGCAGGAATATCCTCCTCGCGAAGCGCATATTCCTCCTCCGGCGCTGCCACTACCGGCTCCATGGACATCTGCTTAAAACCAAGGTCTGCGTAATGGATTACATCCTCTGCAAAATCCAGATTATTTCTGGTAAAGGTTCCTCTGACATAATAATTTGTCTGATTTCTGCTTTCTGCAAACTTTTGGAACTTCGGCACAATGATGTCATAGCTGCCCTTTCCGTTGCGGCTTGGACGCATGAGATCATTGATTTCCTTTCTGCCGTCCAGACTCAGGACTACATTACTCATTTCCTTATTGCAGAATTCCATTATCTCTTCATTCAGCAGAATACCATTTGTTGTCAATGTAAACCGGAAGTTCTTGTCAAATTCCTTCTCTTTGGAACGGCCATATTTCACCAGTTCCTTTACGACCTCCCAGTTCATAAGCGGTTCTCCGCCAAAGAAGTCTACCTCCAGATTTCTTCTGTTGCCGGAATTGGCAATCAGAAAATCCAGTGCCTTCTTTCCAACCTCAAGGCTCATAAGCGCTCTTCTGCCATGATATTCGCCCTCTTCCGCAAAACAATACCTGCATGCCAGGTTACAGTCATGGGCAATATGCAGGCACAACGCCTTTACTACTGTCTTCCGTTTCTTAAAATCCAGTACATAATCCTTATAGGTATCTTCCGCATAGAGCTGTCCGGCCTCCTTCAGTTCTTCCACTTCCTCCAGAGCCTCATTAAGCTGTTCCCTGCTGTATTTTCCAGATAACTGCTCCAGCACAGCTTCCCTGGAACCATTTTCGAACAATGGTATCACATCATATACAATGTCATCCACTACATGAACAGAACCGCTGTTTACATCCAATACAATATTATATCCATTGTTTTTATACTGATGAATCACGTTTCTATATTCCCTTTCTTTCCTTATCATTACATAAAAAGAATGTGCATGAAACCCGCTTAAGCGTTTTGCAATGCACATTCTGAGCGCTCCCGCAAATTCATAATTCACAGTCGGGCACCAGTGTTTTTATCACCACTATTTATTCTCGCAGGTCTGGTTTCCTACTGTACAGGATGTTTTGCATGCGGACTGGCAGGAAGTCTGGCACTCGCCGCAGCCACCCTTTTTCATAGTTTCCTTTAAGGTTCTTGTGCTAAGAGTCTTAATATGCTTCATAGTTCTTTCCTCCTAAAATGATTTCAACTTGTACTAGTATATCATATTCTATTGAATTTTGGAAGTACTTTTTTCTTATCATTTTATATAGGCTCCCAGCATTCCTCCCGCCATCCCTCCTGCCAGACAAAGCAGGCAAATTGTCACCGCATTGTCCAGGTCTGTATAGAATCCCTGGTGCACTATAAAGGATATCAGCGATATTACTATAAAATACAGGAACCCTGTAATAACACCCCACAAAAATTTTTTCTGAGACATTATTTTCCCTATCAAAAGCCCTCCAATAAGATTTACTATGACATACAGCAGCTTTATGCCTGTTGTTATAACACGCTCTGATGGCTGCAGCTTCTGAAGCACCAGTGCAAACAAGCACAGCAGCACAAGACTGATAACCGTCTCCAGTACAAGTACTTTACCTACCCGAACCACTCTCTCCATACTTTTCTGCCCTTCCTGTTTTCAATTATTTCATATATATGAGTCAAAACAGACAAATAGCACTTGACAATCCTTTCTTTCATAGTGTATTATCATATTTATTTACATACATTCTACAAAATTTACAAGGAGTGATTTTTTTGGCAGACCCCAGTGTCGCGATACGCTTTATCGTATTATTATTTCTACTTTTCCTATCAGCCTTTTTCTCATGTTCCGAGACAGCTCTTACTACCGTGAACAAAATTCGGATTCGTACTCTCATTGAGGAAGGCAATAAGAAGGCAATTACCCTTGGAAAGGTGATTGAAAATTCCGGCAAAATGCTTGGTGCCATCCTGATTGGCAACAACATCGTGAATATTTCATCCTCCTCTCTGGCCACTGTCCTTGCCATGGATTTGCTTGGCAGCAAAGGTGCAGGCGTTGCAACAGGTGTAATTACTTTTCTCGTTCTGATTTTCGGTGAAATTACCCCCAAAACCTTTGCTACCTTAAATGCAGAGACGATATCCCTGCACGTTGCCGGCATCATCTATTTCCTGATGTGGCTTCTGACACCAGCTATTTTTATCGTAAACAAGCTTTCCTTAGGTGTATTAAAGCTTCTGCATGTAGATCCTGACAATAAGGGAACAACCATTACAGAGACAGAGCTGCGTACCATTGTGGATGTCGGTCACGAAGAGGGGATTATCGAAAGTGAAGAGCGGCGCATGATTAATAATGTATTCGACTTTGGTGATGCAAGAGCCAGAGACATCATGGTTCCGCGTATCGACATGATTTTCGTATCGATAGACAGCACCTATCAGGAGCTTCTGGACATTTTTGAGGAATACCGCTATACCAGACTCCCGCTCTATGAAGAAAGCACAGACAATGTCATCGGCATCATCAATATCAAGGACATTCTTCTGTTCAAGCACGATAAGGAATTCTCTGTAAGGGATTACCTGCGGGAGGCTTATTTCACCTATGAATCCAAGCGTCTCTCTGAGCTTTTGCTGGAAATGAGAAAGACCTGTGTCAATATCGCCATTGTTCTGGATGAATACGGTGTGACAGCCGGATTAATTACACTGGAGGATTTGCTGGAGGAAATCGTCGGTGAAATCCGTGACGAATATGACGAGGATGAGGAAGAAATTTTCAAGCCCGTTTCTGAGACAGAATACCTGGCGGACGGTCTGATAAAGCTTGGCGACCTGAATGATTTGCTGGGAAGTGACTTTTCCTCCGAGGACTATGATTCCCTCGGCGGCTATATCATGCAAAAGCTTGACAGACTGCCGGAGGAAGGTGACACCATCACAGCAGACGGCTTTAAACTGATTGCTGAAGAATTAGACAAGAACCGCATCAAAACGGTCCGCATCTTCCGTCTACCGGAAGAAACAGAAACCTCCGAAGAAGAATAATTTATAAGCTGTGATAACTGCTATTATGGAAGGCAGTAAATCTGCATATTTTCAAATATATGATTTGGAGAGATTGGCACGAAATTTGAGAGTTTCTTACATCCGGAGTTTTAGAAAGCCAATTTTGTGTCTTTGATGCAACCGACAAGCCAGGGCAGACGTCCGCTCAGGGAAAGACAGACAATCAAAGTTTCTAGCCGCTCTAAGGCAGACGTCTCACAAAGTAAATATAAAAGCGCGTAAATGCGAACTCGCTCTAACCATAATTGACTCGATAAGGTTGAGCGCTCAGACACACATTTACGCGCTTATTTTTTGCTCGCCGTCTGCCAAGAGCGGCACGAAACTTTTCTATCGTCTGTTCTTTCTCCTGACGGACAGCCTGTCCGATGGCTTGTTCGGTGCTTCGAAAGACACAAATTATAAAGGCTTTCTAAACCCCGGTGTTAGAAACACCAAATTTCGTGCTTTCTCCAAAGCTATATTTGAAAATATAGCAGACAAAAATAATTCCTATAATAGCAGTTATCACAAGCTTGCAGCTATACCAGGTGCAGCATCATTCAAATAAATTCTCTTTTACCGTAAACAGCTCTGATTTTCCTATCTTCTCTGCATTTCCCACGGCACAGACGATATCATCATCTATTACTGCCTTAAGCATCGGTGCAAGAGCGCGGATGCTCTCCTGGGATGCTTCCAGAATCTCTGTCCGTTCCTTCTGCACTCTCTCATAAGTCAGACCTGTCATATAAGCTGTCAGTGCCCGCATCGCCTTATTCTTAGGAGTCAGCGGCTGGTCTATATCACTGATGGTTCCAATAATATATTTATCCATATCCCGCTCATCTACTGTAAAATTCTCTACAAATTCCGGTACTCCCTCGAACACCTCATTCGTCTTTTCAAGATTCGGATCACGATAGGACACAAAATAACTGTCACCGTTGCGGAAAAATCCGCTCATACAGCCATAAGCACCACCCTTCACACGGATATTGGACCACAGATATTCATAATTCATAATCACAGACAAAATCTTAAGGCAGCCGTTATAGTCAAAACCTGCATCCTTATAATTTCCGGTTCTTGCCACGTACTGTACCTGTGAAGATGTCATAAAGCCCTCCTTATTCCGGTAAAGCTTCGGCAGCTTCTTCTCCTTCTTCGGTATATCAGGATAAAGTCCGGCTGCAAATCTCTGTATCAGAGACGGCATCTGCTCATAGCCCTTCTCATCCGAAGTATAACTGACGCAAAGATTTCCTGCACAGAACACCTGCTTCATAACCTCCCTGAGCTTTTCCTTACACTCATCCTTGTGCTGTTCATAATTCTTATCCAGCTCTTCGATAAATTTATAATAAGCAATACCGCTGATATGATCAGAATAGTACTTCTCATAGGAAATACACGACAGCCCCCTGGTAATTGCCGCCACATGCCCGGAGGAAGTAAGGCTCATCTGCATACGGGATTTGAGCTGCGCGAGGATTTCCTTCATCCTCTTGTCATCCTCAAAGCTGGATTCCATCAGAATCTCCTGTATCATCTGCAGTGCAAAATCCTGCTTATCATACAGTGCTTTAGCACTAATCTGGAATGTCAGTTTTCCCAGTGACTTCTTTGCCTCGCAGTCACCATAAACTACAGCTGCACTGTCAATACCGCCCGTCTGACGGTTAATCTCCTGAAACAGCTTTTCATAGCTGTAATTCTTCGTATCTACATAGCCAAGCACGCTCTTTAACAGGCTGAAATACGGCAGCAGCTCATCTTCAAGAGTGTCTGCACAAAATACCAGATTCAGATAGCCGATGCCATTTGTATAGATTGGATGAAACAGCACCTTAATCCCGTCCGCTTCTCTCTCCTCCAGTATAAATGGCTCTGCTTCCTTCCTGATATCCTCTCTTTTCAGCATCGGAATCTTCTTTAAATCCTCCTGTGAGGAAGGTGTTTCCTTATACAAAAGCAGCTTTTCTGTCTGTTCCACCAGACTTCTTCTCTCTTCTGCCGACAGACTCTGCTTATAAGCTTCCAGCTTCTGTCTCAATGCCTCATCCTGCTTTGCTGTAAGTCCCTTCTCCGGTTCGATAATCACCAGTGCTGCATGCGCATTGTTTAGCACATACGTCTCCAGCATCCTCTCAAAATAATCCGTTTTCACCCGCTCCTTCATCCGCGCAAAGCACTCATTCATCTCCAGATTCATAAACGGATTCTTTTCATCATATATCCAGCTTTCATACACCTTAAGTCCCAGCATCAGTCCCTTCGGGTATCTGCCAAAGTCAGCCTCACGGTACTGGAATTCCAGATAATTGATTGCCGATTCCAGAGCTTCCTTATCAAGTCCCTCTGCTGCCATTTTCTTAATTGCCGACCTTATAATGCTAACAAACTCTTCCTCCTGATTCTTATTGGCATTCTTCGCCACAACAGAGAACATACTGTACTTATAGTCTGTGTCAGCACCGCCGTATACATCCTTACCCACTCCTGCATCTAACAGCGCCTGCTTAAGCGGTGCCCCCGGAGCAGCAATCAGAATATATTCCAGAATTTCAAACGCAAGATTTCTCTCCTTATCCAGCCCATCTCCCACCGATACACTGTAGGACAAATAGGTATTATCCTCAAGGCTTTCTGCCTCTGTTATGGAATAGCTCCTGCACTCTCTTCTCATACTGTCAAATGGCTTCTGGTCCGGTATCTCAGAATCCACCTTCTGCTGCTCATAATGGCTCAGGTATTCTCTGTCAATGAACCGCAGCTTCTCTTCCATGTCCATATCACCATACAGATAGATATAGCTGTTGGACGGATGATAATAGCTCCGGTGGAAATCAAGAAATTCCTCATAGGAAAGCTCCGGTATATTTTCCGGGTTTCCGCCCGACTCATTTACATAATTCGTGTCAGGATACAGGGCAGCGAGAATGCTTCTGTCCAATACTCCCTCCGGTGAGGAAAATGCCCCCTTCATCTCATTATAAACAACACCGTTATAGGTCAGCTCGCCATCCTCTTCCTCCAGACTGTAGCTCCAGCCCTCCTGCATAAAGATCTCGGGATATTTATAAATATTAGGATGAAATACAGCATCCAGATACACATCCATCAGATTCTGAAAATCCTTATCATTACAGCTTGCTATCGGATATATCGTTCTGTCCGGATAGGTCATAGCATTCAGAAATGTATTGAGAGAGCCTTTTACCAGCTCCACAAAAGGATCCTTAACCGGGAATTTCTCCGAGCCGCACAGCACACTGTGCTCAATAATGTGAGGCACACCTGTACTGTTCGGCGCCGGTGTGCGGAAGCCTATGTTAAATACCTTATTCTCATCCTCTGTCTCAATCGCAAAAACTCTGGCGCCGGATTTTCGATGCCGGAGCAGATAGCCTTCTGCCTGAATATCCGTCAATGTTCTCCTTTCTATCAACTCATATTCCGGTAACTTCAAATTGTCCATACTTTTCCTCATTTCTACTGTTATATTTTATCTAAGAACAAAGAATCTCGCTCGCGAGATTCTACGCGCCGAGCGCGTGTTGCTTTAAATAGTATATCACAAAACAGTATACCTATGTAAAGCTTTCAGCTGTTAAAATTGCAGGAACTTATAAAATATTTTAAGCTTTTACAAAATTTTGATAGTCAAATCTGATTTTATTCAGTATACTGATAATAGCATATGACTCTCTGACACACAGTGTACCTCTTTACCTGTCCGCAGAAGCATGTGCCAGCAAAAATCACAAAGGAGCTTTACCATGAAAGAAAAACTTACCAAATCCGAAATCAGCTGGATTTTATACGATGTAGGAAATTCTGCATTTACTATGCTGGTTGCCACTACGATACCTATATTTTTCCAGTCACTTGCGGCAAATTCAGGAATCACGGAAGCAGAAACCTCAGGAATCTGGGCAAGCGTGACGGCTGTGTCTGTCCTGATACTTGCGATTCTCTCTCCCCTCCTCGGTGCCATCGCCGATTATAAGGGAATGAAAAAACCTATTTTTTCCTGTTCCCTGTGTATCTCTATCCTTGCGCTGCTTGTGCTTTCCTTCACCAATCACTGGCTCATCTTCTTAGTTGTATTTGTCATCGCCCGCCTGTCCTACAGTGCCTGCAATGTATTTTATGACTCCATGATTACCGACGTAACTACCGATGAGCGTATGGACATGATTTCCTCCCACGGCTTTGCCTGGGGTTACATAGGTAGCTGTATCCCGTTTGTTGCCGGTATTCTGCTGATTTTCACCCGCCCCTTCGGTCTCAGCACCGGGCAGGCAACACAGCTTTCCTTTCTGATAGCGGCTGTGTGGTGGGTCTGCATGACAATCCCTCTTCTTAAGAATGTAAAGCAGACCTACTACCTTGAGCGCTGTGAGCACACAGTTTCCCATGTATTCAAGCGTCTGGGAGCTACCTTTAAAAAGCTGAAAAATGATAAAAGAATTCTCTTCTTTGTCATCGCCTATTTCTGCTATATTGACGGTGTATATACGATTATCTCGCTGTCCACCACCTACGGCGGTGAGGTAGGAATCGACAGTACAGCCATGATTCTGGCACTTTTAGTAACACAGATTGTCGCTTTTCCATGTGCTATCTTAAGCGGCAGACTTGCGGAGAAATTCGGTTCTCTGAAGCTGATTAAATTCTTTATTCTGTGCTATATTGTTATCTGCCTGTTTGCTTACCAGTTAGACCAGGCATGGGAATTCTGGCTTCTCGCTATTGCAGTAGGTATGTGTCAGGGAGGTATTCAGTCTCTTTCCCGTGCATATTACGGAAAACTGATTCCAAAGGAGGAGGCAAGCGAGTATTTCGGTTTCTTTGATATCTTCGGAAAATTTGCTGATTTCTTCGGTCCGGTGATTATCGCAGCCTGTGCCTTTGTGTTCGGAACCTCTACCTATGGTCTTCTGGCACTGGCATTGCTTTTCCTCACTGGGTTTATCCTGCTTTCAAAATCAGAAAAAGCGTAGTATCAATATCTGAGACTTTCTATAATAAATAAACAGCTGCCGCAGGCAAAGCTTTTTGCTTTCTCCTGCGGCAGTTCTTCTGCTGCATATCATACTATCATGCTCATAAGCATCTATCTGGTTTCCTACTTCTGTACCGGCTCTCCCGTCCATGCACCTGTCTTATCGACATAGTAGCCGTCCGGTGTCATCTCACCCCTGTACATAGAGCCTAACGGTCTCTCTCCGATACCGTCATATACCCAGTCGTTTCCAACCTTAAACCAGCTCTGCTGCGGTGCATTCTCATTAAAGTAATACCAGTCGTCGCCCTGCTTCACCCACTCGGATTTCGCGGTGGTGCCGTCTGCCTTCACAAATTCCTTTGACTCTCCCTTGTCCTGTACACCAGTCTTCGGCACAGAAGCTGTTCCGCTGCCGGAGGATGAACCGGAAGAAGCGCCGCCGGAGGAACCGGAATCATCACTGTCATCGTTATCATCGTCATCCGTTCCCGGTGTTGGCTCCGGATCCGATGTCTGAATCTGCTTAAAGGTCACAGCTATGATATGATTTGTCCATAGATATCTCCTCCGTTCTTTGGTGATTTATTGGTTATTATACCCCACACGAAGCGTTGCAGAACCGTTGCGGATTAGCCCTAAAAAGCAGAAAAAATGAAAAAAATATTAAAAATTTAAGTTGTGACTTTTATTCCGGCGCCTGTCATCTCACTCCATCCGTACTGTGCCATGTATTCGCCTTGATAGAGATTCACGGCATAGATTTTTCCATCCAGCCAGTCGTAATAATCACAGCCCACCTTTTCTCTATCAATGCCGATTTTTCCCCGCTGTCTGATGATGACATCTTCGCATCCTGCATCAGAAAATGTATCCCTTAAATCCTTGATTAAGCTGCGGAAATAACTGGGTGAATAGTTATCGCCACGAAGAAGTGCCATAATTTCACCGCTGGTACATAATACTCCTTTGCGGTCTACCAGATATGCCAGCATTTCTTTTGTCAAATCATATTTAAACTTTGCAGGCTGACCATCAATAAACACTTCAAAATTTCCAAAGGTCTGAAAATATACCCGCATCTTTCTCACAGGATTTACGGGAAATCTTAAGTTTTCCAACTCTTTTTTTACCTTTTCTGCAGTAATCGGTTTCGTCATGTAACCGCTTGCATGCATCTCAAAAGCTTCTTTCATATAATCCGTATAGCCTGTGGCAAAGATAATATTCGTATGGGGATTTAAAAGCTTGATTTCTTTTGCCATCTCCACACCGCTCATATTCCGCATCTGGATATCCAGCAGTACAACCTCGCAGGGTGTTCCTTGAAAAAACTCTAACGCTTCCTTTGGCTTTTGGAAGCGATATATGTTTGCGGATGGCTCTGCCTTTTTCGCAGCAGATACAAGTCCATCCAGCGCAAGCTCTTCATCGTCTATCGCCAATATATTCATGCCTCTTTCTCCTTTGGAATACGGATTGTGGATGTGGTACCTTTTCCCGGCTCACTCTCCACCTTAAGCGTGGCGTGGCACAAGATGTCAAGTCTCTGCCGCACGTTGCGGATGCCTACATGGGTTCCTTTTCCGTTATATTCTGTTCCGGGTACAAATCCAACACCATCATCTGACACAATTACCTCATAGCAGTCCGGATATTCCTTCGCGATAAGTATGACCGTTCCGACGCCCTCCTCTTTCTGGCAGATGCCATGCTTTACTGCATTTTCCACAAGAGGCTGCACGGACAGGGCAGGCAGCATAAAGTCTGCACGTTCTATGCGGTACACAACATTCAAATCCTTGCCGAACCGAAGCTGTTCCAGCTTCAAGTACGTTTTTACATGTTTTAACTCTTCCTCAAAGGAAATCAGGGTCGTGCGGTCTACTGCACTTAAGCTCCTCTGAAGGTAGTCGGAGAAATCACTGATTGCCTGCTGTGCCATCCCGACATCCTTCTCGCACAGATGATAAATGGAATTGAGTGAGTTGTAAATAAAGTGTGGCTGTATCTGGCTCATGGCAAGACTAATCTGATTCTCTTTTAATTCCTTCTCCAGCTCCTTTGCCCGGATGGATTCCTGATAGTTGACCGCCACCAGCTTAACTGCCCAAAGTAACAGGAGTACAAACAGCACGCCAAAGACCGCTTTGATACAAATTCCACTCTGCCACAAGGAAAGGCGGGCATTCAAAAGCTCCGCTATCAGTATCACAGACAGCACACCGGCGGAAATCAGCATAATCCACTCATGCTTTTCTCTTTCTTTCGTTTCCCTGACACAAAGGACAATCAAAATCAGGCTGACAATCCCCTGAACAACCGCCCAATATATACCGGTATCATAAATTTTCATAATTCCGGCAAGGGACACTGCCATATAAATGAAATCTGCGAGCATCAACACGTATACTGCAATCTGCGCTATTTTCTTTCGTTTTTCTTGCAGCAATTCCATGATTCCGGCAGCAAGCATCATGGCTGCAAGCATCATGGCTGCCTGTCTCATGTATGTATTGAACACCATCTGATCATTTCGCAGAAAAATGTCTTTTGTGTCAAGATACATATACACACCCATGAGCAGAGACATAACTCCCATCTTTAATAACAGCGTGCTGTTTGGCAGACGCAAAAGCAGATAGCCGATTGCCGTTCCGATGAGGGCAATGGATGCCACGAAGACAAAGATGCAGAAATAGCGATAAGCCATCTCATCCTTTTCATAGTGTCGTTTTAATTGTGTCTCGCCGCTCATATAAAGAGAATCCAACAGTTCGTTGTATGCTTCCTTATTTCCATAGCTGTGTGGATTATGCAGCTGAATTTCAATCACATCGTTCTCTGACATAGCAGGCAGTATCCACTCCTGCCAACCCGTACCACACATATCCGGATTGATTTCATTGCTTAATTGGTATGGATTATCGCCATTTACCGATACACTCATGCCGATATGGTCCAGATAAAAATAAACGCAGGCTCCTTCCGGCAGCTCCGGGTCAAATCTGCCACGAAGTGCCAAATCTCCATCAAAAGCTGACAGGTCTGTATCTTCCCCTAATGGCTGCCATTCTCCCCCGTTCTGGCTGTATTCGCCCACAAATTTTAATTGCAGCGACATAGCAAGAAAAGGCTGGCTTGTCTGTTTACAGGCTGCGAAAATCACAATTCCCGCAAAAAGGAAAATGAGTATGTATAAAGCCAGGTTGATTTTTGGTTTCTTCAAAGTATCACTCCTAAAAAAATAATCAGAAAATATTATACCATGTGCTCCGCACATGCTTTCCCCGCAGGATGGCTACTTCGCTTCGCTCCGAGCCGGTATAATGTCTGTCGACATTATACCATATTTTGACATAATCTGCATTAAAAGATTTCACATTGTTTTCTGCATCTCCCAGAAACACAAAAGGATATCCTCATCATTTGTTTATATGGTGGAATATCCTTTATTTTAAAAATCCCTGTTTTTCACCCTATCAGTACTTTCTTTCCCTCAAAGGCAAATCCATAGCTTCTGATACGCTCCTTTGGTATGCCGCGTGCCATAAGCTGTGACGCATACTGCTTCTCTTCTATCTGTCTGAGCGCCGCCTGCACCGTCTCCTTTAATGTTTCCTCATCCTCCGCATCATGCACCTTGAATTCCAGTATGATGGCATCATACTCCTCCGGCTTCTTAGGCTCCAGCATCACATCATATCTTCCAAACCCGCTCTCCCGGTTCGAGGTGATGACATATCTGTCCTGCAGCTCCACCATCAGTCCCAGCACAAATCCATGATAAAAACGCTCCGGTTCCTCACACGAAGGATTCCTTCCGGTGTCAAAATAGCTGAATATGCTCAGCGCCACACGGTTCATATACGCATTCATGGCTTTCCTGTCTCCCAGCAGCAGCGCTTTGATAAAATCGTTATAATCTGCTTCTGCTGCCGAGAACCAGTCACGCACCATATTCTGGAACATCAGCTTTACCTCCCGGTTCGTAAGTGCAAGCTCATACATCGGCTCTGCTCCCTCCGGGATATCCCGATAGCTCTCATGGAAGAGCACCTTCAGATACCCGCTGGCTACCAGAAGGCTCCAGATGGCTTTCTCATTACCATCAAGCTGGTTATATACAATCTGCTCGTCAATCTGCGTCCGCAGCGTTTCCCCCTTAAGCAATGATTCAAACTTCTCCTTGACACGGCTGCTTCCTTCACGTATGAGCTTGCCCACCAGACTGTTCGAGCTGGTATTCGCCCAATAGGTCGTAAAATTGCCTTTGTCCAGAAAATTCAGGATAGACCACGGATTATAGATATCCTTATGGCTTCCGAAGATAAAGCCATCATACCATCGCTTCACCTCTTCTTTTTCGTGCTCCAGCCCGCACTCATCTAACGCAGCGAATACCTCCTCTTCTGTAAAACCAAAAGAAGTCGCGTATTTATCCGATGTGGTTGTAACTACCTCAAGATTATTTAAATCAGAAAAGATTGACTCTTTGCTGACCCTCGTGATTCCTGTCATAATCGCACGCTCCAGCCATGGGTTCGTCTTGAAGGCAGAATTGAACAGGCTCCGGGTAAAAGCCACCAGTTCACTCCAGTATCCATCCACATACGCTTCCTGCATCGGCGTGTCGTACTCATCCAGAAGGATGATGACCTTTTTTCCATAATAGCGGTACAGATAATCTGAAAGCTTATAAATCGCAATTGTTGCCACTACCTCCGGCATATCTGTTTTTACAGAACGGAAGAACTCTCTGTCTGCCTCAGTCATGACAGCACTGTCCAGAAGATAATTGTTTTTAATATACAAATCCGTAATCAGCTGATATATTCTGTCTCTTGCGGATTCATAGTTCGTCTCCTTCACATTGGCAAAGGAGAGGCTGATGACCGGGTACGTTCCCTGTATCTCCCGGTATTTTTCATTCTCCCAGATGGAAAGTCCTTCAAACAAATCTCCGCGCCCTGCATAATCCACGGAAAAGAACTGCTCCACCATGCTCATGTTGAGCGTCTTTCCGAAGCGGCGCGGACGAGTAATCAGTGTCACACTGTCATTACTTTCCCACCATTCCTCAATGAATGATGTTTTGTCAATATAAAAACAATTCTTCTGAATCAAATCCCCAAAATCCTGCAAACCGATTGCTACTGTTCTTGCCATGTAATGTCCTCCCATGCCCCAAAATGTTAAAAAATCCGTTATACCAGGTCTCTTATCCTAGTATAACGGATTTTCACTTAAATCACAACTCTGTCAGGAATTTTCTTTTTGTATATCTGTACGAAATTACACAGTATGAGCCTACTGCACCCATGCACCTGTCTCATCGACATAGTAGCCGTCCGGTGTCATCTCACCCCTGTACATGGAGCCTAACGGTCTCTCTCCGATACCGTTATATACCCAGTCGCTGCCAACCATAAACCAGCTCTGCTGCGATGCCTTCTCATTAAAGTAATACCACTTGCCGTTGACATCCTTAAACCAGCCAAGCTTCATCTTTCCACTAGTTCCGTCAAGATAGTACCACTTGCCATCCTGCTCGTCCTGGTACCAGTGTGTCTCCATCACACCGCTCGTCTGGTTTAAGTAATACCAGTCGCCGTCCTCATCCTTAAGCCAGCCTGTCTTCATGGCTCCGCTCTCGGTATCGAGGTAGTACCACTTGCCATCCGTATCCTGCAGCCAGTCTGTCTCCATGACGCTTGTTTCCTTGTTGAGGTAATACCACTCGCCGTCGCTGTCCTCAAACCATCCGGTTTTCAGCTTTCCGTCTGTTCCTGCATAATACCAGTCGTCGCCCTGCTTCACCCATTCGGATTTCGCGGTGGTGCCGTCTGCCTTCACAAATTCCTTCGAGTCTCCCTTGTCCTGTACACCGGTCTTCGGCACAGAAGCTGTTCCGCTGCCGGAGGATGAACCGGAAGATGAGCCGCCGGAGGAACCGGAATCATTGCTGTCATTATCACTGTCATAGTCGTCGTTGTCATCATCACCATCATCCTGTCCCGGAAAAATCGTAAATGCAGCTTCTGCCGTTTTATCCTCAACAGTTATGGTCGCCTTATATAATCCTGCATCAACAGGCGCATCAGGACTGGAAGCTGTCTCTCCTTCTTTCACATACTGGATTTCCGGAACAGTCAGTCCTACTGCTGCCCATGCAGCTTGTTCCGATTTGCTTATCCCTGCACCATGGTAAGGATTACCGGAATAATCTGCATCAGATACCGTCAAGGTTAATGTCAGAGCATTATCATGAGAAGCTTCTGTTCCGTAATAAAAACACTGCGAACCATAGCTATCAATCGTACAATATGCTTGCATCACATTTCCATCTGCTTCATAAGTCCAATCATGTGTATGTATTATTATTTCATTACTATTAAGCATTATCATTTGACTGGTATTGTCTGCAAAAAAGTACCTTTCCGCATCTATGCCACTATATCCGTCTGAATATCCACTTGTAACTATACCCATTGTATTCCTATCCTGTCCAATATGTACACCCATTTTTGCATTGTTTGTTAAACCTGTGGTATCAAACGTAATTTTACTTCTATTAGCATTATTCAAACAAATATTACTTGTTATTGCATCTGAAATCTGATTGTCAGCGTCAAATGAGCCGGTCTCATTTCCTGTAATCACAGAATCTCCGCCTACAATCAACCTGCAAGTATCATTGCTGATAAAAATGCCGCCTCCAGAAGTCGCTGCTTTATTATTACAAATAGAACCATAATTATAAAACGGTGCTTTGCCCTCATTATAGACACCTCCGCCACTTCCTGTTCCACCATTTTGAGTACCATTTGCAATATTTCCATTAATTTCACCATAATTTTTAAAGAATGTCCCTTCGTACTCGCGACGATTTCCAGCAGTTGAAGTGTTATCCACACCGCCACAATGTCTGGCAGCAATATTATTATTTATTGTACCATAATTTGTAAATTCACCTGCTTTGTTAATTACACCACCGGAGCTTCGTTTAGATTCATTCTCATTTATCTGTCCATAATTAAAAAACTTAGCAGGTTTCATATGCGAATCTGAATAATTTGCCACACCTCCTGCAGCTGTTTGTTCATTTTTATCATTCGATAAATTCTGATTAATGGTCGCATCAGCATGATTTTCTTCTGTACCATTATAAAAGGTTCCCAAGTTATTTCTTACTGATGAATAGCTTCCTACATTCTCATTAATATTTCCATAATTATAAAAGATTCCGTTATTAAAAACAGCTGCTCCATGTGCATTTCCGTAATTTCCAATTACATCTGCAGCATTGTAAATGGTTGCAGTTGCATTTTCCCGATTATAAATAGCACCACCATATGCATGGTCAGATGACGTGGAAGTGTTACCTACAATATTACCACCATATAAATTCAATGTACCATCATTTAAAATAGCTGAACCATGTTCGAAATTTCCACCAGTAAGAACTCCCCCCTGAATAGTCCTGTCACCTAAGGTTTCATCTAATTTCCATGCACCTTCTTTAGAAGAAATAAACTTATGCTCTGTTGTCTGACATTCATAAATGTTTAATGTTGCGCCAGATGATATGGATATCAGACGTATATTGCCATTTGCTTTTATAACGTGACCATTCAAACACAAGTTAACAGTTCCTGTCGTAACCTCCCATGTAGAGCTCAGAGTTATATCCGTTGTTAAATAGTAATTTCCTTCTGCTGTAGGCAGTGCATTATCCGTATTCCACTCTGTTCCATGTGTATGCTGCTCCGTTCCATTTCCCGCATTTGCAAAAGCAGTTGATGGTGTCATAATCAACACCATTACGAATGTAAACATCCACGCAATTACCTTTCTTTTGATTTTGCATCCTCTCTTCATAATGTTTATCTCCTTTACTTTTGGTAATTAGTTGGTACTATTATACCAAACAAAGCGTTGCAGAACCGTTGCAGATTACCCCAAAAAAAGGCAGAAAATGAAAAAACTTTAAAAAAATCTTTCCAAAAAGCAAAAAAAACTTCGGATAGCATCTTCTGCCTCCGAAGTTTTTCTTAAACTCTTCTTTCTATTAAGTGGTCACTTTTATTCCGGCGATTGTCATTTCGTTCCATCCATACTGTGCCATAGTTTGAAAATAGACCCGCATCTTTCTCGTTGGCTTTACAGGCTTTCCACAAATCTCATAAATGCTGCTCTGCCCTCCTCTGTGCATTTGTACACACCGGCATCCTCCAGCACCCTCTTAAACACCTTGCCAATCTCCTGTTTTATAATATATTCTACATTTTCCTCTGTGATGGACGGATACTGTCCCTTAAACTCATCCACCCAGTCTGCATGCTTGGCAATGGACTCATTCGAGCGGATGTCCTTATTCTCCAGAATATATTCCTTCAATAAGGCAATCTCTTCCTTCAATCTGGATGGCAGTACCGCCAGACCCATAACCTCAATCAGACCGATATTTTCCTTCTTGATATGATGCAGCTCATTGTGCGGATGATACAGACCGAGCGGACATTCCTCTGTCGTAATATTGTTGCGCAGTGTCAAATCCAGCTCATATGTATCGCCGACCTTTCTGGCAATCGGTGTAATCGTATTATGCGGCTCACCATCCGTCTCCGCAAAGATATAGGCAGCTTCATCTGTATAGCTGCGCCATTTATTCAAAATCTTCTCACCCAGCTCAATCAGACGCTTCTCGTCCTTACAGCGGGTACGGATTACAGAGAGCGGCCACTTTACGATACCGGTCTCCACATCCTCAAAGCCCGGAACCGTAAACCGCTTCTCCATCGGAGCCTTTGCCATGGCAAACGTATAATTGCCGCCCTGGAAATGGTCATGCGTAAGAATCGAGCCTCCTACAATCGGCAAATCTGCATTGGAGCCGAGGAAATAGTGCGGAAACAGCTTAATAAAATCAAACAGCTTCACAAACGTACTTCTGTCCACCTTCATCGGCACATGCTCACCGCAGAACACGATGCAGTGCTCATTGTAATACACATAAGGAGAATACTGAAAGCCCCAGTCCTGCCCATTTACCGTAATAGGAATAATTCTATGATTATCCCTCGCCGGATGGTTGACTCTGCCTGCATAGCCCTCATTTTCCTTACATAACAGACACTTCGGATAGCTGCTCTGCTTCATCAGCTTCGCTGCGGCGATTGCCTTCGGATCCTTCTCCGGCTTCGACAGATTGATTGTGATATCCAGAGCACCATACTCCGTATCAACAACCCATTTCATATCCTTCTTAATGCGGTAGCGGCGGATATAATCACTGTCCTGACTTAATTTGTAGAAATAATCCGTTGCCTCCACAGGTGAAGTCTTATACTTGTCCCAGAACTTCCTTATAACCTCCGACGGGCGCGGCATCAGACATGCCATCAGCTTCGTATCCAGTAAATCACGGTACACAACACTGTTCTCCTCCAGCACACCTGTCTCATATGCGTAATCCAGAAGCTTCTTTAATACAGGCTCCAGTTCAATATTCTCAAAGCTTTCCTCCGGCTCTTCATAGCTCTCCATATGAAGCACTGACAAAATGCGGTTTGTCGCATATACCGCATCCTCTTTCTCTATCAGATTATTTTCCAGTCCATAAGCTACGAGCTTTTTTATCTCTTTATAAATCATCTTCCCACCCTGCCCTTTCCTTGCCATTTTCTTTATCATACCCACTTTTTCTCATAAAGTAAATGTATTATCTGTTACTCTTACTGCTTCAGCTCCTGCCAGTATTTCTCATATATTTCATAGAAATTTTTATTATCAATGCCCGAAAGACTGTCAAATTCCACCTTTTCCCACGCAGACTCATTGAAGTCGGAAACAAGCCCTCTGGTAAATGCAATATATTCACTGTCGAATGCTTCCTGCCTGCGTTTTTTCAAAAGTGATAGCTTATTCTGCGCTGTTTTCGCCGCATCATAATCACTGATACACTTAATGATATGGCAGCCGGATTCTGTTTCTATCACATCACTTACCTCTCCTGCCTTCAGAGCAAACGCAGCCTCCTCAAATTCCTTCTCCATCTCACCGCGGCCAAACGCATATTCCAGCTTATCGTCATCGCTGTATTCCTCTGCCAGAGAAGCAAAATCCGCTTCCTGCGTAACCAGCTGCTCCCGCAGCTCCTCCAGAAGCTTCCTGTCCTGTTCTTCCGCATCCTCTGAGTATGCCCTGAAAATATGCCATACCACAATCACCTTTGCTTCCGCATCACTGATTTCCTCATCTACATCCTGTGTAAGCCTGTCATATACCTTTTCTGCAACGGCAAGATTCTTATACAGCTGATATACCTCCTCCACAGAGGTTCCAAGACTCTGCTGTTCTTTACTGCTCAGATCCCCGAAATAATCCTCCGCCGCCAGCCGGAGACATTCCTCCTCCTCTACCGACAGGTCAATTCCCTCTTTTTCCGCATACAGCACCATACACTTTAACTGTGCAAGCTGGTTTTTCACCATTTCCTTCACATAATCTTTGAAGGATTCTCCCTCTATCTTCTGATTCCAGATTTCCTCTCCAAAGGCTTCCTCATACTGGTTTCTTACGTTTGCAAGCAGCAGATTTGCCTCTGCAACAGTACCCGTCAGTCCGCCTATTCTGAATATCTCGTTTTCCTTCAGTCCCGTTGTAAACACAATCTCCTTCGAAAGTGTTTCCTGTGTACAGCCTGTCAGACTGAATGACAGAACAATGGCAGCCACCATTGCCCGCAGATATTTCCCTCTCATCATACGCTCATCCTTTTACTCTGCTTCCCGTATTTGTTTTTTCTATCACTATCTGTTTCTCAATCCTGTCCTTAAGCTCCTGGACATGCGAAATAATGCCTATCATGCAGTTTTTTCCCGTAAGTCCCTGAAGAACATTCAATGCCTGATCCAATGACTGCGCATCGAGCGCCCCAAAGCCCTCATCGATAAACAGCGCATCCACCTCGATACCTCCGGCATAGCTCTGTATCATATCTGACATGCCAAGCGCCAGACTTAAGGATGCCTTAAATGCTTCCCCGCCGGAAAGCGTTTTTGCTGAACGTTTCTTCCCGGTATAATGGTCGAGCACTTCAATTTCCAGACTGTCCCTGCTGCGCAGATCTCCTACTCCTTCGACGCGAAACATCTCATACCTTCCATCGCTCATTGGCGCCAGACGCAGGTTCGCCGCATGAAGCATGATATCAAAATACACGGATAATACATACTGCTCCCACACCAGACGCTTCGGGTTATTTCCCTTAATCAGCTGCTCTACATCTGAGACAATGCCATAGCGCTTCTTTAATTCAGTCACATCCCCCTGCTTATCCTGTATAGATTTCAATGATTTTTCATTGACCGTAATGCGGGCATTCAGTCGTTCCTTCTCTGCAGTCAGCCTGTCCATCTGCTCTCTGCACCCGGCAAGCCATTCCTCTGAATATGATACCTGTTCCTGCGGACATTCAGACAGTTCCCGTTCCAGAGCCTCCTGCTTGGCCTGCAGACGTTCTGCCTCAAGCTGCTTTTTCTCGATATCCTTTCTCTGCTTCTCTGCTGTCTCCTTTATCTTCTTATAATAGGTTTTCTTTTGAAGCAGATTCTCTTCCTCCTGACTGAGTGTCTCTTCCCTCGGAAGCTGTAAGGCCTCTCTCTCAAGCTGTTCCCGGTGGACACGGACCTGTGCATAGCATTCTGCGGTTCTGGCATGCAGACCGGCAGTTTTTTCTCTCTGTCTGTCCCATTCCTTCTTTGCCCGTTCCAACTCCTCCTGACTGACCGTCTGTGCCTCCTGTGCCTTATGAGGATGCTTCAGTGAACCACATACAGGACACGGTATGCCTTCCTTTAAATCCCTTGCCAGGATTCCTGCGCTCATCCGACGGTACATCGAAAAAATCTGCTCATACCCTGCCTGACTTTCCTTTTCCTTCTGCTCCTGTGCAAGATACTGTTCCTGCAGCTTTTGCAGCTCCTGCTCCTCTGCTGTCAAATCCTCCTGTTCCCGCTTCCACTTAAGATATATTTCCTTCTGTTCCTGTATTGTGGCAAGCGCTTCTTCTATGGAAGCAAGCTTTTCCTCCGGCTGTTCCTTCGAAATACGCTCAAGCTCTTTCTTCTGCTCTTCAAGATACTGCTGCAGAAGCTTCTGTTCTTCGCAAAACGCCTCTATATTCTCCAGCAGACGCTGTCTGCGCTTTGACTGCTCTATCAGCAGCGCCGCCCCTGCAGTTTCCTTTTCAAGTGCAGTATATTCTTTATCCTTCTTCTTATATTCCTTTTTTTCCTTCTCTATCCATCCTGACAATACCTGCAGAAGCTGCGCAAAATCTCCTTTTTTCACACAAAGCTCTGACAGCTCTTCCTCTGTATCCGCTTCAATTCCTGCGGCAGCCTCCTGTATCCTCTGCATCAGATTATTATAGGAAGCATAGAGCGCCTTCGCCTGTTCACTTACAAGCCTGCACGTTGTCTCCACATTCCTTGTATGAAAAATCGTGCGGAATATCTGCGTTCTCTCCTTTGCCCCCGCAATCAGCAACTTCTGGAATTCTCCCTGCGCAATCATCGATACCTGCTTAAACTGTACCGCATTCAGACCAAGCAGAGCCTGCATTGCCTCTGTAACCTCCCTGGCTCCGTCTGCAAGCAGCTCTCCCTCGCAGAAAAGCTCTGCCTTTTCTGCCTGTGCTACTGTACCACTGCCGCGCTTCTTCTGCCGCTCATATCTAGGACTTCTGAATATCTCATAATGCTTTTTTCTGTGTACAAAAAATAATCTCACGAAGGTTTCCATTTCCGGCATTGCAAAATCACTGCGCAGGCTGCTGTTCTCCCTGACACTGCCGCTGACCTCGCCAAACAGGGCAAAGCTGATTCCGTCAAATAATGTCGTCTTGCCCGAACCGGTCGGCCCTGTGATTAAGAACAGCCCATCCTCTCCAGCTTTCTTAAAATCAATATCCGTTTCCTCCGGGTAAGGCCCCCACGCACTTAAAATCAAACGCTCCGGCTTCATCCAATCATACCTTCCTATTCCTCCATGGCTTTTTCTGACGCCTCCCTGATAACAGCAAGACGTTCCTCATCCGGCTCCTCACCGCGCACAGCCTGATAGAACTCTGAAAACAGCTCAGGCAGCGATTTTTCCCGTGCCTGCTTTGCCGACTCCCAGCTCATCTCTTCCCCGGCAAGATTCTTTTTGAGGATGAGCTTCATCACATTCGGGTATACTGTCCGAAGCGATCCCATGGCATCCAGCAGCTCCTCCCTGTCTGTCAGAGTTACGGACAGATAATCCTCTCTGTCCGCCAGTGATGCTATGTCCTCACGTATCAGCACGGATAATTCTCCCTCTATCTCACGCATGTCATGGAGCGGTCTTAGAGGCCATCTCTTTACCGACACATTTCTGCCCTGCGTCTCTACAAGCCACACAGACTTTTCCTGGTTGCATTCAGAAAAAGAATATTTTAGCGGTGAACCTGCATAGTATACCGCACCTGTCCCTATCTGCTGCGCTCCGTGCAGATGTCCGAGTGCAGTATAATCAAATTTATCAAACAGCGAGACGTCCACCGCATCTACCGTTCCAACCTGCGGCAGCACCTCCGAATCCGACAGCTTCGGCAGCTCGCTGCCCGCCACCGCAAATGCGTGTGCCATCAGAATATTTACGGCATTCTCATCCACGCATACCGCCTCGAGTGCTTCTTTAAGCTGTGTGTTCTTCTGATAAGGCAGCAGATACAGACAGACCTCCCCTGTCTCATCCGACAGACGGTACTGTCTCGCTTTTCCGTCTGCCTCACCTTCTATTATCAGACCCTGCTTCTTAAGCAGTCCGCTCGCAAAGCTCAACCGTTCCGCCGAGTCATGATTACCGCTGATTACATAAATGGTAATACCGAGATTTCTTATCTGCTCCACAAAAGCATCAAACACACTGACTGCCTCAGCCGGCGGCACAGAACGGTCATAGACATCTCCTGCTATCAGCAATGCGTCCACCCGTTCCTTTTTTGCTATTTCAGCTATCTGGTTCAGAATATAGCTCTGATCCTTAAGCATACTGAACTCATGCACCGTTTTTCCGATATGCAAATCGCCCGTATGAAGAAATCTCATGCTTCCACCACAAGATATTTTCCACAGGGCAGTTCAAATACCTCCGCGGAATCCAGAATATCGTCATCGCTCATTCCCTGGATGTCCATACCGTTCTCATCCCAATACTCTCTGATATCCTTTACAGAATCCAGAACTACAGCAAAGCAGTCCTCCAGAAAATCCACTGCTTCCTCCACAGTTTCCAGAACCTCCTCACCAAGCAGCTTCTCCTGCTCCTTTAAGAATACCTCAGCACACTCTAATTCATAGCCATCCATATGATTTCCTCCCTGTTCTTTATCTAATCAATGTGCGGATTACCTTAAGCACTCCGTCATTTACATTGGTGTCTGTTATATAATCGGCAGCTTCCTTGACCTCTTCTCTGGCATTGCCAATCGCATAGCTGTATTTCGCTCTCTCCAGAAGCTCTATATCATTCAGATTGTCCCCGAATGCCATCGTTTCCTCCGGCAGAACTCCAAGACTCTCCTGAATCTCCTTCAGTGCCGCTCCCTTATTGACATGACGCTCCATGATGTCCAGCCATTCGCGTCCTGCTGTCACTACCTTAAGTCTGGCGCCCCATTTCGGCAGCATAACCTTTCCCGCTGCCTGAAATGCGTTATAACCCTGATGATAGATAGATGCCTTGATAATCATATCATCGACCTCCTCCAGATTCTCCACCATCTTCACCTCATTGTGATACCCAAGAATCAGATAGTCAATAAAGGTCTGATTCTTACTCTCAATATAGATAACATCTCTGCCGGACAGCATAAGATCGCAATCCGGTATCTGACGCACATCCCGGATAATCTCCTTTACCTCTTCCGGCTTCATCGGAAAGGTAAACAGCTCCCTGCCTCTGGCACCTACATAGGCACCATTTTCCGCAATATAAAATATCTGATCCTTAACCGGCTCAAACAGCCGCTCTATGCTCTTCCACTGTCTCCCGCTCGCCGCCACGAAATAAATTCCCTGCCGCTTCAGCTGCGTAATCACCCGGAAAATTTCAGGATTAATCTTATCAGACCCATCGGGAACCAGCGTTCCGTCAATATCAGATGCAATCAGTTTTACCATCACTTCAGTCCGCCTTTCTGTGTTTCTTCTGCCAGCAGCCTGTCCAATACTTCCTCCACGCAGGCTGCTTCCGCCTTCGCATATGCCTTTACCTCCAGCACAGCGCTCTCCATCACATAGCTTTCTGCCGCACAGGAAAACATATCCAGGTCATTATAATTATCTCCAAACACCATCGTTTCCTCCGGTGTAATACTCAGTTTCTGCTGCAGCGCCGTAAGCGCTGTCCCCTTATTGACATTTTCTGCTGTAAAATCCAGCCATGCAAAGCCTGACACAGTTGCCTTTGCCCTGTGTCCAAAGGCAGTGTGAAAATGCTCTGCCACTTCCCCGATTCCTTCCAGACGACAGACCGATATCTTGAGGAACGGCTCCTCCACCTTCATAATATCTTCAACCACTGTCACATTATTTTTGACAATGTTCTTCATGCGGTGCAGATACTCCTCAGATTTTGGCTGTAAATATGAGGTATTCTTCCCCGAGAGCAGAATTTCACAGCCCTCCATGCTGTAAATGTCTCTCATTATCTCCAGTCCCAGAGAACGCTCCATCGGAACGGAAGCAATCTCTTCACCCCGGTATACTACATACGCACCATTTTCGCAGATAAATGCCATCTGCTCCGACAGCCCTCCGAACAGCCGCTGCAGATTCGGATACTGTCTGCCGCTCGCCGCCGCAAATATTACTCCCTGCTCCTGCAGACACCGTATCTGCTCTGCTGCCCTCTCTGTAAGACTCTGCGCTCCGTTCTGCAATAATGTTCCGTCTAAATCACTGGCAATCAGCCTTAACATAATTCTATACCTTCCTTTAACAGCTCCTGATAAATCCGCGCAATCGGGAAACCGACCACAGTATTATATTCTCCCGAAAGCGACTTAATATATACGGCACATTTTCCCTGAATTGCATAGGCACCTGCCTTGTCCATCGGTTCCTTCGTAGCAATATATGCCCTTATCTGCGCTTCACTCATCGGATACATCGTAACCTGTGCCGTTTCATAAAAGGTTCGGACGCTTCTCTGTCCCGCCCTGTAAAGAATCAGTGTCACACCTGTGCACACTCTGTGGGTATTATTCTGCAGCACAGACAGCATCTTATACGCATCTGCTTCATCCTGCGGCTTTCCCATAATCATGTCCTCATACGCTACCACCGTATCGGAGCCGATAATCAGCATATCCTCTTCCTTTTCAGCCTGTCGCTCGATATCCTCCGCCTTCTGAAGAGAAAGCTCACATACCACTTCCTCCGGAAGTGTCTTTGTTATCTTCTCTTCCTTCCGGCTCGGAATGCACACGAACTCAGAACAGATTTGTCCCAGAAGCTCCTTTCTTCTGGGCGATGCACTTGCCAAAATCACTTTCATGTCAGTCTCCATTCTATCTCTAAATCTCTTTCCCTTTGCGTATATCTTAGCATATCCAATTTTGTTTCTCAACCTTTTTCATAATGCAAAAACTGCCCGGCGACAGAAAATTCCATCGCCGGGCAGCGTTTTATGCTCTGCTGTTTACAGCACATTACTGCTCGTTTTCTTCCTTCGGAAGACTCTGCATATATTCATCCATGGCATCTGCCACCTGCTTAGAGTAAGCAACTGCCTCAACTACGGTCTTTGCACCTCTTACAACATCACCGGAAGCGAAGATACCGGGACGCTCCGTAATTCCTCTCGGGTCAGCTACCACCAGACCGTTCTTGGTTGTTGTCAGACCGTGTGTCTGATTCGGAATCAGACTGGACGGACCCTGGCTGATAGAAATCATGACAGAATCAGCCTTATGAAGGACAGGCTCGCCAACCTTCTCAATCACATGACCTTCTTCATCGCATACCGTATCTACAAAGTATACACCCTCATCCGTAATCTCTACCGGTGCCTTGTTGTATTCGAATACAACACCGTCAATCATCGCTAATTCCGCCTCTACACGGCTTGCGGCATAGGTGCTGTTGATTGAATATACCGTAACATTTCTGGAGCCGTGGCGGATAACGGTTCTTGCAACGTCCATTGCCGCATTTCCGGCACCGATAATAATGACATTATCACCCAGATGATATACATCAGGATTTGTCAGATAATGAATCGCATAGTGTACATGTCCGAGCGTCTCACCCTTGATGTGCAGGGTATTCGGCCACCATACACCGGTTCCGATGGAAATCGCCTTATAACCGTCACGGAACATCTCATCGATGCCGATTGACTTTCCGATAGCTGTATTCGGTCTGATTTTAATGCCGAGGTTGATTAACTGGTCATAATATTTATCCAGCAGATTCTTCGGCAGACGGAACTCCGGGATACCATAACGCAGCACGCCGCCGATTTTATCCTTCGATTCGAAAATGGTAATATCATAGCCTCTCTGAGCTAACAGAATCGCAATCGTAAGTCCTGCCGGGCCGGAACCAATCACGGCTGCCTTGATTCCGTTCTTCGTCTTCTGTGTCAGCTTCGTCTTGGCAAAGTAGTTCTCAGAAATATAATTTTCAATACTGCTGATATGCACCGGAGCACCCTTGTGATTCAAAACACAATGTCCCTGACACTGATTCTCATGGTTACAAATCAAGGAACACAGCATGGACAGCGGGTTATTCTCGAACACCATCTCTCCTGCCTTTGTAATATCCCCTGCGAGAAAGGTCGCTATCATATCCGGAATCGGTGTGTTGATAGGACATCCTGTCCGGCACATGGGCTTTTTACAGTGTAAACATCTCTTTGCTTCATCAATTACGTTAATTGCCATTCTCTTACCATTCCCTTCCCAATATGTGTTTCGAATTGCGCTGCATGTAAGCGCTTACATTCTCATTATACAACATATTCCGGGAAATTGCACTAACAAATTGCGTTAGTTTTTTAACCATCTATTCTACCGTCACCGACTTTGCCAGATTTCTCGGCTGGTCCACATTTAAGCCCCTGTGTACAGAGGTATAGTAAGCTATCAGCTGCAGAATAACTGCCGTCGGAATCGGCGTAAACTCATCCGGAAGCTTTGGGATTGTCAAATGATAGTCATAGATTGCCTCCTCTGCCTCCATGTCCTCCTGCGTAATCAGAATGACCAGTGCACCTCTTGCCTTTACCTCACGGATATTGGATATCATCTTGGCATAAACACTCTCCTGCGTAGCAATCGCAATCACCGGCACGCCCTCTGTAATCAGCGAAATCGTACCGTGCTTCAATTCTCCCGCCGCATATGCCTCGGAATGAATATAAGAAATCTCCTTCAGCTTGATAGAGCCTTCACAGGACAGGGCATAATCAATTCCTCTTCCTATAAAGAATAAATCCTCCTTATCTGTCAGCGCATATGTCAGCTCCTTAATTGTCTCTTCCAGCGTAAGAGATAATTTCAGCGCCTCCACAGATGATTTCAGAAGCTCATAGTCCTTCTTCATTCCTGCTTCATCCAGTTTTCCCCTGACATATGCCATGCGCATCGCAAGCATCACCAGTGCGGCTATCTGTACGGTATATGCCTTGGTGCTGGCAACTGCTATCTCAGGACCCGCATGTGTATAGAGTACATAATCACTTTCTCTGGCAATCGTAGAGCCTTTTACATTTACAATTCCCAGTGTACATGCCCCCTCACTCTTTGCCAGACGAAGGCTTGCGAGCGTATCAATCGTTTCTCCCGACTGGGAAATCACGATAACCAGCGTCTTCTCATCAATAATCGGATTCTGATAACGGAACTCTGAAGCAATCTCCACGGCAACCGGTATACGCACACGCTTCTCTATCAATACCTTTCCTACCATCCCCGCGTGCATGGCTGTACCGCAGGCTACAATCTTGATCTGATTGATTTCTTTAAAAATACGGTCCGGTATCTTATCGACTTCAAAATCCGGTATGCCTGCCTTCATCCTCGGAGCAATCGTATTATGAAGTGCCTCCGGCTGCTCATGGATTTCTTTAATCATATAATGCGGATAGCCATTTTTCTGCGCAGCAGTCGTATCCCAGTTTACATGGAGCATCTCCGGCTCCACGCGTCTTCCCTGCAAATCCTCCAGATACAGCTCTTCTTTTTTAAGTACCAGTATGGTATCTTCAGGAAGTACAAAATAATCCTGTGTGTATGCAATCAATGCAGTCACATCCGATGCCACAAAGGAGCCCTCCTTCGCTCTTGCTGCCACCAGCGGACTGACCTTGCGAATACAGTACACCGTATCCGGCACTCCTTCAAACATAATGCAGAACGCATAGGAGCCTTCCAGAAGCTTCACCGCTTTGCGAATCGTTTCTTCCGGTTTTCCCTCATACAGCGCATCAAACAGGGCTGCCGCTATCTCTGTATCTGTCTGGGAAGCCAGTGTTTTTCCTGCTCCGTATTCCTCCCAGATTTCCTTATAATTTTCAATAATTCCATTGTGAATCAACGTTACTTTTCCGAAACGGTGTGGATGTGCATTTTCCTCCGATACTCCGCCATGTGTTGCCCAGCGGGTATGGCCGATACCGCAGCTTCCCTCAAACGTTTCTTCTTTTATTTTCTCCTTCAGTACGCTTACATTCCCCACAGTCTTCGCTGTTTTCACACCCTTTGCAGACTGCACGGCAATACCCGCACTGTCATATCCTCTGTATTCCAGCTGCTCCAGACCTGCAACCAGCACCGGTGCAGCCTCAAGATTACCGGAAAAGCCAATAATTCCGCACATAAAATCGCTCCTTTCATGCGGCACTCCGCATATGTTCGTTCCTTTCCTGCCCTATTTCAGATACAGAAAAAACAGCCTGTCTTCTCAGGCAGGTTCTTTTGTCTATTATATTCTGTTCTTACACAGATTGTTCCTCTCCGCGCGGACTGACTGCCTGCATCACAGACTCCGGTCAGAGCGTTTGGACAGTGCTTCAGTTATATCAGCTTTGTGTTGCAGTTGCCCGCTGTTTTTCTGATATATCACACGCCTGAAGCCGCATGGGAGAGCACCCGCCGAATCCTTCGATAATCTCTCCACCTCGTTAACCCTCCTTGCAAGGGTGCATGGCGCTTTGTTTACCTCTGTTAAATTTAAAACAAAAATCCTCCTTTCCGGATTAACTTAACATGAAAAAGGAGGATTGTCAATATTATAGTTTCTTGACGCAATATACATCTTGATATATAATATTCGAAAGAAAATATCGTCCGACAGGGACATTTTGCACTTTGTGCATAGAAAGAGAGGTTCTTATGAAATTATGGGGCGGACGTTTCACTAAAGAAACGAACCAGTTAGTTCACCATTTCAACGCTTCCATTTCTTTTGACCAGCGTTTTTATAAGCAGGACATCGAAGGAAGCATTGCACATGTAACCATGCTTGCCAGACAGGGCATTCTTACGGATTCCGAGCGCGATGAAATCATCACCGGTTTAAAGGGAATTCTTGCTGATATAGAAAATGGCACCTTCGTTATCGACGAGACCTACGAGGACATTCACAGCTTTGTAGAGGCACACCTGATTGAACGTATCGGTGATGTAGGCAAGAAGCTTCACACCGGCAGAAGCCGCAACGACCAGGTTGCTCTGGATATGAAGCTCTATATCCGTGACGAGGTTCGTGAAACCGATGCACTCTTAAAGGAGCTGCTGTCCACAGTTCTTCGCATAATGGAAGCAAACACAGAAACCTTTATGCCGGGCTTCACCCATCTGCAGAAGGCACAGCCGATTACCCTCGCTCATCATCTTGGAGCTTATTTTGAAATGTTTAAAAGAGACCGCCAGCGTCTTGCTGATATATACAAGCGCATGAATCTGTGCCCGTTAGGCTCCGGTGCACTTGCCGGTACGACCTACCCGCTTGACAGAGAGTACACTGCCAGTCTTCTTCATTTTGACGGTGCTACCTTAAACAGCATGGATTCTGTTGCTGACCGTGACTATCTGATTGAATTTTTAAGTGCATTATCGACCATCATGATGCACCTGAGCCGTTTTTCTGAGGAGGTCATCATCTGGAATTCTAATGAATATCAGTTTGTTGAGTTAGATGACTCCTACAGCACCGGCAGCAGCATCATGCCGCAGAAGAAGAACCCTGATATCGCCGAGCTGGTACGCGGTAAGACCGGTCGTGTCTATGGTGCTCTCATGTCCCTGCTCACTACCATGAAGGGGCTTCCGCTTGCATATAATAAGGATATGCAGGAGGACAAAGAGCTGACCTTTGATACGATTGATACCACTAAGGGCTGCATTCAGCTATTCACCGGTATGCTCGCCACCATGCGTTTCCGTAATTCTGTCATGGAAGCAAGTGCAAAGAATGGCTTTACTAATGCTACTGATGCCGCTGACTATCTGGTAAACCATGGTGTTCCATTCCGTGATGCCCACGGTATCGTTGGTCAGCTAGTACTATATTGTATTGATAAGAATATCTCTCTTGATGATATGACATTAGAGGAGTACAAGGCTATCAGTCCTGTATTTGAAGCAGATATCTACGAGGCAATTTCCTTAAAGACCTGCGTGGAAAAGCGTCTGACAAAGGGCGCTCCAAGCCCTGCTGCCATGAAAGAGGCAATCAGGCTTGAGAAGGAGTATCTGGAAACGGCAGGCATACTGAACTAAGCTTCTTATCTTTGGTGCAATCAACAAGAGGCTGTTGCATTTTGCATAGCTGTAAGTTTGTGATAATTGCTAAGGAAAGCAAAAAATCTGCATATTTTCAAATATAAGATTTGGGGAGATTGGCACGAAATTTGAGAGTTTCTTACATCCGGAGTTTTAGAAAGCAAATTTTGTGTCTTTGATGCAACCGACAAGCCAGGTCAGATGTCCGCTAAGGGAAAGACAGACAATCAAAGTTTCTAGCCGCTCTAGGGCAGACGCCTCACAAAATCGATATAAAAGCGCGTAAATGCGAACTCGCTCCTAACCATGGTTAATACGATTAGGTTGTGAGCTCAGACACACATTTACGCGCTTACGTTTTGCTCGTCGTCTGCCAAGAGCGGCACGAAAC
>JAGANQ010000064.1 GCA_017624115.1 Lachnospiraceae bacterium
GCAGGTATTGATAGAAACATGTCAGGAATTGGGAATGGCGAAGGGGCAGACAGCAGACAAGGTATCGCAAAAATTCAAAGTATCTAAAGAAAAAGCTGGGGAATATATGCAGAAATATTGGAAATAGACAGCGGCGCATAAGGAGGCATGTAACATGGAACAGATGAGTCTGTTTGACAACAGGGAGAAGGAGGCACCGTTAGCGAGCCGTCTGCGTCCGGAGAATTTTGATGAATATGTGGGGCAAAAGCATCTGGTTGGAAAGGGGAAGATTCTGCGGCAGTTAATTGAGAAGGATCAGATTTCCTCAATGATTTTCTGGGGACCTCCGGGAGTCGGCAAGACAACACTGGCGAGAATCATTGCCAGACAGACGTGTGCGGAATTTGTTGAGTTCAGTGCAGTTACCAGCGGAATAAAAGAGGTTAAGGAAGTCATGGCACAGGCGGAGCAGAATCGAACCATGGGCATTCGCACGCTGCTGTTTGCAGACGAGATTCACCGGTTTAATAAGGCACAGCAGGACGCCTTCCTGCCGTATGTGGAGAAGGGCAGTATTGTACTGGTGGGAGCCACTACAGAAAACCCTTCCTTCGAGATAAATTCCGCTTTGCTGTCCAGATGTAAGGTGTTTATCTTGAAGGCACTGGAGGAAGCTGACCTGAGGGAACTGCTTGTACGTGCATTGAAAAGTCCGAAGGGCTTTGGCAATCTGGAAATTGCGATAGAGGATGAGCAGATAGATGCGATTGCGCGGTTTGCCAATGGAGATGCAAGGACGGCACTCAATACGTTGGAAATGGCAGTTCTGAATACCAGAATGGATGAGAGGGCGGTGCTGTGTGTCGACCGTGAGGTGCTGGCGCAATGTATGAACCGGCGGTCTTTGCTGTATGATAAGAGCGGAGAAGAGCATTATAACCTGATTTCCGCGTTACATAAGTCGATGCGCAACAGCGACCCGGATGCGGCTGTTTACTGGATGTACCGGATGCTGGATGGCGGTGAGGATCCACTTTATATAGCAAGACGTCTGGTGCGTTTTGCCAGTGAGGATATTGGTATGGCAGATTCAAATGCCTTACAGGTAGCGGTTTCCGTGTATCAGGCGTGCCATTTCCTCGGGATGCCGGAATGTGATGTGCATCTGGCTCATGCAGTCGTTTATCTTTCCATGGCACCGAAATCTAATGCGCTTTACGTAGCATGCGGAGAATGCAGGAAGGATATACAGGAGCTTCCTGCAGAACCGGTGCCTCTGCAGATTTGTAATGCACCGACAAGTCTGATGAAGGAGCTGCATTATGGAGAGGGGTATGTCTATGCACATGATACGGAGGAGAAAATGGCGAGAATGCAGTGTCTGCCGGATGCGCTGGCAAATCGCCGGTATTACAGGCCGGGCATGGCAGGGCAGGAGAAGCAGGTGAAGGAGCGCCTGGAGGAGATTTTAAAATGGAAGCAGGGAGGGGCTGCACCAAAGTGACAGTCCCTCCCTGCTTGTATACTGCTATTTTGCTAACAGCATCATAATGTCATTGCTTCTCTTGATAAATTTGCTCATTGCTTCCGGCTTCAGTGGCTTGTTGCTGATCATGGCGAGGTCATAGAGCTGCTCGCACATCATCGGTACATGTTCAGAATCCTTATTGTTCAGAATATACTGAACAAGCGCATTGTTATAATTAAGGATTAAGGTTTCGCTGTTTCCGAACATGGAAGGATCCATGCCGTACATGTTGTACATCTTCATCATATCCTGCATACGGCGGCTTTCCTCAGACAGGGTAATCATGGAGGAAACCTCTGCGTTCTTGAGCTTTTCAATCTTCACATCAAGCTTGTCGTTGTTCAGAGCCTTGCGGAAGGTTTCAGTAAGAGAATCAATATCGCTCTTCATAGCTTCGGTATCAATTTCTTCCTTAAACTCCTCTGTCAAATCGGCATCAATTCTCTGGAAGCGGATTTTTTCATTCTTCTGCTCTAAGTGGCTGATAAACGGCTGGTCAATATTGTGATTTAAGATGAAGGCTGTCAGACCCTGTTCCTTGAACATCTTAATATACTGACCTTGCTGTACCTCATCCGTTACATAAAAGATAGTGCGTTTTTTCTTCTCGTCCTCTTCATCCGTGTCTGTATCTGCTTCCGCATGTTCTGCTGTTGTTTCTTCTGCACTGTCAGCATCTGCATCTCCGACATTTTCTGCGTCAGCAGGCTTCTCTGCCTCATCATTCACCTTAAGTGCTTCAGGAAGAGTGAGGTATTTGCCGTCTAAATCCTTAAAGAGAATATAGTCATTCATCTTTTCGCAGAATTTGTCATCCTTTAAGCAGCCGAATTTGATAAATGGAGCGATATCGTCCCAGTATTTCTCGTAGGCTTCTTTTTCAGTCTTGCACATACCGGATAATTTATCGGCAACCTTCTTGGTGATGTAATCGGCAATCTTCTTGACAAAGCCGTCGTTCTGCAGAGCACTTCTGGATACGTTAAGCGGCAGGTCAGGACAGTCGATGACACCCTTTAAGAGCATGAGGAATTCAGGAATGACCTCTTTGATGTTATCGGCGATAAATACCTGATTGTTATATAATTTAATCGTTCCCTCGATGGAGTCATACTCTGTGTTGATTTTCGGGAAATAGAGAATACCCTTTAAGTTAAACGGATAATCCATGTTCAGGTGAATCCAGAACAGCGGCTCCTTGTAATCGCGGAATACAGTACGGTAAAATTCCTTATATTCCTCCTCAGTGCACTCATTTGGATGCTTTGCCCAGAGAGGATTAGTGTCATTAATCGGCACAGGACGCTTGATAATCTTGTATTCATCCTTGGCAGGAGAGACTTCTACGGTTTCTTTCGTTCCGTCCTCTTTTTCCTTTTCTTCTGTTTTTGCTTCTGTATGGATGGTTTCGATAATAGTATCATCATCACGCAAATCATCTGTTGGAATTGTTTGGTATTCCGGTTCTGCATTTGCCTTGCTTAAATAAATTTCTGTCGGCATAAAGGAACAGTATTTCTCCAGAACCTCGCGGACACGATATTCGTTGGAGAACTCAACGGAATCCTCATTTAAGAATAAGGTAATCTCTGTACCGACCTCTGTGCGGCTTCCGGCTGCCATGCTGTACTCTGTGCCGCCGTCGCATTCCCAGTGAACGGGCTGTGCACCTTCCTTATAGGAAAGCGTATCAATGTGTACCTCATCTGCTACCATGAAAGCAGAGTAGAAGCCCAGACCGAAATGACCGATAATCTGGTCTTCATTGGTCTTGTCCTTGTACTTGGCAAGGAAATCGGTTGCACCGGAGAAGGCAATCTGATTGATATATTCTTCAACCTCGTCTGCGGTCATACCAAGACCGTTATCGATAAATTTTAAGGTTTTGTCCTCTGGATTTACGATGACCTGTACCTTGAACTTATTGTCCTCCGGGATAGAATATTCACCCATCATATCCAGCTTTTTCAGCTTTGTGATGGCATCACAGCCGTTGGATACCAGCTCACGCACAAAGATATCGTGGTCGGAATACATCCACTTTTTAATAATAGGGAAAATATTTTCGCTGCTGATTGAAAGACTACCATGCTTTTCCATTTTAAAACACTCCTTTATCTGTAAAATTCTGTCATGCCAGAGCAGCATACTCTGACGGGACTAACATTTTCGCTCAAAAATCCCTCGTTGCTTACTATATTAGTACTTGTTGTGTTAAATGTCAAGAAAAAATTAGCACTCAATTTAAATGAGTGCTAACAAATTTTGAAAACAGTGGAAAAATGGGAGAAATTTTGTTATACTGTTCTAAGAAAGTTGCCGCTTTGCGGTGCAAATCCGGCGTTACATGGAGAGGAGAAGGAGGAGATTATGCTTGTCTGCACGGTTACAGATGTAAGAGATTTTATGGAAAAGCTGTTTTTGAAGGATACCTTTGATGGTTTTCAGCTTATGGAGGCTGTGATTGTCACAGCGAATACGTTTGTGATTGACGGTCATATCCGTGAGGAGTATTATACAAAGGAGGAATGGGAGCAGCTTGCCGAGAAGAAGGTCAGCAGGTGGAAGGAGCTGCGGCCGCTGTGCTTTCAGATGATTAAGGGAAAAAAAACACCGGAGAGTATGAAACTGGTATTCCGTATGGCAGACAGCGGCGTGGAGAAGCTTCTTATCCAGAGCGGACTGACGTTTCAGCTCACGGATGTAGAGGGGCTCTTCTTCAATGTACGTTATGAAAATGATAAGCTTCAGCTTACAAGTGGTGTATCAATGAAGCTGTTTACAATGGATAAATCGTTGGAGCGTTTCTGGGAGCAGAGACTGCAGGGCTTTTTAAAGCAGGCAGAAATAGTCTGTGAACAGTGAAACATAAATATTTTAGTTGGAGGTAAGAAAATGAACCAGGATATTAAGACGTTGTGTAAGATGCTGGAGAAAAGTGTTTCTCCGTTTCATGCAGTGGAGGCGGCAGCAGAGCAGCTTAAGAAGTCAGGATATGAAGAGATATTTCTGGATAAAGAGTGGAAGCTTCAAAATGGAAAGGGCTATTATCTGAAGGCGTATGGCTCAACGCTGATTGGCTTTACCATAGGAGAAGAACGAAGAAAGGGCGATATGCTGCGCATGGAGGCGGCACATACAGACTGGCCCTGCTTAAAGATTAAGCCGTTGCCGGAGAAGCCGGGCAGCTATGCGCTGTTAAATGTGGAGGTTTACGGCGGACCTGTGCTGAATACCTGGCTTGACAGACCACTTTCTGTTGCCGGAAGAGTGGCAGTCCGCAGTAAGAAGGTATTTGAGCCGGAGGTCAGGCTGGTGGATTTCAAGCGTCCTGTATGTGTGATTCCGAATCTGGCTATTCATATGAACCGCAAGGTGAATGAAGGTGTGGAGCTAAACCGTCAGGTTGATATGCTGCCATTATTTGGCGGTAAACAGGATGACAACTGGTTTATGAAGGCGCTTGCAAAGGAGCTTTCGGTAAAGCCGGAGGATATTCTGGATTATGAGCTGAACCTTTATAATACTGATAAAGCAGAGCCTGCAGGGCTTGAGGAAGATATGCTCTGTGCACCGCGTATTGACAATATCACGAGTGTGCAGGCATGTGTGACCGGACTTATCGACGGAAAGAGAAAGGACGGTATCAATCTTATTGCATTATTTGACAATGAAGAGGTTGGAAGCAAGACAAAGCAGGGAGGTGATTCCAGCCTTCTGACTCTGGTGCTGGAGAAGCTGTATCTGTCTCTGGGAGAAAGCCGGGAGGAGTATCTGAACGCTGTTGCAGGAGGAATGCTTCTGTCTGTGGACGTGGCACATGCGATTCATCCGAACCATCCGGAAAAATGTGATATTACAAATCAGATTTATCTGAATGAAGGTGTGGCGCTTAAGCAGTCGGGTACGCAGAGATATGCGACGGATTGTGAAGCGGTTGCCATCGTGGAGCAGCTTTGCCGGAAGAATAAGATTTCGTATAAAAAGTTTGCGAACCGTTCCGATATACCGGGAGGTTCTACACTGGGAAGTCTGGCATCCAGCCATCTGCCGATGAAAACGGTTGATATGGGTGTGCCGATTCTTGCCATGCACTCCGCCAGAGAGACAATGGGTGTGAAGGATCAGGAAAATCTGTGCAGGCTGATGAGAGCATTTTTCTCATAAAAGTACTTTTCAAAATCGTCCTGCTGTGCTATGATATATAGTAATAAAAACCACATTTCGAAATATATATACAGGAGGACGTGTTATGAATTACAAAATCGTGGTAGACAGCTGCTGTGAGCTTCCAGAGGCTGAGAAAAACAATCCCAGATTTCAGTCAATCCCATTGACACTGATGATAGATGATGCGCAGATTATCGATGATGAGACATTTGACCAGAAGGACTTTATCAGAAGAGTTGCTGCATCGCCGAACTGTCCGAAATCGGCATGCCCGTCACCGGAGAGTTATATGAAATCGTATGAGGGCGGCTATGACTGTGTTTTTGTAGTGACACTTTCCGAGCAGCTCAGTGGTTCATATAACAGTGCAGTGTTAGGCAAAAATCTTTTTGAGGAAAACAATATTGCAACAAAGATTCATGTATTCAATTCACGCTCTGCGTCAGCAGGTGAGACACAGACAGCTCTTAAGATTGAAGAGCTTGCCAATGCAGGAGCTTCCTTTGAAGAAATTGTGGAGCAGGTGGAAGCATTTATTGAAGAGATGAATACTTATTTTGTGCTGGAAACACTGGATACTTTGAGAAAGAATGGCAGGCTGAGCAATCTGCAGGCGATTATTGCCAATGTACTGAGCATTAAGCCGATTATGGGTGCGACGCCGGAGGGCACGATTTTTAAGCTTGAGCAGGCGAGGGGGATGAATAAGGCATTGACCCGTATGGCAGAGATTGTTGCAAAGGATGTTAAGGAGCCTGAAAAGAAGAGGCTGATAATTTCCCACTGTAATTGCCCTGAGAGGGCAGAGCTTGTAAAGAATCTGATTCTGGCTAAGATTTCGGTGAAAGAAACAGTGATTCTGGATACCGCAGGCGTTGCCACGATGTATGCCAATGACGGCGGTGTGATTGTGACGATTTAGTGACAGATGTGATAAGACGCTGTTCTGTCAGGCAGAAAGCAGTCATATAATGAATGTATAAGAACATAGAAATGGAGTGCTGCATTTTCGGATATTTAAAATGTGACACTCCATTATTGTATGGGAGATGGAGGAAAAGGATGATACCATATCTGGATTTACATTGTGATACATTAGGACTGGGATTTATGAAAAAGAAAGAAGATATTTACGAGCTGCCGGAGGCTATGCTCGATATTCAGCGCATGAAGGCCGCCGGTATGTTCGGGCAGTTCTTTGCGATGTTCTTTCCGCCTGTGGGAAGGGAAGGCATGCCGGAGGATGAGATATATTACCAGTCGCTGCTTAAGCTGTTTCGCAATTCACTGGAAAAGAGTACAGACTGTATCGCCTTTGCCGGGAGCGGTACAGAGGCAGAGAAGAATTTCCGTGAGGGAAGGCTGTCGGCATTTTTGACTATCGAGGACGGCAGGCATGCGCAGGGAAGACTTGAGAATATAGAAAGATTTTATGAGGACGGGGTGCGGCTGATAAGTCTTACCTGGAATCAGGAAAACTGCTTTGGCGCACCGAATTCCAGAGAACGCAGTATCATGGAGAAGGGGCTGACTTCCTTCGGAAAGGAAGCTGTCAGGTATATGAACGGGCTGGGGATGATAATTGATGTGTCGCATTTGTCTGACAGAGGCTTTTATGATGTGCTGGAGCTTACGAAGAAGCCTTTTGTGGCATCGCATTCGAATGCACGCTCTTTAAGCCCGCATCCGAGAAATCTGACGGATGAGATGATTCGAGGACTTGCGGAAAAAGGCGGCATTGCCGGAGTGAATTTCTACGGGGCGTTTCTTAATGCAGATGCGGTATCTGAGAAGAGTACGTTGGAGGCGTTGACAGCGCATATTGCATACATGAGTAAGCTTGGCGGTGAGGATTTTGTGGCACTGGGAACAGATTTTGACGGAATTCGCGGAGAGATAGAGATTAACAGCCCTCTGCTGATGGAGAGGCTTTTTGAAGAGCTGGGAAGGAAAGGCTTTTCTCAGAGTCAGATAGAAAAACTGGCATATAAGAATGCTCTGCGTGTGATTCATGAGGTAACTGATTAGCATGACGAAGAGCATCGCAAAAAGGAGATACGGACTGGAAAGATAACAATAAATATGGTATACTTTTCCTATCTATGACAGCTATAGTATGGAGGGTTACGAATATGGGAAAATATGTGATGGCACTGGATGCCGGAACAACAAGCAACAGATGTATTTTGTTTGACAGGGCGGGCAGCATCGTCAGCGTGGCACAGAAGGAATTTACCCAGTATTTTCCACAGCCGGGCTGGGTGGAGCACAATGCGAATGAAATCTGGTCAACACAGCTTGGCGTGGCAGTGGAGGCGATGCAGAAGGTCGGTGCAGAGCCGGACGATATTGCTGCACTTGGCATAACAAATCAGAGAGAGACAACGATTGTCTGGGATAAGAGGACGGGAGAACCGGTCTGCCCGGCGATTGTCTGGCAGTGCCGCAGAACGGCAGAATACTGTGATGAGCTGAAGAAACGGGGGCTGACGGAGGTTTTTCGTGAGAAAACGGGACTCATTATCGACGCATATTTTTCAGCGACAAAGCTTCGCTGGATTCTGGAGCATGTTTCAGGTGCACGAGAACGTGCAGAAGCGGGAGAGCTGCTGTTTGGAACAGTAGATACCTGGCTTATCTGGAAGCTTACAAAGGGAAAGGTACATGTGACCGATTATTCCAATGCTTCCCGTACGATGCTGTTTAATATCAATACGCTGGAATGGGATAAGGAAATTCTTGAGATACTTGGTATACCGGCGTGTATGCTTCCTGACGTGAAGCCATCAAGCTGCGTTTACGGAGAAACAGATGCATCCTATTTTGGTAAACCGATTCCGATTGGAGCGGCAGCAGGAGACCAGCAGGCGGCATTATTCGGTCAGACCTGTTTTCAGGCAGGTGAGGCGAAGAATACATATGGAACAGGCGGCTTCCTGCTGATGAATACTGGTGAAAAGCTGGTGCATTCCGAGCATGGTCTGCTGACAACGATTGCCTGGGGACTGGACGGCAAGGTAAATTATGCGCTCGAGGGTTCTATTTTCGTGGCAGGTGCCGCGATTCAGTGGCTTCGTGATGAGCTGGGGCTGGTTCGCTCTGCAGCTGAGACGGAAGAGATGGCAGCCAGAGTGGAGGATACAAATGGCTGTTATGTTGTTCCTGCATTTACGGGACTGGGTGCACCGTACTGGGATGCTTATGCACGGGGCTGTATCGTGGGACTGACCCGTGGTGTCAACAAATATCATATCGTGCGTGCAACGCTGGAGTCAATGGCATATCAGGTAAATGACGTGCTGCACGCGATGGAGGAGGATTCCGGCATTGATCTGACGGCTCTTAAGGTAGACGGCGGTGCAAGCGCCAATAACTTTCTTCTGCAGGTGCAGGCTGATATGATACAGGTGCCGGTTATGCGCCCGGAGTGTATTGAGACAACTGCTATGGGTGCGGCATATCTGGCAGGACTGGCAGTCGGCTACTGGAAGAATAAGGAGGATGTGCTGACAAACTGGAAGATGAATCGGACCTTTGCACCGTCCATTACCGTGAGAGAGCGTGATAAGAAGACAGCAGGCTGGAAAAAGGCAGTAGCCTGTTCCTTTGGCTGGAACAGGGAGAGCAACTAATATATATATGGAGGAACGCAAGATGCTTACAATTACAGAATTAAAGGATTATGTGAAAAATGATGACTGGACGGATGCGTTTAAGCAGGCAGTGGAGAGATTAAATGCACAGGGCGGCGGTACGATTTATGTGCCGGCAGGCAGCTATCATACCCGTTCCATTCAGCTTAAAAGCAATATGGTGCTTCATCTTGAGGCAGGTGCATTGCTGGATTTTACGGATGATATTGAAAATTATGAGGTGATTTCCATGGAATTTGAGGGAATCGCCGGTTCTATGTACAAGCCGCTGATTTTTGCGTCTGGCGAGGAGAATGTATCTGTTACCGGTCAGGGAAAAATGAACGGAAACGGACAGCGCTGGTGGAAGGAGAGCAAGGGGCTGCCTCACAGAAGACCGTATTTTGTATGTTTCGACCATTGCAAGCATGTACGCCTGGAGGGAATTACACTGGAGAATTCTCCGGTATGGACGGTACACCCGATTTACAGTGAGGATGTCGTGATTCACGGTGTGAAGATTAAGAATCCGGCAGATTCTCCGAATACAGACGGGATTGATCCGGACAGCTCCAGAAATGTGCGTATTTCTGACTGTATCATAGACGTAGGAGATGACTGTATCGCCATCAAATCAGGTACGGAGGATACACCGGACAAGCAGCCATGCGAGAATATTACTATTACAAACTGTAATATGCTGCATGGACACGGCGGTGTCGTAATCGGCAGTGAGATGAGCGGCTGTGTGCGAAATGTGACGATTTCTAACTGTGTATTTCAGGAAACCGACAGAGGCATCCGTTTAAAGACCAGAAGACAGAGGGGCGGCGCCATGGAGAATATGGTGTTTGATAATATTGTTATGGACAAGGTTATGTGTCCGTTTGTATTTAATATGTATTATTACTGTGGTGCACGCGGAAAGGAAAAGCATGTATGGGACAAGGCTCCTTATCCGTTAGATGAGACAACACCAGCTATGAAGAATGTGATTATCAGCAATATTATGGTAACGGAGGCGACAGCAGCGGCAGGCTTTATGTATGGTCTGGCAGAGCAGCCGGTAGAGAATATCATGATGTCAAACTGCAGCATCCGCATGGCGGCGGAAGGGGAGGCACACAAGCCGGCGATGATGGACGGTATTGAGCCGATGCAGGGACACGGCTTTTTCCTGCGCAATGCGAAGGGTATCAGCTTTTCGAATGTACGCATTATGGGGGCAAAGGGAGAAGCTATTGATAAGGATGATACCGTGGATATAGTGATTCTGTGACATCAGAGTTAAAGGATTATATCTTAAGAATATCGGAAAGGCATGGGTATTACAATGACAGAGATAAAACGGGCAACCGGCTGCACTATTACGGCAGAAGCGCTTCTTAAGGAGCGCTCTGCCTGCATTACGGAATATGGTGCAGCCCCGGGGAAGAATCCGGTGGAGAATACAAAAGCAATCAATGAAGCAATTTCTGTGCTTTCAGAGGCAGGCGGCGGAACTGTGGAGATACCGGAAGGAGATTTCCATATTTATACGCTTCGGTTGAAAAGCAATGTCAATCTGCACCTTGGCAAAGGTGCTGTTTTGCATGCGGCGAGGACAGATATCACGAAGTCCTATGAGAAGCAGAAGGGCGAGGGCGGGAATTATGATGAGCCGGAGATAAATCTCTATGCCGGTCTGCAGGACCATGGACATACGTATTTTGCGAACAGTCTGTTTTATGGCGCCGATATTGAGAATGTGATGATATATGGCGAGGGTCTGATTGACGGAAGCTATATTGATGAGGAGACCGGGTATCGGCACTATGTGCTGCAGGGCGGTGACCCGTTTGACAATCCAATGCGCAAGGAAAAGGGACATACAGGTGAGTGGTTTGGCAATAAGGCGATTGCATTAGTGCGTACAAGAAATGTAGTATTGAAGGATTTCAAGCTGCTGATTGGCGGGCATTTTGCGATTATTGCAGAGGGAGTCACAAATATGTTGGTGGAGGGAGTGCTGGTCGATACGACCAGAGATGCCATTGATGTTGACTGCTGCCAGAATGTGACAGTGAGAAATTCTATTTTTAATTCTCTGACAGATGATGCTCTGGTGTTGAAGGCTTCCTACGGTGCGGGCATGTTCATGCCGACGAAAAATGTGCTGATAGAAGACTGTGTGGTAAGCGGCTATGATGCAGGCTCTGTATATGCAGGCAAATATACGAGAGACAAGCTGATTGCAACAGACCGTTGCGGTCCTACTGCCAGAGTAAAGCTGGGAACCGAGTCTACCTGCGGCTATGAGCTGGTGACAATAAAGCGTGTAAAATTCGACCGTTCCCGTGGTTTTGCACTGGAGGCAGTGGACGGTTCTGACTTGAAGGATATTGTATTTACAGATTGTACAATGGACAATGTCAGCAGCTCGCCAATCTTTATCCGCGCCGGAGAGAGAGGGCGTTTTCCGGTAACAGGCAATTCCTGCGAGGAACCGGTAATCGCGGGGGATGGTAATGTACGTCTGGATAATGCGAACTGGGTACTGCCAAACAAAGCGGAATACCAGAAATATCCGGCAAAACGTTATTCTCCATCCTATGTAAAGGATAAGAAGGTATCGGTTGACGGACATTCTGAGATGTCTGTTGTCAATCAGGAGAAGCCGTGCAGAGTGAATATGGCGAATGTGGCATATATTGACGGGCAGTATTACGAGATGGAATATAAGGATGGCAGCTATCAGCCGAACCTGCAGAAAAAGATAGCGGAAAAGGATGTTGTGAAATATGCCAATGCCTCCGGTTCTGAGCATATGGCGTGTGTTTCCAATATTGAAATCAGCAATGTTAAAATTACCAATGCTGACCCGCGCTATCCGATGATTCTTATGGGACTTATGGACAGTAAGCTGAAAAATATTGTGATAGAGCATGTAGAGGTGGAATACCGCGGCGGTTTGTCCATGGAGCATGCCGTGGAGCAGAGGCAGCTCAATACGAACTGGAGCTACACACAGTATGAAACAAAAAGCTCGGTACAGACACTGCCATGGTTGGTAAATACGTTTTTCTTAAAGGACGAGGGGCTTTTGCCGCGCGTGGACTGGGATGAGACAAAGAAGTGTTGGAAGGAAGACCCATATAATGTGCCGGAGCTTCCTGCAGTCTATCCTGAGCCAAGCAACTGGGGAATCCTCCCGGCATATGGTCTGTATGCCCGTCATGTGGAGGGGCTGACACTGAACGATATTAAGATGACCTATAAGGTAGAAGATAAGCGGCATCCGATGGTGTTCGATGATGTAGAAGGTGTAGTATTGTCTGAGATAGAAGCAGACTGCAGCTGTGACATCAGTACACTTGCCCTAGTAACAAATACCTGCAAGCGTCCGACACATATGGAATATGTGAAGGATGAACCGTATCTCACAACGACGGTAAAGAATATCACGGTTCCAGATACGATGCAGACACAGCAGATTCAGGTTAGTGCACCTGCACCGGGAACGCCGGGGGACGGACTGTATGCGTATCCGACCGTCGCCTGTCCGGAAACCGGTTATGAATACCGTGTGAAGACAGAACATTATCCGCTTCCTCTCACAGTGCATCGCCCGTTCTTTGCACCGGTAAGCAAAAAAGAGGGCTACTGCGGAGTGGAGCTTTCCTTTAAGATTAAGGTGAGAAATCCTGCGCTGGAAGCATCCGCAGAGGAGGGCGAAGCTTTTATTTATAATGAAGCTGTGAAGAAAAAAGATTTCGTTGTGGGGGCAGCCAGGGTAGTGACAAAGCTGTATGCAGAGAATCTCCCGGCAGGAGCTTCTTTTAATGGAAACAGCGGAAAATTCACCTGGATTCCGAAGAAAGGTCAGGAAGGACACTACGAGGTAATGTTTGTCTATGATGATGGAGTGATACCGGAGAAGCAGATGGTAGAGATTACAATACAGTAAAACGGCTGCCGCATTTTGCGGCAGCTGTTTTATTCTTCTTCCGGTGCGGAATATGGTTCAGATGCAGAAATTGTCATGTCAGTGCCCGGTACAGCGATATCGCTGCCGTCAGCTGCTGCGAAGTAGATAGTAAGAACCTCGTTATAAGCGGTGTTCATATTTTCTACAATACTGTCTAAAATGGTTGTTGCCAGCTGTTTCTTGTCAGTGATGGCAAAATCAGATTTTGCCGAATCCACAGCTCCTGTGTAGATACTGGAATCCTCTGCAAAATAAATCGTAAAGCTTCCCGGGCTTACAGATACCGGATTTGCCAGAGTAAGATTCCAGCCTGTCAAATCTGCGATGATAGCGATTAATGTGTCGGCATCCGGATTGCTGGCGTTCCAGCTTAAGGAAGCAGAGCCAGGGTTTACAGCTTCACAGAAATAATCATAATTCTTCATATTGCCCTCTGTTCCGATAGAAACAACGAGCAACGGCTTTTGTGCCTCTGTAGTGGCAGCAGTAGAAGCTGCTGCCGTAGTCGCAGCCGGAGTCTCATCCTTGGCAGAACCACAGCTTCCAAGACTTAATGCTGCAATAACCATCGTGGCATATATTGCAAGGTTTTTAAAGTTCTTTTTCATCAGTATTCTCCTCTCTGTTAAAACAACCTTGTGAGTATAGCATAAAAATACTGGTTTGTACAGAAAGAAAATAAAATATTTAAGAAATTCTTTCAAAATCGATTTCGTGATATATGACATGCTTTTTTACATGAAACATGCTTTTTTTTACATGAAAAATGAATGACGAATTATGCAAAATGTGGTACAATAATGTAAAAGTATGGAAGATGGGTATTAAGACAGGAGTGCACAGTATGGAGCTAATCAGAGCAATTGCAGCAGGCACAATGCTTCGGGTACGGATGTACCTGGAAGATATGGGGAAAACCGAATGTTTTGATAAATTTTCTGAGCTTTATGATGTTATGGAAGCGCTTGATGAACAGGGGCTTAAGCTCCTCGAGACGGAAGAAAGATGCCCTGACAGCCCATACTATAAAGTAATTCAGCTTCTTGGCGGAGAGAGGGAAGGACAAAACCTTCTTGATTTTGCTGTAACTGTTCTCCTGTATCCACAGTTTGGGGCAATATTAAAAAGTATGAGTGGGAATGTTGTCACGGTGGAATTGGCATACTTTATGGAAAATATAGAGGCTCCATCCTATGGTCAGATGAGAAATTTGTATGAGCGCGGCGGAGCTGTACTGAAACCGGAGAGCAATACGGAGCTTTTCTTTCACACTTCTTTTTATGCAGATAACCGTTTGCTGGGATATCTGTGTATGGATGAAGGCATGGATGAGCGCCTCAGAGGAATAGCAGAGCTGTTTTCACCGGGGGATGAGCTTGAACCGCTGGTTATCAGGCAGGATATTTGCGGACAGCTGGTGCATATGGAGCCATTTTTAAATGAAATGATAATCATAAAAGGAGAAGAGGGAGCCGGGAAAAGGTTCCTGCTTTGTCATGCGTTTCAGCAGCTTGGAAGAAAGCTCATTTTTGCAGAAATTTCGGAGATATTAAAGAGAAAACAGGATATCAGTGAGCTGATGCGCCTGATTCGAAGAGAAGCACTTTTTCATTCATGTGCAATCTGTATACACGGGATTACACAGCAGGTGCTTAAGGAGGCAGAGCTGACGGCGACAGAGCTTTTACATATGGTTGTGGAGCCATGCCGCCAGTTTGATATACCTGTTTATTTTTGTACAGATATACAGACGGAGCTGCTGCCATATCTGTCAGTTCCTGTTAATCAGTTTGTTCTGTCAGAACCAAAGAGGGAAGAAAGAATCAGGCTGTGGAACGCTTATGGTGAACGATATGGGCTCATGCTGGATTCTGTGCAGCTTGGGACGAAATACAAATTTACGCCGAAGCAGATTCAAAGGGCATGTATTCAGCTCAGGGCAAAGCAGGAAAAGGAAACACTGACAGAGGGAAGCATTGCGGATGTACTGAGCGGGATAATGCCGCCGGTACTCACAAAAGGAAGTATAGAACCATATCATCCAAACTGTACACTGGACGATTTGGTTCTTCCAGAAGAGATGAAAACAAAAATCAGAGATATATGTGCACATGTCTGGTACAGCCATAAGGTATATGATGAGTGGAATATGGAAAGCAAATATGCTTACGGAAAGGCTGTTTCAGTTCTTTTAACAGGACCGCCGGGCACAGGGAAAACGATGACTGCACGTGTGATTGCGGATATGCTCAGACTTCCGCTTTACCATGTGAATCTGTCTCAGATTGTGGATAAATATATAGGAGAGACAGAAAAGCATCTGGAGGAAATATTTTCAAATGCGGAGCGGAGCAACATCATTCTCTTTTTTGATGAAGCAGATGCTGTATTTGGAAAGAGAAGTGAGGTTGCAGATGCAAAGGACAAGTATGCCAATACAGAGGTTTCTTACATTTTACAGAGAATTGAAGCATATGATGGAATAGTGATTCTTTCAACAAACTATAAAGGGAATATTGATGCTGCATTTATGAGAAGAATACAGTATATTCTTAATTTTCATCTTCCTGATGAAGAAGAGAGGCTTTCTATCTGGAAGGGTTGCTTCCCGAAAGAAAGCCCGTTAGAAGAAGTTGATTTTGAATATCTGGCAAAGCAGTTTGAATTCAGTGGGAGCAGCATTAAAAATGTGGTTCTTACAGCAGCATTTCTTGCAGCACAGGAAGGCGGAGCTATCAGTATGAAGCATATTGTAGGCGGTATCAAAAATGAATATGTGAAAAACGGTAAGCCGGTATTTTCGGCCGAACTTGGCAGATACGCATATCTGCTTTGACGGAAAGGGGGAAACATATGAGAACAGAACAGCAGAATGAAACGATGAGGCGGGAAAAAAATGATGACAGATATGCAGTAAATAAGCTTTCTGATGAGGATATTGTTCAGGCTGTCAAAATAGAAGAATATAAGAAGAATATGGGATCCCAGTCGGAAAAAGAGGAATCGGTGATAGGAAGTATCGCAAAAAACTTTAGTATAGATGCTTATCAGAAATACAGACTGTGGCTGTCAGCGGGAAAACCTCTGCCATCAGATAAGTCTATAGCGGGAAGTGTGCTTGCAGCGATAGATCAGTCACAGCCGGAGCAGACGCAGACCGAACAGGCAAAGCCGGAGCAGCAGAAATCGACAGAACAGGAAGTGGCAGAACAGGAGGGCAAGGAAGAAGCAGAACAGGAAGCCCAGGAGGAAGAGTCGCAGGAACAGGCACAGCCGGAGCAGACGCAACCGAACACAGAAGAACAGAAGCCGGAGAAGGACTTGAAAAATATGGGAAAGGGTCAGGGAGATCTTGCCCACCATGAATATACCGGAAGAGGACCGGAAGCAAAGCATAAATCCAGAGTGCATGAGAAGCTGGATTTTGCAGCGAATAACGATGAGAAGGCACTTCAGGAAAATGTGATTGCCAGAATTTCCGAAGAATATGACAAGGAAATTGAGAGCAGAGAGGAAAAACGGGCGGCTTCAAAGCAACAAAAGCAGGCATTAAAGGATGCCCATAAGGAAGAATATGAAAGACTGGATGCTATTTACAAAACCATGAACCATATGGCTGAGATGGCAGAACAGAATGAAAGTGCATCAAAAGAACAGAAGGGGCAGATTATATATCTGCGCGGAGAATATCGGGCAGTCCAGAAGCAGAAGGAGCGAAGCATAAAAAAACTGACCAAAGTTATACCAAAAGAAGAAGAGCTGCAGGACAGTATCGTTTCTCTTGCAGGCGATATCTCGGAGGCTACCAGAATTGTAGCTGAATTGGAAACGGGCAGTCCGGGCTTTCTGGCAAAACGTAAAATCGAATATTATAAGTGGAGGATAAAAGGCTGGAAGGAAAAGGCGCAGAAAAAGGAGGAAAAATTAAAAGAGGTACAGGCAGAACGTGAAGGCCTTGCGGAGGAAATAAGAGAATTTGAGATCAGATTAAAGGAAATGAGCCAGTCGATTGAAGAAATTTCGCAGTCACTTGCCGATTCACAGGATATAGCAGCGCTGTATAAGGAGCAGCATGAACTGCTTATGAAAGAGCATGGTGCAGAGCTTGACAATACGGAGTGGTTTCAGCAGATTAAAGCAATTCAGAAGGAGAGAAAGCAAGGCAGTGAAGAGATAGAAAAGCTCAAGGCAAAGAAGGCGAGCGTAAAGGACGAGGTTCTGGCATCGGATGTGATTCATGTGGCTACAGAAAAATATGGTGATACGGTAAACGGAATCTATATTGATGGAAAGCTCTATATGGAAAATGGAGATATTTACAAGGAAAATGAAAAAAATAATCTTAATGGAACATATGAGCAGAAAGACATGGAAATCCAGATTGAGGAGCAGAAGATTGTACGTGCACTCAGACAGAGGGAGATATTTAAATATATCAATTCTGATAATCTGATGGAATACATGACCTACGATGAGAAGGCAGGAGACTTTGAACTTCCGGAAGAGGTAGAACCGGATATGCAGAAGGAACAGATTATTGCCAAATTCAAGGAGATAGAAGCCAGTATGAAGAAGCTGGGGCTGGAAGCAAAGCTGGCAGATGTGTTTGCTGCTGCGACAAGCGGAGGCGAGTTCGACCCGGAGAAGGTTTCGGCAAGCCTTCTGCAGGAAGCGATGCGTATAGAGGCAACAGCAGGAGCTAGATTTGAGGATGATGCGGAAAATTATGACGGGTATGAAGGCTTTAAGAAAAGAACAGCTCTTGCGGCAAAGGGCGTTGCCAGTGGTGTCGGTAATGTAACAAAAACGCTGTATGGTATGGTAAAAGGAGGTGTTCTGGATTATCTTGGTGTATCGTCCTTTCTGGCAGGCAGGGATGCAAAGAGAACAGGAGACGGAGGTATCAGTACCAATGCACCTATGCGGTATTATAATGGTGTACTGACTATGATGGGACCTTTGACAACAGGAATTGATAAGGTGGCAGAGGGAGCATTGAAGGGAGCAGGGCTGGTGTATGAACACAGTGCTTTGCTTGGAACTTTAAAGCTGGGAGATATTCCTGGAATAAAAAATATTGGGATGCTGAAGAGTATGGAATTGTTTGGCTCAACCCAAATGTCTGTTGTGGGTGCTGTTGGTTCAGGAATTTCCATGGGTCTGGATATCGTCAACTCGGAAACGGCGAGACGTGAAAAAAACCGGATGCGTAACGCAGCAACAGCCAAGATAAATAAGGGACAGAACCGATACGGACGAATCATTAATGATGCGGCAACAGAAAAAGCAATTGAACAGTTTAATGCTTATGTGAACCTTGCAAAGGACGGAATAGGACTTGGGTTCGCGCTTGCAGGTATCGGGGGGCTGGGCGTCACAGCCATTATGATGGTGGCAGGAATAGCCGCCAAGAAGATTGGCGGGGCAATCAAACGCAGCTCTTATAAGAAAGAAGTGTTGAATTCACCAGAAATTCTTGGAGGTATCAACTATAGTGACAAGCTGATTGATACAAAACACTTTAATGCTTTGCTTGCTGATGTAACAGGCTTGAATGACAAAGACAGCTTGTACGACGTAATTAAGATAACGGATGGTATTGATTTACACCGTGCGATGCGTGCGTCCATGATGAATCCTAATCCTGACGTAGATGAAGCCATGGCAGGGCTTGGCTTCCGTGATAAGACAAAATACGGAAACATCAAGCTGTCAGATATTTACAAGAAAATTGGCTACGATGGTGAATGGAAAACAGGTATTCGCAACGCGATTGAGATAAAGGGTGTGGACTATAACACAAGCTGGAGCAAATTTGTCAGGGGTGTTCTGGGACAGGATCACTATAGGAATAAGGAGAGCCTTAAGCGTGTCAGCAGGGAAGATATGGCAAAGAAACGCCGTGAGGATGCGAAAGCGGCTCTGAAAAAGTAAAGTTGAGAGGTAGAATATGGAATTCAAAAAGCAGGTTCTCAGAAAAATAGAAGAAGTATTGCGGACGGAATTTGATGAGGTCAAGCTGGAAAATGACATTCTTTTGAATTTTCTGGCGGAGAATATTGCAGACCATGAGGAGTGGAAGGCAATAGGACAGGTTCTCTTTATGCCATATGTGGCAACAGAAGAAAAGGAAGAGATTCTGAAGGTTTATCTTACTGTGGCAAGGAATGTAGACACAGGAAAATATCCGTTGTTTGCGCCAAAACTGCTGGAGCTGAATGCGTATACTTCATTTGGACAGCTTGGCTGTACACCGGAGGGCGAGATTTATTATCAGGCGTGTATACCGATAGTAGGAGAGAGCGTGGAGCTTGCAGCAAAGACCTTTGAGTTTGTCACATATGAAATGTTTACCTTTCTGGATGCGTTTTATCCATATATTCTGGTTCTGATTAATGAACCGGATAAGCTGACGCTGAGCAGATATATGGAGCTTATGCTTGAACCGGAGGATGAAGAATGATGGCAGGTGGGAAAATGCAATCGTATGTCTGGATTATCTGCCTGCTTGCGGGAATCGTCATCGGGATAGCAGGAATCCTGCTTTTTCGTTCCAGCAGAGAGGATATGTCAGAGTATCCGGTCACAGAGGCAGAGGTGTGCGAGATATCTTACAGTGTAACAGGAATCCGCGTATATAAGAAGGTTTCTCTTAAATATAAGGTGGATGGTGTGGAATATATTTCTGAATACAATGGTGATTCATCCAACCTGGAGGAGGGCATGCGGATATCTGTGCATTACGCACCGCAGGAGCCGGGGAGACTGAATCCACGCGCAAATGGAGGCTGGCTGCTTCTGACTGTGGCAGGCTTCATATTGTCGATATGTGCAGTTGGTTTTATAATTATGGGAAGAAGGACTATATAGATATGCTCAGGGGATTTAAAAAGGTTACGGCAGAAACCAGAATAATATATGACAGGTATATGGAAAAAATGCCGGGTACATTGCATTCCGATATGTACTTTCCTGAGATGTATGCGTATGATGAGATGTTTACGACATACTATTGTGAGATGTGCGGTTATCTGGTGATTTATGTACACGATGAGGTGTTCAAGGAAAAATACTGCTTTATGCCGTTAGGACAGTATGAGGAGCAATCCTTTAAAGAGCTTATTACAGAGCTGGAAGTATTGTTTAAAGAACGGGGATTACGCTTTATGTTCAGTGATATACCGGAATGGGCGCTCGTTTACTTTGACAGATTAAAAGAATATAATCTGAATATCTGGTATCAGAATGCACGAAGTGATTACATATATAAGATGGAGGATTTCAGAAATAAAGTAGAATCTTCGCCAAACCGATATAAATACCGGCGGTTTATAAGAAATAATCAACCAAGGTATGAGATTATTCAGACAGAAAATAAACAACAATGCGTTGAGGTGAATCAGAACTATTGGTGTGGGCTGCATGATTGCTCGTACTGTGCGGACGGATGTGAGAAGGCTGCGCTGGAAAGGCTCATTGATATGTATGAGGACATGCAAACAGAAGGAATTCTGGTATATGATGGTACAGGGAAGGCAATTGCATTCTCGATTATAGGAAGAATAAATCATCAGCTTCTGATGATTATAAGTAAAAAGAAGAAACTATTCGGAATAGCAGAGTACATTCATCATGTTTTGCTTGAGCTTTACGGAGAAGGAGTTGAAACGGTGAACAATGGGATAGACCTCGGGCTGGAAGGGCAGAGGACATTTAAAAGCCGTTGTGCTGACCGTTACAGCTTATTTCATAACTATAATATAATATTGGAAAAGAGAAGATGAACTTGATAAAAAAATGGCTGCAATTATTTGCAATAATTATGGGTGGGACAGTTTTGGTTGGAATGCTGTTTATCTTTACAACCATACGCAATATCAATGACAGTATGATAGAGGAAAGAAAGAGCTATGCCCGGCTCTGTGCTGATTACCTCGCGGAAAATCCAGAAAAGGGACAGAAGCTGGAGGAAATCAGTGGAACTGATAATTTCTACTATCACGTTTATACGAAAGAAGAGACAGATGCGTCATTGCTTGAAAAAGCAAAAGAAGGCTTTGTGATGGAAGAAAACGAGATGTGTCTGTATCAGACGTCTGTATCAGAGGAAATGCCGGAATGTATCATTGAAGTGCGCTGCGATATAAGTGGTATCTACGAAAACAGCAGGCAGATGTATCTGAAAATAATGGCTATTCTGGTAGCGGGTGCGTTTGCGGTGTTTGTCCTGGCAGGGATATGGATGGCTGTAAAACAGAATAAAAGGCGGTGAGCATATGACAAAAAAAAGAGGATTGAATTTTAAGTTTACAGTATTATTTTTGATGTTTTCTTTTTTACTGGCAGTTTTATTGTGCGGTGTCAATTATCAGATATATAAAAATGATTTGCTGCAGCAGTACTGTGAAAAGGCGATGAATGCAGCTTCTACGGCAGCGTTTTTACTGGATAGTCAAAAAATAGAGCACTACAGTGAAACACAGGTCATGGATGAGGAGTATGAGGAAGAAATTCGCTTCATTGATTTGCTGGCACAGAGCATGGGTGTGGAAAATCTGTATGTGCTGGTTCCGGTATCAGAGCAGTATGCGATGTTTATTTATGATGCCAGTGAGCCTGGAGACGGGCTTGCAGACAGCAAGTACGAGAGAATGGTGCTTGGAGACCTGGCAGAATATGATGGTGAGAATTATTCCTCTGTCCGCAGGGCTATTGAAAATAAAACGGAAACCACCAGTCTGGAAATTGTAGACGGGGAATTTGGTTATCTTGCATCTGCGTATGAGCTCATTTATAAAGAAAATGGTGAACTGTTGGGATTTGTGGGTGCAGATTTCCTGATGAGTGAAATCAAGGATGCGCTGAGAAGATACCTGATTCGGAATATTTTGCTTGTTCTGGCAGTAGTAAGCATATGTACAGTATTCTTATTATATAAGGTTAAAAAGATGGTCATTTTGCCTGTACAGATGATTTCTGAGGCAGCAGATAAATTTGCCAGAACAGATTATAATGCAAATCTTCAGATTTGTGCGGCAGAAATTCATACACAGGATGAATTGGAGCAGCTGAATGATACCTTTACAAAGATGATGAAGGATATTGTCGGTTATGTATCAAATCTGGCAAAGGTTACGGCAGAAAAGGAGAAGATTTCTGCAGAGCTGAACGTGGCATCCTCCATTCAGGAGTCTATGCTGCCAAGCATCTTTCCGGCATTTCCGGAGAGAAAGGATATCGATATCTATGCAACTATGACACCGGCGAAGGAGGTAGGAGGCGACTTCTATGATTTCTTCTTTATAGATAAGGACCATATGGCAGTTGTGATAGCGGATGTATCCGGCAAGGGTGTGCCGGCAGCATTATTTATGGTGATTGCCAAGACGCTGCTGAAGAATGAAGCATTGTCAGGAAAGTCAGTGGGAGAGATTTTCACCTCTGTCAATCAGCAGCTGGTAGAGAATAATAAAGAAGGAATGTTTGTCACATCTTTTATGGGAATCCTTGAGCTTTCTACAGGAAGGTTTACTTATGCCAGTGCAGGACATAATCCTCCTCTGCATAAGGAAAAGGAAGGACAGTTTAGCTGGGTTAAGGACAGACCATCCATGATTTTGGCGGGATTGGAGGGTGTCTCCTATACTGAGCATGAAATGAAGCTGAAGCCAGGTGATGTATTTTTCATGTATACTGACGGTGTGACGGAGGCATTGAATCCAGAAGAGGATTTTTATGGAGAAGAGCGGCTCATCAATAAGCTCAATGAAATTGATGCAAAAGGCTGTGATTTAGAGACAATGCTGGAGGAAGTAAGGCTGGATTTGCAGAGGTTTCGCGATACGGCCATGCAGGCAGATGATATTACCATACTGATATTTCAGTATTACGGAAATGATAAACAGATAGAGGAACTGAAAGGATAAAGTACAATGAAGAAAAGGGCAGCTTTAGTAATTACTTTGATTGTAGGACTGCTGGTAGCGATATATACCAGAGAATATGCCAAATATCTTCCCTTTGGACAGTTTCATGTAGAGGACATTACCTATGCCGTGCAGGATACAGAGGAGGCAATATGGATTGCTGATCTTGCAGGAGAACGCCTGATAAAACTGGAGGATGGAGAGATTAAATTCTGTCTCGAGGGCGGAAGTGATAAGAATGGCTTCCATGAGGCTGCTGAAATTATAACAGATGAACAGCAGAATCTGTATGTGAGGGATATTGTCCGGGGAAGCGGGGGCTTTATTACCGGAGAGCATATTATCAAGTACTCAGGGAAGGGAGCATACCAGAGCACTATTTTGACGATTGAACATGAAGAGCTGGTTATGACAAGTGATATTGCCCGGCTTTTCATAATGGACGGAAGGTTTTACTATCTGCTCAGAGATGAACATGGAGTGGTGCTCTATGATGAAAACAATCAGAAGGTAAAGGAATATGCGTATGAAAATGCTGTTCAGGCACTGGTAAGCTTTGCGTTTCAACCCGAAAGCGGAGAACTGGTCTTTCTGACTAAGAGTGGTGAAATTTATCAATATGATGAACTGGGCAATCATGTATTGCTTTACTCAGCTGATGAAAGCGATGAATTCAGTGTTCCGCGCGACATTACTTATGATGCCCTGGGTAATCTGTATTTCGTGGATGTCGGAAGCAGCTCCATTCAGATGCTGTCAGATGGACAGGTATACAAGATTATGACCGGAGAACTGCATTATTACAGTATAGCCGGTGGCGAAAGAGTTACCACTGCTACAAGCGAATGGATTATGGGAATCAACGGGACTGCGGTAAGACCGTTGGGAGGTTCCTTTGTTATTTCTGATTATTGTCAGGTGATGGGCTTTGTGTGGCTTGCGGCAACAATTGTTTTAGCCATCTGTGTGCTGCTGCTGGCATTTCTGGGACTTAAGTACCTGTGGCGGATGAAAAGCTCTTCTGTAAGAATCAGTGCGGCGGTAATTTCGATTGTGGTTTTAACAGCAGGGATTTTTATTCCGTTTATTACGGTACAGTATCGTGAGGATATGACAGAGCAGGTAACGATGCGGGCGCAGCTGGTTTCAGATTTGATTCTGCTGGATTTCCCGGAGGAGGCATTTGTTAATATCCGAAAGGCTTCAGATATCAATAGTGCTGATTATCAGAAGCTGAGAGAACAGGTACAGCAGGTTCTTCTTAACGAAGAGGGAAACCCGTATGATTTATACTGTTCGATGTACTACGTGAAGGATGAGCAGGTTGTCTGTTCTTATATGATAGAGGAAAATACCGGGGCGTTTTATACTTATGATTGGGACTATGCTGATTCGGATGAAAAATATATTGCAGAGACAGGAGAAGGAATCGTTGCAACGAGGACGATGTCGGAGGGAAGCTTCCTGTATGTGGAAAATCCGATTTATGGGCAGTCTGGAGAGGTAATAGGATTTATTGAGATTGGAACAGACCTGAATGTATTATCGGAAGAACTCGGAAACATGGTATTCGACATGATACTCAATGTTTCTGTTATGGCAATCCTTGTAATATTGATTAGTATGGAGGCTATTTTCTTCCTTAATGCCAGCCGGGAGTGGAAGAAAGCGAAACAAAGAGGGCAGGTTCCTTCCTGTGCAACACAGAACAGGCTGCTTCGCATTGTTGTATTTTTGATATTTTTCCTTACCAATATATCTGTCAGCTTTCTGCCGCTGTATGCGATTGAAATGGCAGAGAGCAGCGCAATCAGCTTTATCCCGATGGAGATTATGGCTGCCGTGCCGATTTCTTCCGAGGTGATTTTTACCGCAATATTTTCCGTATTTGGCGATGTGATAATAAGGCGGATAGGGCAGCGTAAGGCAGGTGTGGTAGGAGGAGTTATGTTTACTGCGGGCCTGATGCTCCGATTCATTGTACCGGGAATTACTTCGTTGATTATAGGTAATGCGGTGATGGGTGCAGCCCAGGGTATTCTTTTACTGATTATAAATGCCGTTATTGCCAGAGGAAATGATCAGGAGAAAAATGATGGATTTGCTGATTATTCAGCCGCCTCGCTGAATGGTATTAACTCAGGAGCAGTGTTTGGCGGATTTCTCGTAATCTGGTTTGATTACCATATTATATTTGGAATCATCGGAATCTTAAGTGTGCTGGTTCTGCTTCATGTGCTTTGGTATCTGTCAGACCATGAGGGAGAAGTACAGGAAGAGGAAGAAGAAAAGGGAAGTATTTCTCTGCTGCAGTTTTTGACAGCACCTCGTGTATGGATCTTTTTTGCAGCAGTTGTAGTACCGATTATTGCATTTGAGTATTTTACAACCTATCTGTTCCCTATTATAGGAGAGGACTATGGGCTGAATGAGACATATGTCGGATATGCGTATTTGCTTAACGGTTTACCGGTAATCTTCTTTAGTAATTTCCTGACGAATTACCTTAGCAGTAAACTGAGTAAGAGAAAAGGATTAATCATTGCATCTGTGATTTATATTGTTACCTTTGCAGGCTTTGCAATTATGCAGAATGTGGTGGTACTTCTGGTATCACTGGTACTTTTGGGAATTTCTGACAGCTTTGGATTGTCTATTCAGAACAGTTATTATACAGACATGGAGGAAGTGCAGCGCTATGGTTATGAAAAATCGATAGGAATCTATAACTTGTTTGATAATGTTGCACAATCAATTGGCTCCTTTGTATTTAGTTATGTAATCATAGTAGGAGTAGGAAAAGGACTTTTTATGCTGGCAGCGTTACTGATGCTTCTCTCAGTTTTGTTTATTCTGGTAAATATTGTATCTGAGAGAAAGGGCAAAAGGAATCATAAAAGAAAAGAAAGGACAGGTGCTTTAAGTGAAAGGTAATCAGAAATATTTATTTGAACGCAATAGATATTATCCCGGAAAGATGCTGACTTGTGCAGATTTTCAGGCGGAACAGGGATATTTTGACAGTAAGAGAAGATTCATCAATACCATGATGTTTGGATCTGGAGTTGTCTGTGGACTGGGTGTCTATAGTCTGGATGATTTGTCTGTATTTGTGGAAAGTGGAGTAGCGATTGATGGTCTGGGCAGAGAAATTGTTGTGGAGAATTCCGTAGTGAAAAAGCTTTCTGCGCTGGAAGGCTTTGAAAGTCTCAGCAGTGACCGTGCAAGTCTGTGCCTGAAGTACAGGGAAGAGGAGATTCATCCGGTTTATGCAGTAAATAAGCAGAATAAAGGGGATGAATATGAATATAATCGTATTAGTGAGGGGTATGATTTATTTCTCGTTGATACAGATATGGTAGATAATATCTTTTCCATGGAAAATGAGTTCTTAAGCCGGGCTGTTCTGTTGAATGCAGGTGGATACCGGGTGGAGCTGGAGCTTCCGTCTACAGCCTGTCAGGGCATGTATATGAAATGTCAGGTATGTGTATCAAAAACAGAGGGAAAGGTGCAGACACTTTCTTATGAGAGCGCTCTTCAGATGCCGGCATTTACTGCACTGGATGGAAGCCATGAATTAAAAATCCAGCTTCTTGACATCAGACTGGAAGAGGGAGAACGTCTTACCCAGGAATACTGGATTAAGGCACAGAATCTGGAAAATGCAGATACAGGCGTGATGCTGCAGAGCGGATCTGTAAAGGCATATCTGGATGGAACGAAAGTGGAAGCTGAGGAAGAGCTGTCTATTAAAGTAGCAATTGCAGACATTCAGCCGAGAAAGCTGATAGATGAAGAAATCGGAAAGCTTAATCTGGAAATGCGCAATATGAGCGGAGTCTGTGAATATATCCGTCTGGCTGATCTGGTGTTGGTTAAAACAGAGACAACTTACATTATAGAGAAGGTCACAGAACGAAATATTAAGAAATATATTGAGACACCGGCAGAAGAATTGATTCGCAATGAATATCTGGAATATTTCAGACTGCCGGATATGTTCCGGACAGACAGCACTGACAGAGGAATGAACATACAGCCGATGGATTCGTCAGGCCGTACAGCCCGTTTTCCACAGATTGCCACGGGAACATTGGAAATTCCTGTAGGCGGGCGTGTGAGGAAGGGAGATATTCGTTATTCCGGCGAGGTGATGCATGGACTGGGAAGCGGCAATGTCTATGTGGAGGTTGGATATGAATATCTGGAAGAGGACAGAGCAGCCGGAGCGAATATCAGAAGCACGGTTTATGGAAATCCTGATTTATTTAAAAGCAGTGCATCGAAAATGTCTAATGTAGAAACTGCAGTTAAAGTATTAAATGATAAGGGAAGCTTTATTGTGGCGGCACGTTTTTCAAAGGATGTAGATTACCTGGTGTTAAATTACCGGTGGGTAGCAATACGGTTCCAGACCGGAGATGACGGCAGGGATATGAAAGAAAATGCGGAGAAAAAAATTACTGCAAAGACACCTACGATAGTACTTGGAACAAAAGAAAGCTATTATTTTGATGTTGAATTCCACAATATGGAGAAAATGAGTGTTGGTTATGAGGTTACAGAAAATGAAGGCGGGGAAATTACCGCAGACGGTGTTTATACAGCCCCAGGAAAAGAAGGTGTGTTCGAAATCCGTATTTTCTGTCTGGAGAATCCGTTAATCTGTACCTATGCGTATGCTATCGTAAAAAAGAAGGAACAGAGCGAAGCGATAAAAGAGTAAAAGCAGCCGGAGGTCAATATGGTATATAAATCAGGCAGATTAGAGCTAGTGAGTATCAGAGAGGTATTCTGCAGTTCTGTGAATGATGTAGTAATATGCAAAGACAGAAATGCAGTGCCGGAGATATATTATACTCTTTTAATTATTAAAGAGCATGAGGTGGCAAAACGGCTTCTGCAAATTTATGAGAGCGCGGGGCCGGAATGCAGGAAAAGCTATATAGAGTGCTTTGCTTCGGGGCAGCAGTTTTACATGGTTTTTCCCTATCAGAAGGAACGTCCGTTGGAAAGTTTCTATATGGAAACAGAGTATTCTCTGAATACTTGTGAAGCAATCTGCATGAATCTTATTGTACAGTGCATTGCAGCCAGACTTCCGTATCCGCTGCTGTATCTGGTGCTGACACAGAAGCAGATACATATAGCGGCTGATAATACAATTTATTTCAGTTATCAGTTCCATTTGGACGAGTTGGATGAAAGCAGAACGGAAGCACATTGTGCCAGTGTATGTGCGATGATGATGATATCTCTTCTGGAAAAAAAGTCTGCTGGAAAGCTTGTCAGCTACCAGCTGTTAAAGAAAAAGGGGATGCATGGTGATTACGGTACATTGACGGATTTGTATCGTGATGCACGTATGTCAGCATTGCGTGAAGAGAATGTCGGTATTCTGGGAAATGGGAAGCGGCTTTTTAAAAAGTATCAGCATATAGTACTTAAGCTATTGCTTGTGATATGTATAGCAATGGGAATTACGGCACTTATTATGATATTGTCTCAACTGGTATTAGGAGATATTCCATTGATGAGAATCTTTGTGAATACTTTTAAGAAAATTGGTACGGAGTCACTTTTACAATAGGCAAAGGCAAAGGATTGAAAAGTATGAAAAAGTTTTTAATTGGGATAATCTGTATAGGTTTTATCGTATTTCTGGGAGTGACGGCAAAGCAGACGTTGGACTTTCTGCCGGATGAAGAGCAGGCAATCTGTGTGGAAGGAGAAGACGGAGCATGGATTATAGCCGAAAGGCGCGGACTGGACAGCTACCTTTACCAGATGGATGAAAACGGAAAAATAACGCGTTTTTATGCGTTGGAACAGCTCCTTCCACAATATCAGGTGCTGGATATCTGCGTGTCAGACAGCTATATTTATCTGGTATGTCAGGGGAATACAGCGCAGGATGATGAGAGTTACAGTCTGGTAAGACTGGATGCGGCTTTTAATCCTGATTTTGTATATGAGTGTGCTGAATTTAGTGCTAAGGACCATTTATCCAGTCTGTATGTAGAAAATAATTACGCATATCTTACCTTCCTGTCTCAATACAGAGATAAGGCAATGGTCTATTCGATGAACCTTAAGGAAGCTGATAAGGTATGGAAACCGGTGCTTATGCGGGAAGCCGGGGAGAACAGAACCTATACAGAGGCAGTGTACCGGGAAGGACGTCTTGAGGTCTGCCTGGATGATGGTACATGGGGAAGCTATGAAAAGAAGCAGTTTGAGGAAATCAGAGAAGAAGATGTCCTGGGTAAGTATAATACAGAGGCATTTTCCGGTGAGAAGCTTTCCGCAAATCTGTCTGTCTATATGGAGTTTATGTCGCAGATTTTATACAGGAATTTTATGTGTTATCTGCTGTTTATAGCTTTGTTTGGCTTACCGATGCTTGGAATTATTAACAGGCACTCCTATGCGTTGCAGCGGTTTTCAGTGATGGAGATGGTACTGATTGCTGTTCTTTTGCTTGGAACATGCTTCAGCTTTTGGCAGATCAAGGAAAACAGGCAGGCGGATCGTATGAAATATGCCCGTTCTTATATAACACTTCTGGAGACAGAGCTGGGAGACTATTCAGCTTCCCTGTCTCAGGAGAATTTGTATGAAACGGAGCAGTATAGCAGGATACATAGTGCATTGATGACCTATATGGAGCAGGAAGGAAACCAGAATTATATTTCCGGGGCGGATATTCTCTCATGGCAGGGAGAAGAACCATATGTGGTTGTATCTGCTTTACATAGTGCAGGACAAAAGTCATCCGATATTTATGGAAGAGAGTTTGAGACACGGCTGCTTGAGGTGAAACAGAAGGGCGGTGAGATGTCGGGAGTACAGACAGTGGCAGGAGAGGAATGCGGAATATTTGTTATTTCTGCCAGAGATAAGGTCATCGCGGATTACGCACTGGTTGTAACAGTACCTCTTAGCGAACTGGAGCAGTATGAGATAGAGTATCGGAATCAGCTCGTGCGGTTTGCAGTTGCAGTATTTTTTGTGGGGACGGTGCTTCTGGCAGGAATTACGTGGATTTTGTCAGCATCCATGCAGCGTTTTTCAAAAACAATGGAGGCTGTGGCAAGAGGAGAGCGTTCTTTCCAAAAACCCAGTGTTGACAGTGATGAGATGAACCTTATGTGGAATTCACTGTCGGAAATCAATAAAAATGTAGAACAGGTGGAATATACAAGATTTAAAATATATCAGGCGTATTCACGTTTTGCGCCGCAGCAGATAGAAACAATTCTTGGCAGGGATTCTATTGTGGATGTGCGCCCGGGAGATTTTAAGATGATTGATGCAATGCTTGGAATTATCAGCCTGGACGAAATGGAGCATGTACCGGTGCAGGAATATCAGGAGCGTATTAACAGCCGTATGCAGGACATTGCCTGTGTCGGAAATGAGCAGAAGGGAATATTGGTTGATGCAGACAGCAGACTGACGAATATGAAGCTTTTGTTTATAGAAAAGCCGGAGCAGGCGGTTACCTTTGGTATAGATGTTATGCACACTCTGGAGAGTAAAAATTCCAGAGAAGCAGAAGCGGCAGCGTTTCTTCTGCATAAATCTGAATATGTATATGGAGTATCTGGCACAGAACAGGAGCCGGTTACTTATCTTACATCAGAAGATATGTGTGGACTGCAGGAGTATGTAAAGAAGCTGAGACAGCATGGTATCAGAATGACAGTGACGGAAACAGTGCTTCCATATCTGGACAGCAGGACAGCGATTCGTTACATTGGCTTTTGGCAGCAGGGGCAGGAAAACACACTGAAGCTTTATGAGGTGCTGGATGCCTATGGAGAAAAAGAGCGCAGATGCAGAATGGAGCATGATGTATTGTTCCAGAAAGCAATAGAGCTGTACTACAAGAATGATTTTTACCTTGCAAGAAATACCTTTACTGAAATTGTTAAAAGTGCTCCTTCGGATCAGGTTGCCAAATGGTATTTGTTCACCTGCGAGAATCATCTGAATGAGACATATAATGAGAATATACAATATGGATTGTTCGCTGAATAATGGAGGCTGTACATGAATAATCTTTTCTCTACGTTGTTAAATGTAGTAAAAGCAAAGCTGGTACCTGTATGGACAAAACTGAAGCTGTTTTGCAACGCCAGTTATCTGAAAACGCAGGTATTTAACAAAATAAGATCTTTCTTTTCCTCCATGCTGAATGTAAAGCCACGGAATAAAAATGATTATTATCCGTTTTTACTATGGCTGGTAAGCAAACGGCTGGCTTTGGCAGTAGTGATGGTGCTTGGGATTCTGGGTGCGTATTACATTTTTTGTGTCAATCCGCCGGCTGCGTTTCTGGCGGGAGAGGATGGGATACGAACCTATGACTATGATGCTCTGCCGCTGCGCTTTATTTCCGGTAAGGTAAGGATTAAGGCGAAGTCGGGATATATTGCATATGAAGGTGAAGTAGAAAAGGGAAGAGCAAAAGGGCAGGGAATTCTGTATGACAGTGAACAGAATATAGTTTATACAGGCATGTTTGAGAACAGCATGTATAATGGACGCGGAAAGCTTTTCTATGCAGGAGGGCAGCTGCGGTATGAGGGAGAATTTACAGATAATGAGTATGAGGGAGAGGGAAAGCTGTACAGGCAGAACGGAACGCTGGAATATGACGGTGTTTTTCTGAATGGGAATAAATCAGGAAGCGGAACGCTGTATGACAGCGGAAGCAATATGATATATAATGGAACCTTTTCCAATGATTCAATTCTGTATAGTGAGCTTCTGGGAAAATCCACTGCGGATGTAGCTTCCATATACATGGGTGAGCGTACAGCATATTATGATGACACGGCTTTTGCCGCAGCATTAAAGGATATAGGAGTATTATATCAGACGGAACAGAAGGATACACTTAAGGAAGAAAGTACTGTACAAAAGGTATTTGTATGGGAAAATTCCGTTCCGATAGGAGAAAAGCGTTACACAAGGGTAACAGAGCTTGAAGCGTATATGGGACAGCCGGTCTATGAGGGTAATACCTATATCACAATGCCGGAGGCGGTCTGTCTGGAATATCTGCAGCAGAAGGGAATAACACTGTTAGATACGGCAGGATTGGAAAAAAAATCCTTATATGATGATGTAGTTCAGATTGAGGATTATGAAAAGGATTATATGCTTTATCTGTATACTTATGAGTATGAAGGGTTATTATATACCTTTTACTGTAAATCCAGATACGGGGAATTTGCAATGTATAGTATCGAGAGGGCAGAAACGAGGTAAGGATGAGAGGATTTTTCAAAAAGTGCATCTTGATAGGATTATGTATGATTCTGTTTCTGATTCCTGTAATGGAAGTGATACAGCCGGGGGCATATCGCGTTCAGGCAGAAAGAGTATTGCTTTTGTCGCAGGCAAAGGTTCTGGCATTGTCAAACAGCCGGGATTATAAGAGGACGAAAAGTAAAATTGCTTTGAAACAGGTGAAATACACAGAGGCAGTAAAATCAATTCAGCTGAAAAAGAAGAATATGTCTACCTTCCGCTGGACGCCGCTTTTGTCATTTAAATTTCCTACTAAGGCAGATTTGGCTGATGAATATGAGTTTACATATAAGCCGTTGCAGATTCAGTCTGAGATTTCAAATCTGCAGCATCAGCTCTCGGATCAGGTTTACGAGGTGTATGAGAAGGTATCAAATCTGTATACGCAGATATACACTGCGCAGGAAAGGCTTGCATTTGAACAGGAGCAGCTTCAGAATATGGAGAAGGTATTGAATAAAAACAGGACAAGACTTTTATTTGGAGAAGCAAGCCAGAATGATATTGACACCATGGAAAAATCAATTTCGACTCTCACAAAGAAGATTGCGTCTGATATGAGAGCATTTGAGACGGCAAAGCAGGAGCTTTCAGACCTGATTAAGCTGGATGTGACAACAGGGTATACATTTGTCAGTCCTTATCAGGATTTTCAGGTAACACGAAGCAACCTTGATTCGCTGGTGAATTATACACTGGAACGCAGCCAGACCTACTATGAGGCAAAGATGAGCACACAGATGGCGCTGATTTCATTGGATACAAATTACAATCTGATGTACTCCCAGTATGGAAGTAAGATGAACAGGATTTCCAATTTCATCAGACAGGCAAAAACAGGAGCAGATTTGGACACAGATGCTTTCAAGGCAGCTTATGATAACCTGCTTTATGATGTTGACAGTCCATGGCAGGGAAAAAAAAGGATTTTGTTTATCCGTATTCCAAGGGAATGGTTTAAAGGAGAGATTGACGGTGTACGGTATGTGGAGGATGAACCATATGCCCTGTATACGGCAGCTCTTGATTATCAGGAGGCTCTGAAGGATCAGGAGGATACCCGGAAGGAACTGGAGAAAGAAGTGCGTGACAGCTTTGAAGCACTTGTTACAGCAAGAAATGCCTATCTGTCGCTTGAAGAGCAGGTGAAGACTTCCAGAGAAAATCTGGATAAGGCAGGCTATCTGAATTCTCTGGGAGAAATGACCTATGAGGAATACAAATCTGCTGAGGATGAGTACAGCGAGTATCAGATGGATGCTCTGGATAGCCTGGATTTCTATACACAGTCGTTGTATTCCTTTGACAGACTGACCTGTGGGGGAATTACTTCCCTGATGCAGGGAGATTCGCTGGAGCTTGATGCGGTTTCCGGGGGCATGAGCTATGTGGTCGAGGATATGGTGGATGGTGCCTATTATTACATTCAGTCGAAGGTAGAGGATAATGTGTTTGAAATGGGGATTTATCTGCCGGAGGATTACGAAATAGAGGTTACTGCCTTTGAACTGTGGTGTGATGGGGTACAAATTGGTGAAAGAACAGCTGTAGGGAAAACACTCAGGCATCTGACGCTTTCCCTTGAAAGTGTAGAAAAGGTATTTATCCGTCTGTACAACGAGGACAAATTTGTAGATGACTGTGATATTGATCCACAGGAGTACAGAGGAAAGCTGTCTGTAACAGGCAGCTACCGTGTAGAGAAAAAAGAAGGAAAAAGAACGGTTGCAGAATACAGGTACACTACAAATGCTGTGACAGGACTGGTGACATTGACCCTGGATCAGTATGAGGCAGAAGGAATTGCTTATTATAAGATAAAAAATGAAGCAGGAGAGTACCTTGTTTCAGAAGAGCTGACAGCAGCATCAAAGCCATTTTCATATCTGTCCATGCTGCTGGCAGATTTAAAGAATGTAACAGTTGAACTTTATGACGAGCAGAAAAACCTGTTGTATGAAGGATATTTTGATACAGACACTATGACAGTATATACACAGACGGAATAGGAGGAAGAAAAATGAAACGTCATTTTAAACAAAAAATAGTATGCGTGGCATTTCTCTGTCTTGCCTGTGTGAGCCTGGCGGGTATTGCGGGAGCTCATCTGGCTGGTGCATTCTTTGATGAAAGCACAGCAGTTCATGTGAACAGTAATGATATTGAAAATTCTACTTTAATTATTGGTACACATCTCATTTATATTGGTGCGTTGACGGATGAGATTTATGAGATTGCACAGGAATCGGAATCAGAAGCGAATCAGTTTACGAGATATTATAAGTCGGAGCTGGCTTCGGGCACATGGTACAATATTACGGATGCTGCCTCTCTGGCGGATATTACTACAGCAGGTGTTCCTGTTGCAAAGGAAGAGGTGGAAGCGCTGTTCTTTACCCACCATACCCGTTCTGATGGAAAGACCTATGATTTACGGACAGGAAAAGAAGTATGTATTTATGATATCGACGATCCGTATATGCTGGAAGCACTGGAGGAACTGGAGCCGGTAAAGCAACAATATGAGAATCTGGCAAATAAAGAGAAGCCCAGTTATACGGATGAACTGAATAAACAAAGTGTAAGGGCATTGCTGGAGAAGGATCTGCAAAATGATACTACTAGAGAGTATGATGAACAGATTTCTGCGCTGCAGTCATACCTGGACATTCTGACAGATGCGCAGGCAGATGCGGAGTCTATAGCGGAAGTACAGGCAGTTATGAAATCTCTTGATGCAAGCCGGAGGGCGGAGGTATTTACCATACTATCAGAGAAGGAACTGGAAGCTCTGATTAAAAAGGTGGAGAGTCCGGGAGAAGAAGAGGAAAGTGAAGAAGAAAGTGAAGAAGAAAGTGAAGAGGATGAGGACAGCGAGGACAGTGGAGGAAGCGAAGAAAGCACTTATGTAGACTATGATTTACTTTCTGCTATTGGCGAAAGCATGGATAACGTGGAAAGCAGTCTGACAGAGCAAAAGGCAGAAATGCTGGAGAAAGGAACGAATGTTCTTAGCAGAACTCGTTACAGTCTGGCAATGGAGCTTAGTCGTGCAGCACAGGAGAGAAATTATCCATCCTGTGATGATGCGGTGGAGAAATTGATTTATTTATCCAGAATAGAGGAAAGCAGTATCATAGAATCGGAGAAAGAGCTTAAATTTATTGAAGAGGTTTTGATTCCTGCAGCACATACAGCATATTTGTCAGAGCTTTCTGCAGGAACAGGAGATGAATATGAGGCTGCTTTAGCATCTAAGTCAGCAAGAGCAGTGCTGAATAAGCTGTTAAAAGAACAGAAAAATGATGCCAGCATTGTCAGAGGAGAGCTGCAGTTTATTTTGCAGGCAAAGCTGGACAGACAGACAGAAGAGGAAGCGAAGAAGCTGATAAATGAGCAGATTTCTGATGTGGAAGGGCTTCGCAAGGCGGTAGTGAACGATGCTTTTTCTTCTTATGCAAATGAAAGCATCGATGAATATGAGAGCTGGCTTACAAAGAAGCTGGAGGAGCTGCTTTCTTCATCGGGTGGAAATGAAATGGATACGCTTCTGGCAGAAAAAGAAGCATTGATGAAAAAGAAGCTGGAGGCTTTAGATAATAATGATTTGGCAGAAGCCGAAAAGTGTGCTGCGTTGCTGGATGCGAAGCAGCAGGATATTGAAACAAAGGAAAAAGAACTGACAAATATTCTGCAGTCATCTACAGCAACTTCACAGGAGAAAGCACAGGCAGCGGCAAGTCTTGGCGGAAACACATCAGCGGCCGGTATTCTGTCTATGAAGGAGAGTGCGATAGAGGATATACGGAAAGGGAATCTTGACAGCGCAGTGAATGCGATAGAAGGCATCAATGCTTTGATGAAGGTAAATCCTGATACGGCACTTAGTGCGATGCAGGAGGTATATGCAGAGCTTGCGAAGCAGGCATATCTGAGCGGTATCAGCGATGGAAGCGGAAGTGGAGACGGAAGCGGAAGTGGAAGTGGAGACGGAAGCGGAGATGGAAGCGGAAGCGGAAGTGGAGATGGAAGCGGAAGTGGAGACGGAAGCGGAAGTGGAGATGGAAGCGGAAGTGGAGATGGAAGCGGAAGTGGAGACGGAAGCGGAAGTGGAGACGGAAGCGGAAGTGGAAGCGGAGATGGAAAGGGAAGTGGAAGTGGAAGTGGAAGCGGAGACGGAAGTGGAAGCGGAGACGGAAGCGGAAGTGGAAGCGGAAGTGGAAGCGGAGATGGAAATGGAAGTGGAAGTGGAAGCGGAGACGGAAGTGGAAGCGGAAATGGAAGCAGTCAGGGACTGACACCGACAGAGCAGGCAATTCAGCAGGCATTGGCACTGGTAGAGGAAAGTATTGTAGAAAATGCCAGTATATTAGCTGGAAGGTATACTTCTGATGAAATATCTGATATGATAGAAGAAGAGATGGGCGGAAGCTTTGAGGAGCTTTCAGATGCAGATCAGGCAGTGGTTGTTGCTGCAGTCAATCAGTATGCAGAGGAAAGCAAAGACAGTAATATGAGACGGCTGGCAGCTTCTATGGCAGCAAAGGCAGTAGGAAATGGAAATGAGTATTTGTTTGAAAAGCTAAAGAGTGAGACTGCCGTATATCTTCCATTGGAGAATATTGGAAAATGCTTTGGATACCGTTATCTCTTTAATGACAGCCAGAAGGAAGGAATCCTTCAAAAAGGAGCATCCTATTATATTTTCCAAGCATTTGGAAACAGGGTAATAAGACAGGACAATAAAACAGAGGATATGGACCAGCCGGCAGGCTACCAGGCAGCTATCTATATTCCGTATTCCTATGCGCAGGAACAGTTTGGATGTAAGGCAGAATATATTGCTGAAACTTCTTATGGTGTTATATATGAAGCAGAGATGGAAGAAAGAATACTGGAGCTGTTAGATGTTTTACTTAGCAGAGGGATTGAAAAATAAGGGATGAGGAAAAGAAATGGCAGATTATACGATTATTTCTGATATCAGTTCATATCTGGTAAATGTTTTGAGGGAGAAAATGTGTCCTGACCCAATTCTTTCTCCGAAAGATATTGCGGTTGCTTCTCCATTAGGACAAAATACAGACTATCTTCTGGGTTTATATATGTATGATATCCAGGAGGAGCCTGGAACTTCGATGCCGCCATTTATTCAGGCTGGCAGGGTGAGACTTCAAAGGCCGCCAAAACCATATGGCTTATACTATATGGTATTTATCAACGGCTCTTCCCAGACGGGACTCAAAGAGCCGGATATACAAAAAATTCTTGGAAGGGCAACGCAGATTATTATGGATAATAACTCTGTTCTTCCAAACGAGCTGCAGACGTGGCTGGATGCTCCAGAGCCACCAATTGTGTTTTCTCAGACAAAGATTACACTGGAACAGAAAATGAGGGTGTGGCAGGCACTTAATAAACCATATCAGGTAAGCCTGCATTATAAGGCGGCGCCCGTATTTGTATCCAGTGAGATTGTGGTGGAGACATCCAGAGTAGTGGAAGCAGAATTCAGTCTCAGTATGACTGAAGGAGAAAGGGGGAATCGATAAACGTGGCAGAAGCTGTAATCAGGCATCAGGTGTCCTTGATTCTGCGGTTGATTGACACTACGACAGGGAATGCCGTGCCGGAAACCAGAGTGCAGATGCTGAAAGCTGGAAAGCCGTTACAATGCTTTGCCAAGGGAGACGGAATCTATGTGCTTATCAATGTTGCAAAAGAAGATTTCTTTCTTCAGGTGAATGTCTACGGATATGAAGAAAGACGTATGTGGGTGCAATATGAGGAACTGGATAGCCGGATGCCGATGAGTGAGGTTTTTCTAATGCCGAAGGAGCGTCATACAGGCGGTGAAGACATACTTGCCCTAAGGGGAAATTTGCCGGGGATAGAAAGCATCGAGGCAGTCAAGGTGGGAGAACATGATTGTTATATGAAGAGCTTTGACGAAGAAAAACTGACGATGAACCTTTTTAATCCACACAGACGAAAGATGAAAAATGTTCATTATGCGTTTGTAAATGCTGAAAAAAAGACGTATGAGCATTTTAAGGTTCTGAAAGAAATTTCAGAATGTATGGTTATGATTGACCATATCCCAAAGAAAACATATGGTGTTAATTTTCCAATAGCCAGAGTGATTTTTGGTATGACAGGGGAGGATGGCAGCTATGCTCTCTATGTCAGAGATGATGCCAAAGAAGCGGTTTATCTGGTGAAATATCAGGTAAAGGGGAAGGAAAAATATCAGCTGATTGATTTTCACCATATGGAAATGTTGAAAAAATGAGGAGGACATAAAGCATGGGAGTGCTGACAGTAACAGGTGCACAGCTTTTATGCAGCTTTGGCACAGCACCGTCTAATCTGTGTACCCAGTCATCCTGTCTGGGCAGCGGAAAGCCAGTGGCTGTAGTAACAGATGTGCAGCCGGGTGTCAATATACCGCCGTTTGGTATGTGCACATCGCTTGCAAATCCCGCTGTAGCAGCAGCGACGGCAGCGGCTCTTGGAGTGCTGACACCACAGCCGTGTACGCTGGCACCGGCAGGAACCTGGATACCGACCAAACCGTCTGTAATGATGGGCGGAAAGCCGTGTCTTTGCAATGATTCCTCACTCATCTGTGGATGTGGCGCGGGAACAATAAAGATTGTATCACCGGGACAAATGAAAGTAATTATTTCATAAAACAAAAGGAAGGAGAATATACGATGGCAGAATATTTATCACCGGGAGTATATGTGGAGGAGTATGATTCATCTCCAAGATCAATTGAAGGAGTAGGAACAAGTACAGCAGGCTTTGTAGGACTGGCAGAAAAAGGACCGGCAATCGGAGCACCTTCGTTAGTAACAAGCTTTGCAAGCTTTACTAAGCAGTTTGGAGGGTTCTTAAGCGAATTTACACATGGAGAGTACAGATTTCTGGCAAACAGTGTAGAGCAGTTCTTTGTAAATGGAGGTACCCGCTGCTATGTTGCCCGTGTTGTACCGGAGGATGCAGTGAAGGCATCAAAAAAGGCAGGCATTCTTTCTATAGAAGCTGCCAATGAAGGTAAGTGGGGAAACAGAATTCAGGTAAGCTTCCAGACTGTTATGAAAAGAAAAATCCAGCTTTTAAAGGAGCTTGGAGAGAAAACATATCTGGCAAAATCTCTGGATGGTATCAAAGAGGGAGATGTAGTATGCGCAAATGGAGAATACAACCGCGTAGCATCTATCTATGACCAGGAGATTACGTTTGAACAGGAGTTTGCAGGAAATGTAGTAGATGACAGCCTTATACCGAATGTTGTATTATATCTGGTAGAGGCAGACATTCTGGTTCGCTATAATGACGAGGCAGAAGTATACAATAATGTAAGCTTCAATCCGTCCGCATTTAATTACATCGCTGCAAAAATGGCTTCCAGCGAGCTTGTAAAAATACAGGCAGATATTCTTGAGACAGCTCAGAATCCGGTTGAAGCTATTTTAGGCGAAGGAAAAACAAGCGGTGTAGTAGTGCTTGAAAACGGAAGCGATGGTTCTGTTTCCAAAATCAATGCAGGAACCTTTATCGGAACAGATGATGGTCCTGGCAAAAGAACCGGTATCCAGGCATTCCTGGAAAATAATGTAGTCAGCATGATGGCAGTTCCAGGTGTGACGATTCCAGAGGTAGTAGTTTCTCTGGTAAGCCATTGCGAGAATACCAAGAGCCGCTTTGCGGTTATTGATATGCCGGAAAATATGACGAAGACAAAGGATCTGATTGAGTACAGAGGAATGATTGACAGCACCTATGCGGCAATGTATCATCCATGGATTCAAGTGTTTGACCGTTCTTCTAATAAGCCAGGCTTTATTCCGCCGTCAGGTGCAGTGCTTGGTGTATATTCCAGAACAGATATCAGCAGAGGAGTACATAAGGCACCGGCAAATGAGAGCATTGCATGTACAGGACTGAAAATTAACTATAACAAGGGTGAGCAGGATATTTTAAATCCAGAAGGAATTAACTTAATCCGCAATATTCCTGGTTCCGGTATTCGAATCTGGGGTGCGAGAACTGCAAGCAGCAATTCAGCCTTTAAGTATGTCAATGTAAGACGTCTGTTTATTTATGTGGAAGAGAGCATCAAGGCAAATACCAACTGGGTTGTATTTGAGCCAAACGATGCAACTCTGTGGAGCCGTGTAAGTATTACAGTATCGTCATTCCTTGATACTTTGTGGAGAAATGGTATGCTGGCAGGTGCATCACCGGCAGAGAGCTACTTTGTAGAAATTGGTGCAGCTACGATGAGCAAGGATGATATTATGAATGGCCGTCTGATTTGCAACATTGGTATAGCACCATCAAGACCGGCAGAGTTTGTAATTTTCCGTGTTACACAGTACACAGCAGAAGCAGCCGGCGGAGAAAGCGCAGAGTAAAATACAATAGAACATAAAAAGGAGTAGTGAAATATGGGAAAATATCAGAATACATCAGGCTTGGAATATCCATTAACAAAAATGAATTTCCTTGTTACAGTAGATAAGGTAAATGGTGTGGCCGCATTTAATGAGGTGAGCGGTATAGAAGCATCTGTTGATGTTATTGAATTCCGTCAGGGAAATGCACACAGCCTTGCGCCGGTTAAGATTCCAGGACTGGTACATCACGGCAATGTTACTCTGAAGATGGGATACACCAATGAGAACGCATTTAAGACATGGATTCAGGAATGTGTCAGTGAGACGAGAGGGGAACCGCCGAGACAGAATGTACAGATAGAGCTGATTGATATCAATGGTGGAGCTCCAAAGACCAAGGTAGAGGCAAATGTAGGAAATACAATCTGGATTCTGACAAATGCGTGGGTAACAAAGTACACAGCACCGGATTTGAATGCAACAACAAGTGAGATTGCGATTGAGTCCGTAGAGCTTGCGTATGAGGAACTGATTATTCCAAATTAGTATTGGGACTGCTGTGGGCTATGCCCACAGCAGCAATTAAAAACAGTGGAAACAATAAAAAGGCAGGGAGCGGAAGATGGAAACAGTATATGAATTTGTATTACCAAAGGGCTATGTGGACAGTGTAGGAGAGGTTCACAGAAGAGGAAAGATGCGTCTTGCTACTGCAGGCGATGAAATCAGTGCAACGAGGGATCCGAGAGTGTTGTCCAATCCTTCCTATCTGACCATTGTAATTTTATCCAAGGTCATAACGGAGCTGGAAGGCATGGAGATGGTATCAGCGACATTGATAGAGCGTCTTTTTACGGCTGATTTGGCTTTTTTACAGGATATGTATCAGAGAATAAATGATGTGGAGCCTCCGACTATGAAGGTGGTATGCCCGGAGTGCGGCTGTACACATGAGGTGCCATTAAATTTTACGCAAGAGGGATAAAGCTGTATCCGACAGATGAACTGTATAAGGAAATGTCATTTATTTCCTATTATTTTCACTGGAGCAATGAGGAAGTGCTTTCATTAGAGCACAGCAGCAGAAGACGGTGGTGTGATGAAATCTCCGCCATCAACAAGAGCATAAATCCCTCGAAAAAATCAAAAGAAAAGAGTATTTTGGATATGAAACCAACCCATATGCGGGATTAAATAAACGAAACACAGGAAGGATGTGAACGCGGATGTCTGCAGACAATATCGTAGTAGCAAATCAGGGTCTGAATCCATTGGTGAATTACAATTTTATGCTCCGTGTAGAGGGAATTTATGATCTCCCCTGTAAAAGCGTTCATGGGTTCCAGAAGGAAAATGAATATGAATATATACAGGAGGGCGGACTGAATGATTATGTTCATATTCGCCGCAAGCCTGTTACCAAGCCGTTTACATTCCAGGTGGAACGGTATGTTGGAATTGACTATTTTGATCCGATTCCGAATGGCGCAGAGCTGATTCTTCCGGTAATTTTACTGGTGAGCCGTATTCAGAATGATTTTGGCAGGACAAAGCGGGCGTATGTATTTACCGGATGCAGCGTTATGTCAAAGAGCTTCGGAGAACTGAATGCAGAAAAGAGCGGGCTTTTAGTAGAAACCTCTACGATATCCTACAGAGAAATGATGTGTATGGATATGCCGGTAGATATTTCAGCGAAGCAGTGGGCATTTGATGGAACCAACGTGGAGGGAAATGGTGAACGCAGTGCAAGAACACTGGAAGAATACGGTATTTATCCGCCCGCAGAAAAAGCGGAATATCAAAAGCGCTTCCGCATGCAGGATACAAAAGAGGAACAAAAGAATAACCTCAGTGCGAAGCAGGTGAGCGATTTCGGGTACCGCCCGAAACAGGATGAAAAACGAAGATGGCCGGTAAAAAGTGCAAGGCAGATATCGGACTTTTTAAATAAGACAAACGGATAACAATGAGAAAGGAGAAAGAACATGCTGATATTGAAACAACCCCTGCAATGTAAGACACTTTCTCCCCTGAGTATGCTTTCGGATATGTTTGAAGAAAAGATTACAGGGAATTATAAGCTGATGTCTGCTGATATCCGTAAGGAAGAGCTGCTTCATATGGTATCCATGCCGCCGGAAATCTATATCGGTCAGGATGGGATGCCGGGTATCTCGACAGAAAATAATATAAGGAATAACCACACAGTAAATGTATCCGTTATCAATAATTTACTCAACCGTATTCTTTTGTATGATGTAAAACGTTTTACTTATCAGGATTCTGTCTATGTAACAGCAATATTAAACAGACTGGGAATTCATGATGTGAAGGAATTTATGAAGCAGGTAAGGGAGCTTCGTGAGGAAACAGAAAGTATCGAAACTCTGACAGAGCTGTATGAAAATAACTCTGACAGGCTTAGAGAGCTGTTTCTTCTTCTGGGGGAACGAAAAAAGACCGGTGGACAGTCACCGGAAACTATAACAGAGAAGCAGCCGGCATATTATCTGCATCATGCTGTCTACACAAGGCTTGACACAGGCAATATTTACAGGACGATGGCAGCATATTCCAGAAATCAGGCAACAGAAGAATATGAGATTACAAAGAATGAGCTGATGTCGGCAGAAGCTCTCAAGGTATCACGGGAAATTACATGGAATCAGACAAAAAACAATGTGTCCGGAAGAGAAATGCCGCTATTTTTCTATCATCTGAACCGGTATGAGCTGGAGAACAGCGAGCAGACAGAAATTACAGAGGATACCATGCTGTCTCAGCTTAATGCGGCAGTGCTTCTGCATATAGCAGATAGTTTATATACGCTTAGAAGCAGGCAGATACATAAAGGACCGGAGAACAGCTTTATGATTACCGATGCACTTTATCAGTCCGGGGAGAGTACGATCAGGCGCTTTGAAGAATACCATAAAAGCCAGCTGGTATTTAATGAGTCTGCACAGCAGTATATCTCTGATGTCAATCAGGCGTATCAGGAAGAGATAAAGCTGATAAGAAATATATTTGGCGTTATGCCGGCAGGGCGCATCGAGCAGAAGAATTATGGCGGAGAGTATACAGCAGAGCATTGGCAGGTACATAACAGCTATAGCTCTTTGACAGAACCGCAAAGAAATGAGAATTATGAGAATCTGCTCCAGCTTCAGTATGTAAATGAGCAGGATTTAAGTGAATGGAGTGAAGAGCAGAAAGCAGAATATTATCAGAATATCCGGCAGCAGCTTGACAGAGTCAATGAGCAGAATCTTCTGATGAGAGACAGGGTACAGAAGCTGGAGGAGAGAACACCTGTATACAGGAAGATTGCAGTTGACCGGGAAAAAGCAAAGAAGGATAGTCTCAGAGCATTAGAAAATCCAGAAGAGGTACTTCTGGAATACATGACAGATACAACAGAGCTGGAGCGTGTAGAAAATAATACACGTGACCAGATGTTTGAGCTGTTTTCCGATGAGACGAAGGAGATATATGAGAAGCTTTTACATTATCGGGAAAATGCCGGACAATATACACAAATAGAAGGTCTGCCTGCAGAGGAGCAGAAGCATATCCTGCAGGAGATGGTATTGACAGAACAGGCAGAGAAAGCAGATCAAGCAGAACAGGGACAGAAAGAAACATCTGATTATGGAGAGATGAAGGAGGCGGAGAGCTATAAGGGACCATCCGCCAAAAATCTGTATCAGATTTTACAGCATATAGAGAAAAGCATGGAAACCACAAACCATGCTTCGGAGTATAAAACGAATCTTTATGAGCTTTCGGAGGAAATCTGGCCGGAGGAGA
>JAGANQ010000065.1 GCA_017624115.1 Lachnospiraceae bacterium
TACCATACTGTATAGCTGCTGAAAAATATTTCCTATGAGAAGCGGTATTGAAAACGACAATATGAGCTTCCAAGGTGTTCCGCCTGTCATATCCTTTACCATATAAAAACCTCTTTTCCTATCGTATTTTAAGCATACCTATCTTACCGAATTTTTTTCTGCTTGTAAATAGCTAATTTAGAAAACATTTCGTAGAATACCGGTTCAAATCCTGCCCTTATTGCTGCCTTTTGAGATTTGATATGGCTCTCCACCGTTGCATAGAAGGGCACCTTACCTTCACGAAGCACCTCTTCCTTTAAAGCTGCCACCACGCAAGCTCCAATCCCTTTGCCTTTTCCAGCTTCCGTCACATTAACACCAAGCTGCCACATGTACTCTGTATCCTTTGTCGCCCCCGCCAGTCCCAGAATCTCATCATCCTCCACTGCCGCTACTGCGAGCATGTCCGGCATATTCTCATCAAACAGCAAGGCTTCTCCAAATCTGTCATCTTCTCTAAAACGCAGAATTTCCTCTCCTCTGTATACCTCTAGTCTGCAGTTGACATCCGGTTTCACACCTGCCGCTGCCGGTATATAATAGTGGTGCACGTCTGCAAGTTTCTGTCCTGCTTCCGTTAATTTTTCATGGATACGAATAAGGTTTCCCGGCTCCGATATCCATTCTGCCTTTTTATCGGCAAGCTTCTCCCGGCACCAGTCAAGTATCTCTTTTTCTGCCATTACTAATAGTTTTTCATTATATACAGCCAGTTTAAACGCCATGTCTTTATCACCAACCGGTCGTTCTCCCTGGGTATGCCTCATCAGCTGAAATATATTTTTATCACTTCGAAGTTCCTCCACACTGCAGCCATAATCCAGTGCCAGCTGTTCCTCTACTATCTGTTTCATTAACAGTCTGTCCATCGCCTTCTCCTTTTATGATGATGCTTTTTTATTAGCCCTGCAGCTCCTCAAGCTCTGTCTCCGTCTCCAGCATCCGCTCCAGCAATGTTTCCTGCTGATGCTCCTCATTCTCCAGCTGAGTCTGAAGCTCCATCAGCTTCTGATAATCGGATGCCAGGGCAGGATCCATGAGCTGCATCTGCAGTGAAGCTGCCTTCTCCTCACTTTCTGCCAGCTGCTTTTCATATTTTTCAAGCTGCTTTACCAGACGCGACCTTATCTTTCCCGGATTATTATAAGTCTTTTTGTCAAATACATCCTCTAACGTCGGTTCCGGTGATGCTGCTCTTTTTCCTGTATTCGCTTTATTAGCAGGACTCTTATCAGCAGAATTTTCCATTCCGGCAAATCTTTCCTTCTCCTGCAGATATTCCTCATAAGTGCAGCCATACTGCTTCACAGCCGCCGTACCAAACTCCAGTATTCCCGTAGCCACCTGTTTGATGAAGTATCTGTCATGTGATACAAATAATACCGTTCCGGGAAAATTCTGCAGCATCTGCTCTAATGCCTGTTTTCCCACTATATCCATATGATTTGTCGGCTCATCCAATATCAGAAGATTCGGCTTTGTCTGGAACATCTTGCATAGTGCCAGTCTTACCTTCTCCCCGCCGGAAAGCTGCCCCATCTTCTTCATAACCTCTTCCTGTGAAAACAGAAAGCTGCCCAGCGCACTTCTTACGTCCTCACGCAGTAAATCAGGATATTCCTCCCAGAAATTATCAAGCACAGTCTGTTCCGGGTCTGCATCATTCACTACTGCTCTCTGCTGGTCAAAATATCCCCACTCCACATTGTGACCGATAGTAAAGCTTCCTCCTAATGGTTCTACCATGCCAATCAGTGTTTTTAATAATGTAGATTTTCCCTTTCCGTTTTCACCTAAAACAGCAAGCCGTTCGCCCTTTCGTAATTCAAAGGAAACCGTACTCAGCTCTCTGTCATATCCGATTTTCAAGTTCTTTACTGATAATACATCTGTATAGCTTTCTATTTTAGGTGCAAACATCGCATGGAACGCTTTCGTATCAAAACGTCTTGGTTTTTCTATCTTTACCATATGCTCGATTGCCATTCTTTTTGAGCGGGTTGCCGACACCTTCGTGGGTGTATTTTTCCACTTTTCAATCCATTCTTTCAGACGTTTGATTTCCTTCTGCTGCTCCTCATAATCCTTTTCCTGCTTAATAAAATCTTCTTCCTTGCGTTTCATAAAAGCAGAATAATTACCCGGATACCGTTTCATACGGTGATATTCTATTTCATAGGTCACATCAATAATCCTGTCCAGAAACATCCGGTCATGCGATACGATGATGACAGCCTTATCATAATTTTTTAAATAATTCTCCAGCCATTCAATCGTCGGCAAATCTAGGTGGTTAGTCGGCTCATCCAGTAGCATAATATCCGGTCTGCCAAGCAGCAGCTTAATGAATGCCACCTTCGTCTGCTGTCCTCCTGAAAAGCTCCCTATAGGACGTTTCAGGTCTTCCAGGGCAAATCCAAACTGCTGGAACATAATCTCCATGTCCTTTTTCCAGGTATAGCCCCTCAGCGATTCCATCCTTTTTTGCAGATTATCATATTCATACAGCAGCTTCTGATTTTCCTCCCCCTCATGAAGTGCCTGCTCTATCTCTGTCATTCTTGCTTCGCATACGAAAACAGGGGCAAAGCATTTCTTAATTTCATCCTCCACACTGATACTGCCATCTGTAAAGCTAATCTGACGCAGGAAGCCTATCTCCTGCTTTCCCGCCATAAATATACCGCATTCCTCATCACTGTCGAGGTTACTCATCTCAATGTCACCTGCAATAAGCTTCAGCAGTGTCGTTTTGCCACAGCCATTTCTTCCGACTATCGCTATTTTTTCTTTATCATGTACTTCAAAATTTACATCCTCTAATATTGTATCTGCTGCGTATTGTACTAACGCATGTTTTATCTGATATCTCATAACTATCCCTTCTTATATCCCTATCGACATTTCTATCGAACCATCTGATTCTGGCTTACCGCATGATCAACATATGCCATCTGGTAAAAGCCTTTGGAAAATTCATATGTTATTGGCAGTCTCTCTTCTTCCTTATCCTGCTTTTTATTTCCAGATTTATGCTCACGCTTAACAGACTGTACATTTTTCTCTTTTTCTTCGACTTCCGGCAAGCTCTTATATTCACCTGTCTTTTTAAATTCTGCCACAGCTTCCTGCACAGCAGCTGCCATATATTCCCGTGCAGAATCATTCTTACTTATCGTGGCCAGTGCATCAGCTTGAATCTCTTGAACCTGCTTTTTGGATTTTGCGTGCTTCAGACGTTCCTCAACAGCCTGACGTTTCGCTTCAATCCGCACCACCTGGGCATACAGAGCCGGATTGTATTTTCTCAAATATTGCATCTCCTTCGATGATAAACGCTTTCCGGCGCTCAGCTTTGCGCGAATGGAGGATTCATATTTCTCCCGTAATTCCTGCTCCTCCACCTCTCCAACGCCAAAATCCATTATATTTTCAACATATTGTATTATGTTTCCCATACCATCTCTGTATTTCTTTGAATAGTCGAGATGTGTAATTTCATAAATACTCATCCTCTGCCTCCTGCTTCCATCTCCCCTGATCTTATGAAAAGAAAAAACGCACGATTACAGACAGATATTTCACCTGTTGTCCTCGTACGCTTCCCTGCATAATCATTATCGGCAGATATTCCCAAATTCTTTATATATCAAAATTCTTAATTTCTTCTGCCTCTTAATCATGTACATACTACGATTCTATTTTGCGATACTATCCAGAATACGGTTGATTCTCTTTGCTGATACCCTCTTCGGATTGGTCTGTGTGCATACATCTGCCAACGCTGCCTCAACAATCGATGGACGCATGAGCTCGAATTCCTCTAGGTCAATCCCCATCTCAGACAAAGTCATCGGTATGTGCATCATCTGCATCATATAAGTGATTTCCTGGATTAAGTTCAGTACACCCATGCGCACATTCGAGCATGGAAGTCCCACACGCTGTGCCAGTGTCGCATATTTGATTGCCGCCTCTGTGTCATCAGCACCAAAATGTCCGTCCAAATCCGCATTGAATGCGATAACCCTCGGAAGCAGTATTGCATTTGCTCTTCCGTGGGGAATATGCAGCTTTCCTCCAAGTGCATGTGCAATACTGTGATTGACACCGAGACTTACGCCATTAAATGCCATACCAGCCAGGCAGGACGCACTGTGCATCTTATCTCTCGCCTTATAATCCGTACCATTCTTATATGCTCTCGGCAAATACTCAAATGCCAGTTCAAATGCCTTCTCTGCCAGAGCATCAGAAGCATCGGAAGCATTCTTGGACACATATGCCTCCAGTGCATGAGTAATCACATCAAATCCCGTATCTGCAGTAATTCCCGGAGGTGCCGTCATAACCAGTGATGGGTCAAGAATTGCCATATCCGGCAGAAGCTGTTCATCTACCAGCGGATATTTTACACCCTTCTGTGCATCCGTGATAACCGCAAACTGTGTCACCTCGGAGCCTGTACCGCTGGTTGTCGGAATGGCAATCAGCTTTATCAGATTCTCCGGATTCACTCTCTTTGCCATCAGTACAACCGATTTTGCCGCGTCAATGGAAGAGCCTCCGCCAAGTGCGATTACTACATCCGCATTCGCTTTTTTCAAAAATTCCAGACCTTCTGTCACCAGCTCAATCGGCGGGTCTGGCTTTACCTTGTCAAATATACTTACACTGCTGCAATTACCAAGCTTCTCTGCAATACGGTCAGCCGCACCTGAAGACGCCATAAACGCATCCGTAAAAATAACCGCATTCTTTCCCTTGATTTCCGTCAGGGCATCAATTGCATTTTCACTGAAACATACCTCTGTCTTAATCTTAAAACGCTTCATATGATTTCCGCTCCTAATTCAGTAATCTTTATCCGTATACCAGCTCAATTCCGGCAGAACCCAGAGCCTGCTTCCAGCCTTCAGCCGGCTCTTCATCTGTCACAACCATATCTATCTCTGACAGGTCACAGACCTGTGTGAAGGAAATTTTGTCAAACTTGGAATGGTCAACCGCCAGAATCTTCTTTTTTGCTGATTTTGAAATCATTTTCTTAATCTGGGCATCACTTTCATTGGCATCCGTCAATCCATGTTCAATGTCAATTCCCTTACAGGAAAAAATAGCATAGTCTACATGGAAGGTACTTATCATGCGCTCTGCCTGATAGCCAACCAGTGCAAGCCCGCCCTCCTTCAGTCTCCCGCCGGTGGATAATATCTTCCAGCCGGTTCTGTCTGAAAGCTCTAACAGTATCTCCAAAGAATTTGTAATAACTGTTATATTTTTCTTGTCCTTCATGCGCTTTGCAATAAACAGTGCCGTAGAGCTTGCATCCAGCATAATGTGGTCTCCGTCCTCAATCATTGCTGCTATCTTCTCAGCTATCTGCTGTTTTCCGCTTACATTTGCTTTCTTGCGGACGGTATAAGGCAAATCAATATTAAAGCTCTCATTCAGTACTGCGCCGCCGTATGTCTTTTTTGCCAGACCTTCATTTTCCAGCTTTTCCAAATCTCTCCGAATGGTTTCTTCTGTAACATTGTATAACTGGCTTAAGTCACTTACAACAACCTTGCGCTCCTCCTGGAGCCGCGCCAAAATTTCACTCCGCCTCTCTATTGCAAGCATACGCTTCCTCCAACCTTATAAAATACTGTCCCAAAGTCTCTTATCCGGACTTGGAATTACGGAAGATTCCAGGAACATTCCCGATTCGCTTACCTCAGCCTGCGCACGCTCAATCGCTGCTGTAACTGCTGCCACATCTCCTGTCAGCATAAGATAAGACTTTCCGCACATACCTCTGGCAATTCGCAGCTCAATCAAATCTACCATGGAGGTCTTTGCTGCAGCATCAGCAGCAACAATAATCGATGCTGCAGAGAACGTTTCAAGCACACCTAACGCCTTCACGTCTTCAATATTTGCCGCACCGTAAATCGCGCTGAAAATTGACTCATGCGGATTACCCAATACAAAAGAGTCAATCAGCTGCTGTCCATACTGTACACGGGAAGCCTCAACAGAAGCATTTACTGCACTCAAATCACCGCTGATTAGTACAATATATTTACCCGGGCAGACTGTCTGCGCTTCAATAATCTCAACCTCTGCAGTCTTCAGCATTAAATCTGCAGCCTGTATTCCTGTTGATACAGTCTTGTATTCTACCATTCCTATTGCTTTACTCATAGTAACCTCATTTCTGCATTCCGGCTTATCGCCTGTGACTCTTTTATGCTTTAATCGTAACAAATCTGTCATTTACATCAACTACTGTTCCGTCTATAGATGCGTGTGTATTCACACCAAGCTTGCTGCTGTCCACCGTACCTATCACCTGACCCGCGCTTACTCTGTCACCCTTTGCTACTGTTACAGCAGCCGGAGCACCGATATGCTGTGTTAATGCAATCTTAACCTGTGCGGGCTTAACCAGCTCATCATTTAACGGTGCCGGTACATCATATTTTGCAAGTCCCAGTCTTACTGTCAGACGCTCCTTGGATACCAGACGGCTCTCTCTGTTCGGATTTACCGGTGCTGCCTGCACTCCCTTTGGAATCGGCACGCCGTTCTTTCTAAGTCCCGCCTTACATTCTCCAATCAGCGTTCTCGGTGAAAGTCCCTGGAAACAGGAGAACATCTCACACAGACCACACTGGGAACAGAACATTGTATCAATATATGGTGTTACATCCTTTGTCACTCCACTGCTTGCGGAACGCATGAACGCATGTGGTTCAATCGGATGTCCAAGCAGATGTCTCGGACACAGATCAGTACACATCTGGCACTGACAGCATGCGGACATTGCACGCTTCATGTCGATTCGAATCTTACTCGTTTTCTTCTTAACAATAAACGCATCAGATGGCATAACCAGAACTGCATTACTGGTCTTGGTTACTGTATCGTAACCGTTCACAATTCTTCCTGTCATCGGACCGCCGCCGACTAAAACCGGATCCTTCACCGTTGCACCGCCTGCCAGTTCAATCAGCTCATTATACGTCATACCCAGCGGAGCCTTTAATGTAACAGGATTTGCCACCTCTCCTGCAATCGTAATATATTTATATGTAACTGGTGCCTGCTCTGACATGGCACGATATACATTATAAATTGTTTCAACATTATAAACAATAACGCCGACTTCAATCGGAATACTTCCCGGTGGTACGACTCTTCCTGTTGTCTCATAGATTGTAATTACTTCATCTCCGGCAGGATAAATCTCCGGAAGAAGACCTATCTCTGTCTTTTTAAAGGAAGAAAGCTGTGATTTCACGGCCTCTACCGCGCTCTTATAGCTGCCCTTCACGGCAATGATAACGCGTTCTGCCTCTACTGCCTCTGCAATAGCTTCCAACGTACTGATAATCTCATAGGCATATTTTTCCAGAACCTGTCTGTGAAGCTTCAAAAGCGGTTCACACTCAGCACAGTTCAAAATAATTGTGTCTGCCTTAGCATTCAGCTTTGCGTAGGACGGGAATCCGGCACCGCCGGCACCTACCACGCCGTTCTCACGCATAAGCGTGCTCAATTCTGTCATGTTCATTTTCGCACCTACCTCTATTCAAGTCCGATTCCATCATCGACTATTCCAACGATTGCTGCATCAATAGGGGAATTTGCCTGGTCACAGCCGATACGTGCTGCGCTTCCCTGTGCCACCAGCACAATCTCACTGATACCCGCGCCCACATTATCAATCGCAACAATCCTGTTGTTTGCCCCCTTCATGCTTTCCAGCGGCTCTACAATCAGGAATTTATTTCCAACCAGATTTTCATTCTTTCTTGTTGCTACCACACTGCCTACAACCTTGCCAACTATCATAAATATTCTCCATTTCCGCGAGCGAACGTTTCCGGCTCTATCTGAATCTGTATTATTTTCTATTTCACAATAACGCCCATGTCACCTGTCTTAATTTTGGAGGCATTGGCTTCATCTGTATCAATATGCATTTCCAGTGTAAAGCTCTTATCAACACGAATCTGCACATTGTTAAAAATCGTTCCTCTTTCATTTGCAAACTTCACGGATACAATTTCTCCGTCTTTTACATTTGCCTGTGCTGCATCCTCCGGTGACATATGGATATGTCTCTTTGCCACGATACAGCCTTCATTTAAATAAATAGCACCCTTTGGTCCCACAATAGCTATCGGTGCGGAGCCTTTTGTATTACCAGACTCACGAATCGGTGCCATAACCCCCAGCTTCACAGCATCTGTCTGGGAAATTTCTACCTGAGAACCCTTTCTCACCGGTCCCAGAATTCTTACATTTTCAATCGCACGAAGCTTCGTTCCAACGATTGTTACCTGTTCATTAGAGGCAAACTGTCCTCCCATCAAATCCTTCTTCTTTGTCAGCTGATACCCAGGCCCGAACAATGCTTCCACATGCTCCTGAGTCAGATGTACATGTCTTGCTGACACGCCTACCTTTACAGCAAACCCACTCTTTACTTCTCTCTCACTCATTGCATCCATAACCAGCTTTGCAATGTACTCTACTGTCTTTTCTTCCAACCCTGCCACCTGCACTTTCCTAATACAAATCTTAAATTGTGTGTTTCATCATATATTGACCAACCCACACCTTTTCATCATTTTCTGCTCACATGAAAGTAAGCAGATGTCAAATCGGTCGGCTGTGAGCAATGTTCCATAAGTGACCCTTGAAAAACGTTGGTACTTAGACACCGTATTTTGGTGTCTTATGTACCATTACGCTTTTTCACGGAGCGAGAGCGCGTCACGCATGGAATATTCGCTCACCAGCGACCGTCATAGGCATTTCAGTCTTTCTTACTTTAATGCTGGCAGAATCTTCTCTACATCATTGTGTGGTCTTGGGATTACATGTGTAGCCACTAATTCACCAAGCTTGCTTGCATTTGATGCTCCTGCATCTACAGCAGCCTTAACAGCTCCTACATCTCCGCGAACCATAACACTTACTAATCCGGAACCGATTTTCTCTGTTCCGACTAAGGTTACGTTTGCTGCCTTTAACATGGAATCTGCTGCTTCAATCGCTGCTACTAAACCTCTTGTTTCTACCATTCCTAATGCTTCCTGTGCCATCTTTATATCTCCTTTCTTATACCTCTGACATTGTTTTGTCTTCTACTGCTTCTGTCTGCTCCATTCCGCGCAGCTTCTTCTGACTAAGCTCAATAATCTTCCAAAGCTCCTCATGGGGATTCGCTATTACAGCGTGAGCTGCAGGCTTAAGAATTGCTGACTGTACTGCACTCTCTACTGCCTGGGTCACAGCCGCTACTTCACCCTGTACGATGACGGTAACCAGTCGTCCGCCCATCTTTCTCTCCCATGTAACAAATTCCACATCTGCGGTCTTACACATGGTATCAAGTGCATCCACTGCGGCTGCTACACTCGGAATTTCAATAAATCCTAATGATTTCATGCGCCTGCTCCTTCTTTATCTGCAGCTCCCGCTGTTGCCGGACTGCAGTTGTTAGAACAAAGTGAACCTCACTTTTTTATTTATTTCAGAGTAGGAAGAATCTTTTCTACATCTGCGTGTGGTCTTGGGATTACGTGAACAGCAACTAACTCGCCTAATTTGCTTGCTGCGCTGGAACCAGCCTCTGTAGCTGCCTTAACTGCTCCTACGTCTCCGCGAACCATAACACTTACAAGACCAGAACCAATCTTCTCTGTTCCGATTAAAGTAACCTCTGCAGACTTAACCATAGCATCTGCTGCCTCGATTGCTGCTACTAAACCTCTAGTTTCTACCATTCCTAATGCTTCCTGTGCCATTTTTATATCCTCCTGTTTTCACTCTATTTTGTTATTGTTTTATAAACCAGCGTCTCTTACGCCTTATCATTTTCCATACTCAGCTTTTATCCAATCCACTGAGCTTTAACATCTTTTCCGTATCAGTTTCAGGACTCGCTATCACATATTTTGATACCACGCCTGATACAGAATTTGCAGCGCTTTCTGCTGCTTCCATGGCTGCCTCTACTGCTGCAACATCGCCTCTGAACTTTACCAGTACAATCAACGGTACCGGAAGCTTATCTGCATTTGCAGGCTTATTCTTATCAAAGGTCTCCAATGTTACATCCGCAGCCTTACATGCGGCATCCGCTGCCACAAAAGCGGCTACCAGACCATATACCTCAATGATTCCAACTGCTTTTGCCATAATCTACATCCTCTCGGGCTTACTTATAAATAAGTTTACTTATTTACGATAGCAATCTTTAAGCCTTCCATCTTAAGATTTGTTCTGAATCCTTCGTTGATGTCCTCAAGAGAATACTTATGAGTAATCAGCTTGTTTATCGGAAGTCCGATTCCCTTTGCTCTCTTTAAGAAATCAAATGTTGTTGCATAATCTCTCAATGTATATACCCAGGAACCAACGATTGTGATTTCCTTGGAGCAGATATCAAAGTGAGGGTTGATGGTTGCATCTCCGCCATTGATGAAGAAGCCTAACTCACAGAGTCCGCCGCCGTTGCGGATAAACTTGTAAATATTACTGTGTGCCACAGGAGAACCTGTACACTGGAATGCAAAGTCTGCCAGGTATCCGCCGAATGCGTCCTTAACACCATTTGCCAGCTCTTCAATACCGTTATGGTTCTTAAAGTTTACAGTCTGACCTGCGCCCATCTCTTTCGCAAAATCAAGTCTCTTCTGCTCTCCGTCTACTGCTACGATATTCTCAATACCCATGGTTCTAAGTACTGCAATACAGATAAGACCGATAGGTCCGCAGCCCTGAACGACTACTCTGCTGTTGAATCTTAAGATTCCTGTTGTCTTTGCCCTCTCTACTGCATGAACCAGTACGGCACATGGCTCGATTAAAATACGGGAATCCAAATCCAGGTCACTTACATTAAAGATAGTAGAACCCTGACGAACTACAATATAATCGGAGAACCAGCCGTTCAGATGCTTATCATCATCCGGGAGCAGACCGTATACATCAGCACCGCCTACATTCTGCTTATTTAAATCAAACATAGTGATGTCCGGGTTATCCTTGAAAATCA
>JAGANQ010000066.1 GCA_017624115.1 Lachnospiraceae bacterium
CCATAAAGCGACATCAGACTTAACGCTGCCAGAATTCCGTTAAAGCCCATAATCAGCATCGCCATCTTCATGGTTCTGACGCTCATTTTCAATTCATTCTGATATACAGGATTTGACATCAGCCTTCCTCTCCTTCCCTCGTAAGCTGCATAAAAATCGTCTCCAGATTATCTCTCTTTCTTCCAAATGAAAGCACATGAATTCCCTGTGTTACCATATCATTCAAAAGCTTTGCCTCCTCCTTTGCGGAGCCAGTAAAGGTAAACTGGAACTCCTGTCCGTCAATCGCCAGTGTCTGCACCATCGGATTTTCCCGTAGGAAATCCAGTGTTTTCTTCTGCTCATCACACACCCGCACAAGAATCGGATTCGCCGTGTTCACGGCAGAAACTATCTCATCGATACTTCCCTGCTGTAAGAGTTCTCCCTTTTTTATGATACCAATGCTGCTGCACATCTCTGCCAGTTCTGAAAGAATATGTGAGCTTATGAGTATCGTAGTTCCCTTGCGGCAAAGCTCTTTTAAAATAGCCTTCATTTCAAATCGGGAACGTGGGTCAAGTCCGGATGCCGGTTCATCGAGAATCAGCAGATCCGGCTTATGAATCATCGCACGCGCAAGACAGAGTCTCTGCTGCATGCCTCTCGATAATTCATCCACATAGACATCACTCCTGCCCTCCAATCCCACCTGCTCCATCAAATCAAAACAGCGCTTGCGCACCTCTTTGCCTGTCAATCCGTAGGTAGAGGCATAAAACTCCATATATTCTATCGCCTTCAAATTATCATAAACGCCAAAGAAATCCGGCACATAGCCTATCTTCTGCTTCAGATTATCCACATCCTTTAAGGCATCCCTGCCATCCAGATACACATGACCACTGTCCGCCTTTAAAAGTCCTGTCATAATCTTAATCGTCGTTGTTTTTCCGGCACCGTTAGGACCGATAAAGCCAAAGAGCTCTCCTTTTTCTATCTCCATGCTAAGTCCATTTAAGGCTCTGAATTTCCCATAATTTTTAACCAGCTTTTCTATCCTTAACATCCACGCTCACCTATTTCTTCCTTATCACAGATACAAGCGGCAGGAGAATTTCCTTATACTGCTCGGTATCCATGAAATCTGAACTGTACTGCACAATCAGATAGCATTTTCCGTTTCGCTCTGTTATATACTTCTCGAGGTCTGCAATCCAGATATTTCTCTTGCCCAAATCAACCTGCTCATATGCCAGCGTAAGCGGATTGTAAAAATACGCTTCACCTGAAAATGCCTTGTAATCCGGATTGTCCGCCTCCACTCCCGCGTCTGCAAAACGAACTGCCCTTAAGTTCTCCTTACTTCCCAAATCATACTGCAGCCGGATACTGCTGCTGTAGGTAGAGCCTATATTTTCATTATAGCTGATATCCTCATCAATATTGATAATCTCATCAGCCGAAAGATTCTTATATTCCAAATCTGCAGACATCGTATTGAGAGCAAGCTTCTTATTCAGAAGTGTTGCCCCATACACCGGATAACCACCCTCCGTCTGGAATGCTCCTGCATCGGACGTGGCAAATGCCAGCAGCGTTGCTCCGGTTTCCTGCATGATATCTATCTGACTCAGATAATGCTCCAGAAGCTTTGTCTTCTGGGAAAGCACCGCATATTCCTCATTTTCAGCATTTGCCTGGTACGGCACCTTCGACCAGCCGGTAACCGCATCGGCTGTCGCTTCATAGGTATTAGGATAAAAATA
>JAGANQ010000067.1 GCA_017624115.1 Lachnospiraceae bacterium
AACGGCAGCTTATAATATGGATATTCAGGCATTTATGAATATATGGCTGCAGGATGTAGCAGACGGACAGGTTATGTACAACAGAAACGGCGCGGTTCCTGATACGGCTCCGCTTGGCGGAGATAACAGACGTATGGGCGGCTGTGCCGGATGGGGAGATGCCGCAGTGATTGTGCCGTGGGAGATGTATCTGGCTTACGGTGATGTGGCAGTGCTTGAGCGCTTCTATGATATGATGAAGAAATGGGTGGATTATCAGAGCCTTGATGAGCGTCAGTTCAACGGTATGCGTACGGTAAACGGTGTGCAGATGCCGGAACAGTCTGATTTGTCCTCCGAAAACTATATCCAGATACAGCAGAGCAGGGGCGACCATCTGACCTTTGATGAGTCGACACCGTTTATCCTCTCTGCGACAGCGTATGCTGCCTATGTGGCGAAGCTTCTGGCAAATACCGCAGAGATTCTTGGTAAGACAGAGGATGTAAAGAAATACAGCGAGCGATATGAGAACGTGAAAAAATCATTCCAGGAAGCCTGGGTGAAAGAGGATGGTTCACTTGGCTACTGGGGTGAGATGAGCAAATCGAATCAGGATGTTCATGGAAATGTTATCAATATGACGTATTATTCCAATGAAGAGGGAAACCCGAATCATCCGAGCCAGACAGCCTATGCGCTGGCGATTGATTTCGGGCTGATACCGCAGGAGAAACTTAAAAGAGCAGCAGAGTGCTTAAAACAGGCGATTGAGGAGCGCGGCGGAAAGCTGTCGGTAGGTTTCCTTGGCATTTCGCATCTGGCACCGGCGCTTACGAAGGCAGGCTGCATGGATCTGGCATTTGCACTGCTTGAGCAGGACGAAAATCCAAGCTGGCTCTACAGTGTGAAGAACGGTGCGACTACCATATGGGAGCGCTGGAACTCCTATATCGCAGAAACAGGCGAATTTGGTGATATTAATATGAATTCCTTTAATCATTATGCCTACGGTGCAATCGGTGAGTGGATGTATCACACGATTCTGGGTATCAACACCAGTACGGTGCCGGGTGAAACCGGATATAAGAAGATTATCCTCACACCAAATGCAGGCGGCAGTCTGACCTTTGCAAAGGGTTCTTATGAATCTGCATATGGAAGGATTATTTCCGCATGGGAGCTTCAGGATAACTGCTTTGTGTATGAATGCAGTATTCCGGCAAATACAACGGCACTGCTTTATCTGCCGGGTGAAAAGGAAGCCAGAGAGCTGGTAAGCGGGGAGTACAGGTTTACCGTAGAATTACAGGGAGACTTATCTGCAAAAGGAGTATTCCAGACAGGGGATGGCAGAAATGACTGAAGTGGAGAACAAATAAATGAGGATAACCTGTATCACAGTAGGAAAAATCAAAGAGAAGTATTTTACCATGGCAATAGAGGAGTATGCCAAACGGCTGTCACGTTACTGCAGGCTGGAAATCGTGGAGCTTGCTGATGAGAAGACACCGGACAATGCGTCTGCTCTGATGGAAGAACAGATTAAGCAGAAGGAGGGTGAGCGCATTCTCAAAGCGATAAAGGAGGATGCGTATGTGATTGCTCTGGCTATTGAAGGAAAACAGCTTGACTCAGTGGAACTGTCGGAAAAGCTTGCAGGTCTTGGCGTAAACGGGAACAGTCATATCACTTTTATTATCGGCGGTTCTCTGGGGTTGTCAAAGGAGGTGCTGGCACGCGCGGATTATAAATTAAGCTTTTCAAGGATGACATTTCCGCATCAGCTGATGAGAGTGGTGCTGCTGGAGCAGATTTACCGTGCATACCGGATTATGAATGGGGAACCATATCATAAGTAACAGGATTGTAAAAAAAGTTTGCAAAACATGTATGATAATAGTATAATGTAGATGCAAATAAGGGTGTACATTACTGCAGGAGAAAATCCGCAGGCAGACACAAAAAGGAGGAAAACATGAAAAAATCACGTATTACTAAGTTAGTTGCCCTGTTGCTGGTTCTTGTCATGGGACTTACAGCATGCGGCGGCAACGGTGGTTCCAACAATGCCGCAGCAGGCGGAGCTGACGGAGCGAAAAACCCTGCTGATATTAAAATCGGTATGGTTACAGACGTTGGAGGTGTTAATGACGGTTCCTTTAACCAGACTTCCTGGGAAGGACTTCAGAGAGCAGGAAAGGAGCTTGGCGTAACAGTTAAGTATCTGGAATCTAAGGGTGACTCTGACTATACACCAAATATCGAGACTTTTGTTGACGAAGGCTATGATTTGATTATCTGTGTAGGATACATGCTGGCAGATGCTACAAGAGCTGCGGCAGAAGCTTATCCGGATCAGAAGTTTGCTATCATTGATGATGCAAGTATTGATCTTCCGAATGTAACATGTCTGATGTTTGAGCAGGCTGAGGCTTCTTATCTTGCAGGTGTTGCAGCAGCTATGGCAACAAAGTCCAACACGATTGGTTTTGTAATCGGTATGGTAAGTGAGACGATGAACCAGTTCGGATATGGCTATATTGCCGGTGCAAAGGATACAAATCCAGATATTAAGGTATTGCAGTACAATGCAAACAGCTTCGCAGATGCAGCAGCAGGCAAGGCAGCAGCAACAGCTATGGTTACAGATGGTGCAGACGTTATCTTCCAGGCAGCAGGCGGTTCAGGCCTTGGTGCTATCGAAGGCTGTGTAGAGAACAAAATCTGGGCAATCGGTGTTGATACAGACCAGAGCAGTATCGCTCCTGACACGATTCTGACATCTGCTATGAAGAGAGTCGATAATGCGTGCTATGATGCTGCAAAGGCTGTACTTGACGGAACACTGACAGGCGGGGTTAAGAACTATGGTCTTGCTACAGCCGGTGTAGATATTGCTCCGACTACTACAAACTTAACACCGGAAATCATTGAGAAGATTGAGCAGGCAAAGCAGGATATCATCAACGGTAAGATTGATGTTCCTTCCACAAAGGCTGAGTTTGATGCCAAGTATGGTGATGCAGCTTACGAATTAGATTAATCTTTGGTAAGAAGGATAGAATACAGGAGAAGGCGTGTCTGAAATGGACACGCCTTTTCTGTATATTACCGTTGTTCCATTTTGCACAGATAAGTGATATAATAGCCATAAATAATAGCATGACAGAGAGGAATGACAGAAGATGCAGAATACAAAAAAGCTTTATTATGAGGACAGCCATATGGCAGAATTTACAGCAGAGGTTCTTTCCTGTGAAAAGGAAACAGGAAAAGAAGGAACAATATATAAAATAGTACTGGACAGAACCGCATTTTTCCCGGAGGGCGGAGGACAGTCTGCCGACACGGGTTATCTGAATGATGCAGCAGTCAGTGATGTAAAGGAAAAAGAGGGTATTATCTATCATATCTGTCAGAAAGAGCTTCCTGTGGGCACCAGAGTACAGGGCAGACTGGATTTTGAGAAACGCTTTGACAAGATGCAGAACCACACTGGAGAGCATATTGTATCGGGATTGGTGCATGAGCTTTTTGGTTATGAAAATGTAGGCTTTCATCTGGGAACAGATGTGACGATGGATTTTAGCGGTGAACTGTCAAAAGAAGACCTACTTATGATAGAGAGAAAAGCAAACGAAGCCGTGATAAAAAACATTCCGGTTCAAACTGCATTCCCGGATAAGGAAACGCTGGCATCCATGACCTATCGCAGCAAAATCGAGCTGGAGGGTGAGGTGCGCATCGTGACAATACCGGGCTATGACTGCTGTGCCTGTTGCGCTCCTCATGTAAGGCTTACAGGAGAAATCGGTATGATTAAGCTTTTGTCGGCGCAAAAATATAAGGGCGGTACCAGGGTAACGATGGTATGCGGCTTTCGGGCACTGGCAGATTATAATCAGAAGTCAGAGCAGATTAGTGCAGTTTCCGTTCTATTGTCTGCAAAACAGACAGAGATTGCGGATGCTGTGGCACATGTGAAGGAGGAGCTGACTGTCTGCAAGAGCCAGCTTACCGGTTTAAGACAGCAGCTTTTGCAGCTTAAGGTGAGTCAATTAGAGGATAGAATGCCGAATATCTGTATGTTTGAACCGGATTTGAATGGCAACGAAATACGTATGCTTGTGAATCTTTGTATGGAGAAATGCGATGGTATCTGCATTGCATTCAGTGGAAGCGATACAGACGGCTATCAGTTTGTGGCAGGAAGCCGCACAAAGGATATGAGGGAGTTTGGCAAAGCTTTGCAGGAAGCATTTGAAGGCAGAGGCGGCGGAAAGCCAGAGATGATACAGGGCAGCATAAAGGGTGAACAGAAGGCGATAGAAGCCTGGATTCTGCATAAATTAGAAGAGAACTGAAAATAATGTAAGGAAGAAGGTGTTCAAAATGAAGAATCGCGTGATTTGGATTGTACTGGACAGTGTAGGTATGGGAGAGCTGCCGGATGCAGAGCGCTTCGGTGATAAAGGAAGTAATACATTGGGGAATATAGCAGCAAGTGTCGGACTTTCTGTTCCAAATATGAGAAAGCTGGGGCTTGGCAATATTGAAGGAATGCAGAATATAGAGATGGTTGATAATCCGAAAGGCTGCTATGGCAGACTGGCAGAAATTTCGGATGGCAAGGATACGACAATCGGGCACTGGGAGATGGTGGGAATCTATTCGAAGCAGCCGTTTCCGACCTATCCGCAGGGATTCCCAGAGAATATTATCGAGAGGTTTAAGCAGGAAACAGGGGTGGAAGGTGTACTTGGAAATTGTGTGGCGTCCGGTACGGAGATTATTAAAAGACTGGGTGATGAGCACGTAAGGACAGGTTATCCGATTGTCTATACCTCTGCGGACAGTGTATTTCAGATTGCCTGCCATGAGAGTATTTGTCCCGTAGAAAGGCTGTATGAGATGTGCGGCAAGGCGAGAGAGATTCTGACAGGCAGGGATGCTGCTGCGAGAGTTATCGCACGTCCGTTTGTAGGGGAATCGGGAAATTATACGAGAACATCGAACCGCAGGGATTTTTCCTTAAAGCCGCCTGCCGACAATTTGCTGGTACGTATGAAGGAAGCAGGGCTTGATGTGATTGCGGTCGGAAAGATTGAGGATATTTTTGCTGGTGAGGGCATCACAGAGGCGGTACACACAAAGGATAATATGGACGGAGTGAAACAGACGATCCGCTATATGAAGGAGGAAAACACAGGACTGATATTTACAAACCTGGTGGATTTCGATATGAAATGGGGGCACCGAAATGATGTGCAGGGCTATGCGCAGGGACTGGAGCAGTTTGATTCGGTGCTGCCAGAGATTATGGAGGCGATGAAACCGGAGGATATTCTTATCATTACAGCGGATCATGGATGCGACCCTACGACACCGAGTACTGACCATTCCAGAGAGTATGTTCCTGTGCTTGTATATGGCCAGAAGCTTTTACAGAATATCAATCTGAAAACAGGAAAGACATATGCCGATATCGGACAGACTGTCGCAGAGCTGTTTGGATTAAAGCCGCTTGCTGTCGGTGAAAGCTTTCTTGGAAAGATAAGACAGTAAAACTGTATCATGAAGGGAAGGAGGCAGTTTTATGAGAATGTATGATATGATTATGAAGAAACGCAATGGACTTGCATTGTCAAAAGAAGAAATTGATTTTATGATTACCGGCTATACAAAGGGTGACATTCCCGATTATCAGATGGCTGCATTTTTGATGGCGGTTTATTTTAAAGGAATGAATGAGGAGGAAACGATAAATCTGACGATGGCGATGGCTCACAGCGGCGATGTCATTGATTTATCTGCGATAGAAGGTCTTAAGGCAGATAAGCACAGTACCGGCGGTGTGGGAGACAAGACTTCTCTGGTGCTGGGACCGATGGTCGCAGCCTGTGGCGTGCCGGTTGCGAAGATGTCCGGCAGAGGTCTGGGACATACAGGCGGAACGATTGATAAGCTGGAGAGCTTTCCGGGATTCTCTACCGCACTGACAAATGAAGAATTTATTGGAAATGTAAACCGCATTGGTATGGCAATCATCGGACAGACTGCAGACCTGGCACCGGCAGACAAGAAGCTGTATGCACTCAGGGATGTGACGGCTACCGTGGATAATATGTCTTTGATTGCTTCCAGTATTATGAGTAAAAAGCTCGCTGCAGGTTCTGATGTGATTGTGCTGGATGTAAAGACCGGAAGCGGAGCATTTATGAAGCGTGAGGATGATGCAGTGGCACTTGCACGTGAAATGGTGAAAATCGGAACCGGAGCCGGCAGAGAGACAGTAGCGATTATCTCTGATATGGATCAGCCTCTTGGCTTCGCCGTGGGAAATGCACTGGAGGTAAAGGAAGCCATTGATACACTGAATGGAGAGGGCTCCAGGGAGCTTCTGGAGCTGTGCCTGACGCTTGGCTCTTATATGGTATTTTGTACGAAGCATGCAGAAAGTGTGGAAAGGGCAAGAGACATGCTTATGAAGACGATAGAGGATAAAAGTGCGCTTCGCAAGCTTGCTGAATTTGTGGAAGCGCAGGGCGGAGATGCTAATGCTGTTTATGATACCTCGTTACTGCCTAAGGCATCTATTGTCATGGAAATCAAGGCAGAGGAGGACGGCTTTATCGAAAAAATTGAGACGGATGAAATCGGTATGGTCTCATTGATTCTGGGCGGCGGAAGAGAGACGAAGGAGAGCGAAATTGATTTGTCAGTAGGTGTTGTTCTTCATAAGAAGATTTCCGATGCAGTCAAAGTGGGAGAAACGATTGCCACGATGTATGGAAATGATCTGGAGAAGCTGCAGCAGGCAAAGGAGCGTTTCATGTCAGCACTGACATTTTCTAAGACACCGGTGACAAAAAACAGATTTATCAAATGGATAATTACGGCAAACGGGACGACGAAGTATTAGAAATCCGGGCATAAAGCCAAGTCAGAATTTAAAAAACGTAGGACAATTTTTTAATACGCTTGTATTATTGAGAAAAATATATTAAAATAAAAATAATTACCACCGAACCAGTGGTCCTTAAGCAAATATTTTAGGAGGTCTAAGAATGGCTAGAAAAATGAAAACCATGGATGGAAATACCGCTGCGGCTCATGTATCCTATGCGTATACAGATGTAGCAGCAATCTATCCAATCACTCCTTCATCCCCGATGGCAGAATTGGCAGACAAGTGGGCAACCGAAGGAAGAAAGAATATTTTCGGACAGGAAGTTCAGGTTACAGAAATGCAGTCTGAGGCTGGTGCAGCAGGTACGGTACATGGCTCCCTGGCAGCAGGTGCGCTTACTACCACCTTCACTGCTTCTCAGGGTCTGTTATTGATGATTCCTAACATGTACAAGATTGCCGGTGAATTATTACCAGGTGTTATCAATGTATCGGCACGTGCTCTGGCAAGCCATGCATTATCTATTTTTGGAGATCACTCTGATATTTATGCGTGCCGTCAGACAGGTTTTGCGATGTTGTGCAGCAACAGTGTTCAGGAGGTTATGGACTTAACTCCGGTTGCACATTGTACTGCCATCAAGGGAAGCGTTCCGTTCATCAACTTCTTTGATGGTTTCCGTACCTCTCATGAAATCCAGAAGATTGAGATGTGGGATTATGAGGATTTAAAGGATATGGTGGATATGGATGCGATTGACAGATTCCGCCGTCACGCATTGAATCCGGAGCATCCATGCCAGAGAGGCTCTGCACAGAATCCAGACATCTTCTTCCAGGCAAGAGAAGCATGCAATCCATACTATGATGCAATTCCTGCTATTGTGGAAGAGTACATGAACAAGGTTAACGCAAAGATTGGTACAGATTATAAATTATTCAACTATTACGGAGCACCGGATGCAGAGAAGGTTATCGTTGCTATGGGTTCCGTATGTGAGACAATTGACGAGACAATCGACTATCTGTTACAGGCAGGCGAGAAGGTTGGTGTTGTTAAGGTTCGTTTGTACAGACCTTTCAGCGCAAAGCATTTAATCGATGTCATTCCTGCTACCGTTAAGCAGATTTCTGTATTGGACAGAACCAAGGAGCCAGGTTCTCTTGGTGAGCCTTTATACCTTGATGTAGTAGCTGCATTAAAGGACAGCCAGTTCAAGGATGTACCGGTATTCTCAGGACGTTATGGATTAGGTTCCAAGGATACTACTCCTGCTCAGATTATCGCTGTATATGAGAATACAGAAAAGAAGAGATTTACTATCGGTATCGAGGATGATGTAACACATCTGTCCCTGCCGATTGGCAAGAATCCAAACACAACACCGGAGTCTACTATCAGCTGTAAGTTCTGGGGACTTGGCGCAGACGGTACTGTAGGTGCCAATAAGAATTCCATCAAGATTATCGGTGACCATACAGACATGTATGCACAGGCATACTTTGATTATGACTCCAAGAAGTCCGGTGGTGTAACGATTTCCCACTTACGCTTTGGTAAGAATAAGATTCAGTCTACCTACCTGATTTCCAAGGCTAACTTTGTAGCATGTCACAATCCTTCCTATGTACATAAGTACAATATGGTTCAGGATATCAAGGACGGCGGTACGTTCCTTTTGAATTGCGGATGGGATATGGAGCAGCTTGAGGCTCATCTCCCGGGACAGGCTAAACGCTACATGGCAGAGCATAATATTAAGTTCTACACAATTGACGGTATCAAGATTGGTAAGGAAATCGGTCTTGGCGGACGTATCAATACGGTTCTTCAGGCTGCATTCTTCAAGCTTGCTAATGTGATTCCGGTTGAGGATGCAGTGAAG
>JAGANQ010000068.1 GCA_017624115.1 Lachnospiraceae bacterium
CATTTATTCATAAAGGACTGAATATCCATATTATAAGCTGCCGTTGCTGCAAATACCTGCGCATCGCCTGTCCAGCCCATGCGCTCATTTCTCTGCGGGCAGTCAGTAAATACCATCAGGGTATTTCCTCTCTGTCCCCATTCGATATTGCTCTGCAGCTTATTGATGCTTTCATTGGAACAGGAGAAACTTCCTGTCATTGAAGTTACATTCGTCAGCACCAGACCTTCGATACCGAGCACCATGTTATCAAGCTCTGCTCTCGTAAGCTCGCAGCCATTTCCGGTGATTTCCATATAACGAAAGCCATGGAAGGTAAAGGACGGAAGGAATTCTTCTCCTTCCTCATCACCGCGGAAGACATAGACATCCGTATTCGCCGCCGGTCTTAAATTCGCGATATAAAGCTCTCCATTTTTATATGACATCTCGCCGTAACGAAGTTTTATCGAAGTGCCGCGCTTTCCTTTCAGCTTAAGGCGCACTGTACCTACCATATTCTGACCAAAATCGTAGACAAAATGTCCCTTTGGATTCTCTGTCACACGTCCTGGCACAAGAATACGCTCTGTCACAGCAGAAGGTCCCTCCTGTGCAGACAGTTCAAACTCTATCCCTTTCAATGTTCCATTTGTCGGAATAACCTCTGACGGCCATGCGTAAGCTTTACATGCAGCAAAACGTCCGTCTGTGCTGTTCATCCAGTTAATCGAAAGACGCGCATCCTGATATTCTCCCTGCTGGAAATCTGCTGCAAGCACAGCACCCTTGTCTGTAAACTGCCAGCTTTCATCCGTCACGACATTTTCCACGCTGCCGTCCTCATAGGTAATCACGAGCCGTCCGATAAAGGTATTCTGTTCCCCGTATACCATTGGAAATACAGTATATCCTACATATCCTGTATAATATCCCTTTGCCACGACAGCACCGAGCACATTTTCTCCCTTTGTAAGCAGCTCCGTCACATCATAGGTCTGATAAGAGATACGCTTTCTGTAATCGGTAAAGCCCGGATTCAGGAACGAAGCATTTACCTTTCTTCCATTCAAATATACATCATAGACACCCATGGCAGAGGCATACAATCTGGCTTTCGCCACCTTCTTCTCTGACCGGAACAATTTTCTTACATTGACAGAAGGCACTGCATCGATAAGCTGGAATTCATCCTCCACTACAAGCTGTCCATGCTCCACTCTGCCAAGTGCAGACAAAACACCCTTGTCGCTACTGAAATCATCACTCTGGTAAATGTCACCTGTCTTTGTACCTCGAATCTCAAGCTTATCGTATACAGCACGATTCCCGCACTGTTTCAGTCCGGTCATCATCATAAACGCTTTTCGCGGCTGGTTAGGCGGATTATTCGGAATGATATCAGGAACACAATCCATCACCGTCACATCATTTACCTTCACAGTCATCGCCGTGCCGTCTACCTCAATGAAAAGGCGGTTGAAGCTGTCCGCCCTCACTCCGGCACTCTCCGGTATCGCATAGCCTGTCTTTTCTCCGCGTACTGTCACCGTTGGTCTTACGCCGCTTTCACAGCTTCCGTCCCAGGCATTATCGCAATATTCATATACCTTCACAAGCTGATTTTTAATGTCTGTCTCAACCAGCACATAATTGTCCTTATTTCTGGCAGCCAGGACAATGCCCGCTCTGTCCTCTGTCTGTACGTCAGCAAGAATGGCATAAGTTGTCACACCGTCCGTATTCTGAGCAGCTTTTGGGCTGCCAATCCATTTTGCCCCATTCCATACAGAAGCATCCGTACCCATAAGCCCTGTTTCGAACCATGCCACTTTGCTTTCTGCAGTCTGTCCCTTCGCCTGGACACGAACTCTCCAGTAATACCTTGTGGAAGCCTCCAGAGCACTTCCTTCATATTTTATACCCAATGCCCTGTCTGAGCTTACCTTCCCGCTGTCCCATACCAGCTTTTCAAAGCTCTCATCCTTTGCTGCCTGTATCTGATAGTTCTCCTGCATGACACCCTTTTCATCAGAAGAAAGCTTCCATGAAAAGACTGGTATTTTCTCATCCGTTCCAAGCGGATTTTTCATGCCATTTACTTTTAAATCATAGATTGCTGCCATCGTCTGCCTCCTGTATAGTATTATCCATTTTGATAAATCTGTGTTATGTAATCCGTCAATTTTCACTATTCAAATTATAACATATAACCAACCTCATCTCAATGTGATATCTTGTTTATTGTCTGTCATTTTTCCCGGCAGACGAGTCAACCGTCTTATTGACAATTTCCGCCAAATGTACTATATTTTGTTTCAGCGTTTTGTAAGGAGGAAGTAAAGTGAAAGAAAAACAGAAGTTTGAAAATACACCTATGTTCTCAAAACAGGATTTGATACATTTAATATGGCCGCTTCTATTAGAGCAATTCTTAAGTGTCAGCATGGGTATGGCAGACACGCTGATGGTCGCCGGCGTCGGCGAAGCGGCAGTTTCCAGTGTCAGCCTGGTAGACAGCCTGAATATCCTGATTATACAGATTTTATCGGCTCTGGCTACCGGCGGTGCCGTTGTGTCCAGCCAGTATCTTGGGCACAAGGATTTAAAACGCGCCAAAAAAAGCTCTGCACAGCTATACTGTGTTCTCGGTATCAGCACAGTAACCGTGATGCTTCTGGTCATGATATGCAGCCGGATGATTCTGCGTCTGGTGTTCGGACGCATTGAGGACGATGTCATGTCCTTTGCGCAGATTTACTTTTTTATCAGCGCGGCTTCCTATCCGTTTATGGGCTTTTACAATGCAGGAGCGGCTCTGTTCCGTGCTCAGGGTGACAGCAAGGTCAGCATGCGTGCCAGCCTTGTCATGAATATTATCAATATCTGCGGTAATGCGTTATTTATCTATGGCTTCCATATGGGCGTGCTCGGAGCTGCACTGGCAACCTTACTCGGACGTGTATTTGCTGCCGTCTGGGTAACACTGCGTCATCAGAAGTCTGACAACCCGCTGCGAATCGATTCCTTTGCAGAGCTGCACCCGGACGGCAGTCTGATTAAGCGTATCCTTTCCATCGGTATTCCGAGCGGACTTGAAAACGGCATGTTCCAGATTGGCAAATTATGCGTCAGCAGTCTGACCTCGTCTCTCGGCACAGCCGCTATCGCTGCCAATGCAGTTGCCAATACCATCAGCGGCATTGCCAATATTCCCGGCAGTACCATGAGCCTGTCCATGATTCCTGTCGTCGGCAGATGTCTGGGAGCCGGTGAGAAAAAGCAGGCAAAATATTATGCCAGACTTTTAACCGGAATTGCCATGGCAGGTATTGCAACCAGCAATATTATCATATGTCTTTTGATTCCATGGATATCCACGCTGTTTAACCTCTCCCCGGAGGCTACCAAGATGTGCATAACCGTTGTGCGCTGGTTCAACCTGTTCAGTATCTTCTTCTGGACTACCAGCTTCACCCTTCCAAATGCACTGCGAAGCGGCGGAGATGCTAAGTTTACTATGACTGTCAGCATCATCAGCATGTGGCTCTTCCGTGTAATCCTTAGTTATTTCTTCGTATTGAAATTAGATATGGGGCTGACCGGAGTCTGGTTCGGCATGTTCATTGACTGGATATGCCGCAGCCTCTGCTTTGGTGTGCGGTTTCTGTCAGGAAAATGGACGGAGCACAAGGTTATTTAACCTGTGCTCCGCTCTTTATCCTTTTTGTCACTCGCTTCTTATCCTGTCAATCAGACTTTCCCTGCGCACTCTTCGGCTGATATAGACGGTTATCATAAGCTGTCCAAGTATCAGCATCAGTGCCAGCCCTGCCGTTTCCCACACAGGATAATGGTACATTGACACACTCATAATATGCTTCTCCTTTGCCTGGCAAAAAATCAGATAGCCCAGTATATTTCCCACAGTCGTCGACAGCAGCAGTGTTCCAATCGTAAATACAGCACCTTCTCCGGCGAGCATTCCCGACAGCTGTCTGTTTGAAAGTCCGATTGCCTGCAGCATGCCAAGCTCTTTTTTTCTGGTAACGATACTGGTAATCATCGTATTGATCAGATTCATAAAGCTGATAACTGCCACCATAATAAGCACCAGATACATCGGATATTTTATCATATTGACTGACAGCCTGCCTATCTCAAGCTCCTCATCCATGGAATACAGGAGGAAATATTCATTCGAATCAGAAATTTCCTGCAGGGCAGCTTTTACCGAATCGTATTTTTTCTTATCTGCCGTAATATACAGCTCCTGCGTGGAATCAAACTCCAGTCCAAGTCCGTCAAATATCTCCTGCGGTATCATAAAGTAGCTTTCTGCATAATCCATACTCGCCGTAACTGTAATCTCAATCGGTATCTGCCTGTCACCATCATGTACCGTAAGCAAAAGCTTATCTCCTATCGCAAGTGCATATTCGTTCATAAAATAGTCAGATGTAAATATCGCTCCGTTTTCTGCAAGCATTTGGTCATAATCAAGCTTGCCCTGCTTGATTTCCTTCTGATATTTCTTTGCCTTTTCCCGGTCAAAGGCTGACATATTCACACGGTGGTCATCTTCAAAAAGAAGGGAAGGATATTCCGAGCTAATCAGCACCATTTTGCTGCGCACAACCTCTGTTACACCATCTGTCTGTTCTATTTCAGAAACAAATTCCTCACTGAAAGAATTATTCATCTGAAGATTGTCAAAATTGCGTTCCGGGTATTCTCTGTCGTTCCACTCACAGTCCAGCTCCAGCCGGAAATCTCCCTGTGCAATATTTCTTCTGGCAATGTCCTCGGCACTCATGCTGCTCATCAGCCCGGCAAGGCTCATAAAGAGCACACAGCTCAGTCCCATCGTCATCATCGTGACAATCGTACGCTTTTTATTACGAATCAGATTTGCCGCACTTAAGCCAAATACATCAACCTGCTTTCTGCCTCTTCTAAGCTTTTTGCTGCCGCTGCTCTCCTGATAGCGAATTGCTTCCACCGGAGAAACTCTGCCCGCCATGCGCATCGGCTTTAACAGCGATACAGGCACCCTCCAGCAGAAGCATGCGCTTTATCTGCTTTTGGGAAGCTCCCAGTGATTTTAATTTACCAATCTCCTGCACATCGGTAATCACACCGACATAATAAATACTGTATATGACAAGCCCCGAAAACACCATGATAAGCAGCGCAATCGTTCCCACTGTCCTGGTCGTTTCACTGCCTAAGTCCAGAACGGTAATCAGGTATTGACTGTTCAGTTTTATATTGCTTTCATCACAGCTGATATCCGCTGCAACAGCCTTTATTTTCTCTGATATCCCGTCATAAGTAAGATGTTCTTCACCAGACACCCGTATATTAGCTGACACCCTGCGCTCCTCTGGTACGAGATATTCCTTTACAAGCTCCTCTGAAACCTCTGCGCCGTATACGATACGTGAATCACTGACATTCAGCTTAGAAACATCATTCTGTGATACGATACCACATATAATAAATTCTCTCGTCCTTATAACTCCTTCACCGTTTGGCCGGAAAGAAATTGTAAGCTTATTACCAATGACAGGTGAAACACCCATACGTTCAAAAAATGCTGCCGGTCCACAGATTTCATCTGGTTTTTTGTATATTCCGATCGCGTAGAGCACTCTGCACGGAGGTTTAGAGCAGACCTTCCGCTTTCCCAGAGCAACCTTTCCGCTCTGCTGAGCACTCCGTTCCGGAAAAGCAGTGCATACCTTTCCGGAGACGAGTGCAATGATAGATTTAGTATTCCACCGGAATCTCTATTCCGTGCTCTGTAAGAGTTGCTTTTAATACATCAATGTATTCCCGTAGGTGCTGGATTTCAATCCAGTTTCCGTGGCATAATTCATTGGCCTCTGATAATTCATGACGGGTCAATTCATAGTCCATCCATTGGATACATTTATGGTCTTTGCTGAAAGCGCAATAATTATTATCAATCATGGTTAGCTCCTTTCTGAGAAGCCTGTAAACCATGACGCTTTCTCATAGATGTTTTTCCTTCAATGAGGATATCATAAGCGTTGTTCGTAATACGATCCATTATGGCTTCCGATATCGGACTTCCTTCATCGAATTCCGGATCAATGCGACCATACCATTCCTCATTGTTATACTGTGTACAGAAGATCATGGACCCTTTTGAGCTGTTCACACGGGATTCCACGATTTCTAACAGGTTGTATGTTTCCTGTGGTGTAAGCTTGCGAATCAACCACTCATCAATAATCAGAAGGTCTACCTTTTGATAAGCTTTAATTGTTTTACGGAAGGAACCATCTGCTTTTGCAAGATTAAGTTCATCCAATAGTTCTGGCATTCTGATATAACGTACCGTTTTATATTTCCTGCAAGCAGCATTACCAAGCGCACAGGCAAGATATGTCTTACCGGAACCGCTGGCACCTTTCAGAATGATATGGTGATTCTCGCTGATATACTGACAGGTGGCAAACCGTAGCAGCTGCGCTTTATCCAGTTTTCGGTCAGGCAGATACTCGATATTTTCAATACATGCTGTCGGTTGGGAAAAGGTTGCCAGTTTAATCAGTTTTTGAAGTTTATTCTGTTGGCGTCTGTTCCATTCGGCATCCACCATGAGTGCAATTCGTTCTTCAAAGGCAAGTGTTCCATATGTCTTGGAATCATTTAACTGGTTTTCCAGTTCCGATGCCATTGCACTGCAATGCATGGCTTTTAATGTTTCAATCGTAGAATTATCTAGCATGAGGCATCACCTCCATTTCTGTAGGCAGATGCACCTCTGGTAATTCCCTTACTGCGCTTTTCGGAAACAGGGCGTTCTTCCACTGTCTTTTCCAACGGAAGTTTATCCTGTCCATTTTTCAGAATGGTGGCAATACTTCTTAAGGAAGGCTGTGATGTGAAGGATAAAAGTCTCTCACAGGCTCTTTCAATACGGATTTGTCCGTAGCGGTCAGTCATTTTCATCAGGCTGACGCAGTATTTATAACCCTGTTCCGGTTCTTTGCCGGAATAAAGAAAGTAATTGACGACCTTTGATGTGAATTCACCAATACATTCCGCCCAGTTTTTAAACTCCTCCGGATTATAAGTAAGATATTTCTGGTGCTCTGGCGGCATGTGTTCTTTGATAGAAATAGGATCCCTCTGTGCCTCGCTTCTTCTTACATGAGAAGCAACACGGCTTCCGTGAAAAAATACTTCCACAGTTGTGCCGGTACAGCGAATGTCCACATGTTCACCGATTAAATCAAATGGAACTGAGTATTTATTGATTCCATCCGATATGAGATAATCGTTCTGAACCTTGGCAGTGGACCAGACTGCTGGTTCATACGGGCATAAAGGGAGCGGCTGCATAAATTCCTTTTCTTCAGTTTCAAAGGCAATACGGCGGTTTCCTGCCCGTTTTGTAAACGGACGGTTATTCAGCTCTTCGAGCTTTTCTGAAACAGCCATTCTTGCTTCTTCGATAGAAAAGAAATGGTAGTTACGAAGTGCAGCCAGAATCCAGGTAGTTGCAAACTTAACAGAGCCTTCGGCATTAGGCTTATCATCAGGGTGCTTTACCCTTGCAGGAACGATAGCAGTATTATAATGCTCTGCCATTTCCTTGTAAGCGCGAGGGATTGCGGTTTCGTACCGGGTATTCCTGGTAATCCCGGTTTTTAGATTATCCGGTATTAACAAACGGGTTACACCGCCAAAGTATTCATAAGCATGTACATGGCAGTTGATGAACGTATCTGATTTCATGTTAATACAGATTTCAGCATACACATAGCAACTGCAGGATAATACAGCAACAAACAGATATGCCGGTGTAACTTCGCCGGTTACCGAATCATAAATATCAATGGTAGCACCTGCCCAATCGACCTCCATTGTGTCACCGGGCTTATGCTGAATACGCATAGTAGCTTTGGAAACACGTGCCCATTTATGATAATTATCATTGAATTGGGTACTCATGTATGGCATTTTACCTGCGTTCCTTGCTTCCATACAGTATTCTGTCCAGAGAAGTGAAAGAGTCACACCCTTTTTAGCAAGTTCCCTGTGAATGCGGGGATAATCTGGAATCAAGCGTTCTTCATCCTTTTTATGTCTGTCCGGATAAAGAATAGATTCCAGTACGCGGTTTGTGACATCGTCATCCAATGGCCACTGAATCTGTAAAGCACTGGCAATACTAAGAACTTCCTGAATCGTATTGCGGGAGCTGTGGACACTGGCAGCGATATCGGTTTGACTGTAGCCGAGGTTTTTCAACCTCAAAATTTCTCGATAATCAACCATGGTTATCGACCTCCTATAAAGATAGTCACACAAATGTGTGCCAAACTCATTATAGGATATATAAATCGGAGTGCTCAACAGAGCGGAAAGGCTGCTCTAAACTAGCGGAAGGTCTGCTCTAAATGACTGTGCAGAATGCTCTAAGTCATCGGTATTTACAGTTTTTCCGGCTTATGACCCTCTGTCACGTTTCCGACACCGTGATAGATGCCCTCCCTGAGCGATTCATTAAAGGTCAGATAACCATTCATTTTCCCATATTCAATTTCAGCAAACAGCTCATTGATTTCTACTGCCTCGACATCCATATGATTCTGCAATATCTGTGCCTGCTCCAATGTCAGATCCGTAAGCGCAGCATGAATATTGCTCTGTGCCATCGCCTGACGGCGGTTAATATCAAGCAGCCCAACGGCTGATGTACCCAGACCCATAAGAAGCATCGTTGTCAGCATAATTGCTATCGCCGTCAGAAGTGTGCGGCTTTTATGATATTTTATTCTGCTTTTGGCAAGTAATACAATCGTTTTCATATTTACTTCACCACCCTGCCGTCTTCCATGATAATTGTTCTGTCCGCCATCTGCGCAATATCTTCGTTATGCGTAATGACAACCAGCGTCTGTCCATAACGCTTCGCCGACAGCTTCAATAACGCCATGACTTCATCGCCTGTACGGGTATCAAGATTTCCAGTCGGCTCATCAGCAAGAATAATAGACGGCTTCGCCGCTATCGCACGCGCAATGGCAGTTCTCTGCTGCTGCCCGCCGGATAAGGTATTCGGCAGATTTTTCTTCTTGTTAAAAATTCGGTTCGTTCCTTCTCGCTGTCTGCCTCCAGATACATAGAAAAGCACGCCTGCAATGCACTGATTGGTGTTTTCAGCTGATGAGATATATCCGTTACCAGACTCTTCATGCTGTCATGCTCATCATGCAATGCTTCACTTTTAAGCTTCAAAGCTTCTGACAGTTCTTCCACCTCCAGCATTTTCTTTTCCTGCTGCTTCTGCTTTTTTAGTATATATGCAAGCACAGCATACACGCTTCCTGCAATACATACAAAAAATACAGCCAGCATTATCATAAATCCTCTCAATAGCTGTCTGTAAAATTCATCAGGCTTTTTATTTTCACGATAACCGTAGGACGCAGCACTGTCTCCCCATAGTTTCTGCTTTCCTGGTATGAAGCATTTTCCTCTTTTCCGTTCCTGACTGCTCCGGCAAATACCTGCTCCGCCTGTGGATATTCAGACAACACTGCACCTGCCAGATACTGTACCATATATATTTCTCTCTGCTGTATACTATAAATAGCTGTTATGCCTGCCACTCCAAAGAGAACGGTAAGCGCAAGCAGCCCTGCCATAAAGATTCGCCTTATTCTTCTCACAGCCTCTCACATTCCCTTTCCCAGATATAGCCAAGACCGCGCACATTCTTAATCAGCGCAGGCTGTGACGGATTGTCCTCGATTTTTTCGCGCAGACAGCGGATATTGACTGCCACCGTATTATCATCCACATAGCTTCCGTCAATATCCCAGATTGCTTCCAGAAGCTGATTTTTCGATAAAATACGCATCGGATTCTGCATAAAGCACGTCAGAATCTTCGTCTCGTTCAATGTCAGACTGAGATATTCTCCGTCCTTTTTGACACGATTTTCGTCAAGAAACAGCGTAACAGAGCCTGACTGTATTCTGCTTTTTATTTTTTCCAGAGAGCATCGCTTCATCATGGCATTGACCTTTGACACCAGCACAGCCATGGAAAATGGCTTCGTAATATAATCATCTGCCCCTGCCTCGTAGCCGTTCAGCATATCTGCTTCTGTGTCCAGCGCGGTAAGGAACAGAAAAAGAACCTTTCCACTATTTTGTCTTACCGCCATGCAAAAATCCAGTCCGCTTCCATCCGGTAAACCAATATCGCATATAATCACTGATACTGCATGAGCCTGATACAGTCTTTCTGCTTCTTTTACCGATGATGCGGCGTATACGGTGTAGCCTTCCTTCACAAGCTTAAGTCCTACTGCACGGTTCAGACTGTCATCATCCTCTATCAGTAATATCTCCCTGGTTCGTTGGTAAAGCCGGGGCAATATAGGAATTGCCTACAACGGGTAACTGTGTCATCACTCTTGTTTAATCAAAAAATTTTAACCAAGCATTTAAACAAGGTTAATAAGATTCATCTACTACAGATATAGCATTAAATATATCCAGCTTTAATGCTTCATCTGAATCATATGTATAATTTAAAATAGCCTCTAATATTCTTCGAAGCAATTCCTCATCAATATGCCCCGCAGCGACATGATAGCTTATATTTTCCATTTCTCTAAAATATACATTTGCAACAGCCATATATCCGTTTTTCAATAAAAACATTGCGGTCAAAGTAATTGCTATTCGCTTATTTCCATCAGCAAAACAATGAAACTTACACGCGCAGAAAAATAGATGCTCTAATTTATCTAAAAATGTTGGATAATAATCGTCATTCTGTATATGAAACAAAACGCTCTCTAACTTCCCTGTATCAAGTTCGCCATAGTCTCCACCACCACTATTTTCTATGGTAGCTTGGTGAATAGCCTTGGCTTCTTCAATAGTAAGATAATTGATTTCTGCCATTAGCTACGCTCCTTTAATCGTTTTAATACATCACTATTCTCCTGCATCAACTTCTCAAGTTCATCGCCAGCTACACCTAAGAATTTTTCATATTCTTCTGCATCCAATGGTTTGATATACTCTTCTAATTGATAATGAAATGCATCTCGTAATGCCATATCTCGACTAGCCATTTTTGTTCTTGCTCTAACAATCAAAGGTTTCCATAATGGCAATGTTTCAAATGATGTGAAAAGATCAGACAACTCCCAGTTGTTAAGCTTTCTTCCCAATTGCTCCGACTGGTCTTTTATCATTGCCGCCAATCCACATTCGTAAGATGCAATCAAATCCAGCACTTCCGAATACATTGTGTCCCTTGCATTGTCTTTTTTCGATAAATGAAGTATCTGCTTATATTCTTGCGCCTTTTCCTTAAATATGCTCTGATATATTTTATCTGTATATATCGCATATTTGCTATTTCCCATATCAACATAATCTCTTAATGCATCGGTAAATTCTCTACGATAATTCTCCTCTTGAAGAAAAGCACTTATAAATTCCTGATCTCTTTGGTTAATATATTTTGTAGAACCACCCGTTCTTTGATTCACAAAATCTATGGCAATATCCAACATTATCTGTCGAAGAACTTTTGCATTTTCGCTTTCTGCCAACAGCATTGCCATATTTAAAAAAGCCTTAAAATCAAATATTGCTATTTGAGGAGTTCTATTACTAATGTTCCCGACATTTATGTCGGGAACATCCTGCGCTAGTACACAATCCATAAAATCCTTAAGTTTTTTACCCTTCAAAATTTCATAACCATTTGCAGTAATTTCATCTGAATTGTCGCTAACATATCGTTCAATTGTTCTCACATCAACGTTAAAATATGTAGCCACCATCGATTTTGTAAACCTCAATCGACCATCAAAAACAATTCCTTGAATACCCGTTTGATTTTGAATTTCATTAACAGCTAAATCATTATTCAAAATATTTTGTCTATCAATTTGAGATGTTGTTAAATCCTTTGCCATTCTCTCACTTCCTTTAATCAATCTAAATCAAAAGTTTTCTTAATAAGCTTATCTATTTCCTGCGCATCAAGACTTCCGTCATCGCCATCACATGTAATAATAAGATTCTTTCCTTTAACTATTCCATGCTCTGCATAATAAGCTTTTTTCTTTTCCCAACGTGCCATATAACCTGGATCTGTTGGCATGCCTACATGCTCCCAATACCAAAAAATATCATCATCGTCTGGATCATATGCAACAAAATCTGGTCTGAACTTTTTATCACCAACAGTAACTTCCGGCTCATAATCATATTTAATCTTGTTACTTAACAAATGATCTGCAATAACCACCTCTGATTTAGACCGCACAAGTTCTCCACGAGTAGTTCTGTGAATAAGACTATCTTCATAGAATTTATTACCCACTTTTATAATACTTGGTTTATTCTCCGAATCATCAGTTCTAAGCATTCCAGCGAATAAGTCTGTAAAACGTTGTGCTATATCAGAGTTTTCTGGAGACACATACTTCATAAGTAAATGTGGATCATCGTTATAAAGAACTACTATCTTTTTCTTCTGTCTAGTAAGTGCCGTGTAGAGCATCTCTCTAGACAGAATTCGACACGGCTCTGCTAGAATAAGAATTACAGTATCAAACTGACTTCCCTGTGATTTATGAACCGTTAACGCATACGCAAGCTCCAAATCGTTTGTTCCAGTTTCCTCATTAAAATTTGAGAAGTTATAATAATAGCCATATCCTTTTTGTGAAGAGAACTCAACTCTCAATGAATTATCATCATATTTTCTACAAGGCTTGAATTTATAATCTCCACAGCATATACCAATTTCGCCATTTGCAATATAATTTCTTGCGCCTTCATTTTTGGGATATGCCGTTCCTTCCATATTTCTAATGTTGATTACCTTATCACCATATACGACACTTTCATGGCCCCAAGGACTAGCAATATGTTTTTTATCGGCTCTGGAGAGTAATAATTCTTCCGCTCTGTACTTCGAATGAATCATATGATTAATATTTAGTACACCCTGTGGCATATTCTTAACTGGAGCAAGTATCTGCCATGCATCGACCTTCTCAGCACAACCAGCGTTAAAATATGACCATGGATTACCATATTTATCTCTTACACCACCAAATGATTCATCAAATGAAACTTGATCCGTAATTCCATATTCATCTGCCAAAACTTCAAAAAGTTTTTCTTCAAGTTCTGTCTTTGTATTCCAACGCAAAAACTTAATATTCTTGCCTTCACTCTTAACAATTTCTGTAACAATATTTCTGTCCAAATCAAAATCTGTATCAGTGAATAACTTTGCAAATTCGACATCAAGTCTCTGACCACCAGTTGCCTGTCTGCAATTTTCCACCAATTCACAGTATCCATTCTTTACCTTCGGGAATTTGCTACCGAAGTCATGCTTGAGTATTTTTATCAAGTCAACAAAAGGTCTTCCTGCACCTATAGGCGGTAACTGATTAGGGTCTCCCACAAAGATAATTCTCTTCGCACCACCCACTGCCTGCATAAGACTACCGAACATCTCCTCTGTAATCATTGAAGACTCGTCAACGATAACTGTCTCGTACTTCTTTGTCACAGTTGTATCCGACAATTTATATCTCATGTTCTTATGGTCAAATCTGCCTTCACTGTGTAGATACTGAGCTATGTTTCTAGCATCAAACTGTTTTGCTGCCTCACCGATGCTTTCCATCAATCGAACAGTAGCTTTTCCAGTAGGTGCCAAAAGCAACACACCACCATCAATAATATCCTGATGGCTACACAATACTGCCAGTACAGTCGTCTTTCCTGTTCCTGCATCACCAACAAGTACTGAGATTTTGGACTCAGCTAATTCCTTGAGTGCCGCTGTCTTTTCAGTTCTTGCTCTTTCCTCACGAGCGTCTCCGGATGTATCTCTTGACTGTCCCATATTAAAGAGATAATTATCAAGCAATTGTCTCCAATCCGCCTGAATGTTTATTCTGTCACCCTTTAGTTTCTTTCTAACTTTCCGCTCTATTTCATGATCAAAATCTTCATATCGAGTAAGCTTATAGTACTTGCTTCCATCAGTCTGTGCTTTTGTAATAATTACGTCTGTAATCTCATCTTCAATTACCGCAATATGATCAGCAGTCACCCCACATTCTGGTTGCAGAGGTATTCCTTGTATCTTATCAATCAAATGATTAACTGGCAGAATTGTGTTACCTTCATTCGCTGCCTGTTCTAATGCATATACTGCCAAAGCCCTTACTCGTCTAACATCATTATCTGCCTTAAGAACTGTTGGTGCTTCAAGCGGATATTGCTCTCTAATAGATTCAACTGGGAATACAGCTCTATCAATTCTCTTTACCGAAATAGCCAGTTCGTCTCTTTTAAGTCTTGTACTCTCATACAAAATATATGGATTTTTGATAATATCGGCATCTGAGAACTTTATATCCTCTTTTATTCTTAAATTCTCTTGATAAAGCGTTTCAGCCTGAATAATAGACAAATCAAACCTTGAGAGAAGCTTGAATAATACTTTTCTTTCTTCTGGCATTTTAGCCCATAATTTTCTTGTCAGTTCATCTATTCCAGCCGCCAAAGTTTTGCTCAAATACTTTGGCGGATTTTCAAAAACCACATCTAATATTTCCCAAATATCATCATTTTCCCCAAGCCTATCGTTCACTTCTTTTGCCACAAGTATTCCATGAGGAACCTTGATTGCACAAAGCATAGAACCAAGTCCGGGGAACGCACCTCTTTCATCCCACACTTCATTTAATCTTTCATCTAACCATTGAAGAACATTGGAATAATCCTCATCCAAAATGTCATTAATAATCCTGAAAGATTTTATACAGGAAAGTAAAACTTCAATTACTGCATCATAACTTACATGTTCTGTTGCATACGAAAACTCTGCAAATGCATCATCTGGTGCAAATACGAATACTGACTTAACATCAAATTCTGAATGCTCTTCTGCATATTTCATTACCTTCTCATAAGGAATCAAGAAACCGTCTTGATGGTCCTCTCTTATAGAATGACTAATATGAGTTTCCCATAGCATCGAGCGGAGTGATCCAGCATTTGTATGCTTATGTTCTTTTATCTTTGAGATATTTTTCACATGACCAATACCAATGATTACTCTTCCAGTCTCTTCAATAAAAGGTACCTGCTTTGCATAAACAAGACAAAGTGACTTATCAACCACAACATCCTTATAGAAATAATTAAACACCGCCTCTTGACTTTCACCGAACTGAAGCCAGTTCTTTCCTCTTGGCCATTCACGTTCAGCATCTTCATCTATCTCAAGGTTATATTTCACATTCAAGTCATGCATTGAACTTTTTAACAACCATCCAAAAGGCCTCGCACATAACGAAAACGGAGGATATACATTCTCTGTAGGCAAAAAATGCTGATACTCCTCATATCCATAATCAACATAAGGATGTTTAACAACAGATACAAACTGTGTTGGAGACATAAATGCGGCTCCTTCACTAAGACAAGGAACATCATCTTCATGTCCAGATAAGCACTTACCACATATACCTACTTCGATATCTTCCTTTTTTCCTTCTAATATTCCGTTCAGTTTTAGACACGCTGTATTACCACATGGATCTTGGCATACTGTACCATCCCATCCATGGTCATGCCACGGAACACGTATTGATAAATGTTGAACCATTAAATCACTCTCATTTCTGTTTCTTATTCTTGTGCTTTTATTTTCATAACATTACGAATGTCGTAAAATGCTGACTCCACCTAAAATACAATTAATGATTTTTTCGATCAATAGTTTCACCAATATGTATCATGCTACTTTTATTTGTCCATTTAACAACAGAGGTAATAGTTGTTCCCTGAGTTGGGTTAATTTATCGTTTTCCAATTCCAAATTATTTCTCTTCAAAACAACTTTTTGTATTTGTTTTCCAAAAATAGTAGTAAATTCTTTTGGTGGTAATGGTATTTCAACACTCGCCAAAACATCCCACGATATCTCTTTAAATGTAGTACCTCCACCTTGCTTTATTATAGAATTGGTATACTTTTTTAATGTATAATACACATATAATTTATCATAGCCCTTATTAGGTACTATTGACTTGAACCCTTGATTTGTGCAAACTTGATTTCTTGAGATTGCAATGTAACCAATCGGAGCTCTACTGCTATACAAAACAGACCCCGCTGGCATCAATATTGCCGAAGACTCCTTCAAACCTAATTCTGTAATATCTCTTTCTCCATGTGAGATAAACATATCCCCTGTGCGTTCTGACAAATCATTCGGTGTGATCCAAGCAATGCCATTATTACAGTAATATTCCGCTTTAGAAGTCGACGGTGTCCCTCCTCACTTATATTATCTGCTCATCAGCAGCTCCCTGTTGTTATGCTTCCATTTTTCCATATAGTTCATAATAAAATATATACTGCTGTATTACACCCTGAAATCCCTGATATCTCCGCTTTGGAAATCCACGCCTGTAATGTGCCTGCATAGCCTGCTGAATGTGTGTGTCCACAGGAAACGCCTGCAGATGATGCAGAGCAAACAGACAGATACAGTCGGCAACCTTCTCGCCGACACCATACAGCGATAGAAGGGCCTCTCTTGCTTTACAATAGGGCAGCCTTGAAACTGTCTCAAGGTCAATTTCCCCGGAAACCACACTTCTGGCGGCACGAACCACATATTTACTGCGATACCCAAGATTGCACGCTTTTAAATCATCGTCCTGAAGCTCTGCCAGAACCTCCGGTTTCGGAAATCCATAATAAACCTCTCCCCGTCCATTCACATGAATATCGCCGTAGTGCTCACAGATATTTTTGATGCACCTCCTGATTCTTACGATATTATTCTGCTGGGAAATTAAAAAAGAAACAATCATCTCCCACAGCTCCTGCCGCAGTATCCGGATTCCGGAGCCATAACCCACCGCCTGTCTCAAATAGGCATCATTGGGATTAATCCGTTCTGTGTAAACAGCATAGTCATTTTCCAAATCAAAATATTCCTTCCAGAAATCCTCAAACTCTGTCTCCTCACAGTAAAAACAGCATTCTTCTCCCTGCTGTCTTGCTTCCAGATATCTGTCTCCGGCAATGATTACCATGGTATGATCTTCTTTTTCCTCCATACGAAAGCACTGACCTGAACGGCAAATCTGAGAAAGACTGAAATTGGGTATTGTTCTTGTCACCATATCCATCAATTCTCCATTTCATTTGTCTTTCTTATTTTACTATACTTCATTTTATCCTGCAATGAATAAATGTTCCAGATAAATATATTAAGCCGGAAGCAGCAGCTCCCGGCCTTCGTATTTTTATTAGTGATGGAACAGGCGGATTCCCGTAAACGCCATTACCATGCCATATTTATTGCAGCAGTCAATGACTGCATCATCGCGGACGGAGCCGCCCGGCTCTGCGATATACTTCACACCGCTCTTATGTGCACGCTCAATGTTATCGCTGAATGGGAAGAACGCATCAGACCCTAATGTTACATCTGTCATCTGATCCAGCCATGCACGTTTTTCCTCTCTGGTGAACACCGGAGGCTTCACCTTGAAGATATTCTGCCAGGTTCCCTCTGCCAGTACATCCATATACTCATCACCAATATAAACGTCAATGGCGTTGTCCCTGTCAGGACGCTTAATGCTGTCAACAAACTGCAGATTCAGCACCTGCGGAGACTGACGTAAAAACCAGTTGTCTGCCTTCTGACCTGCCAGTCTGGTACAATGCACTCTGGACTGCTGACCTGCACCGATACCGATTGCCTGTCCGCCCTTCACGAAGCATACAGAGTTGGACTGTGTATATTTTAAGGTAATCAGTGAAATCTTCAAATCCATAAGTGCCTCTTCTGACAGCTCCTTATTCTCTGTCACAATGTTAGACAGCAGCTCATTATTGATAGCCAGCTCCTGGCGTCCCTGCTCAAAGGTAACACCGAATACCTCCTTGTGCTCCAACGGCGCAGGCTTATAATTTTCATCAATCTTAATAACACAGTAGCCGCCCTTCTTCTTCGCCTTTAAGATTTCCAGTGCTTCCTCTGTATAGCCGGGTGCAATCACGCCGTCAGAAACCTCTTTCTTAATGACTAATGCCGTGGACTTGTCACATACATCGGAAAGAGCGATAAAATCACCAAAGGAAGACATACGGTCCGCACCTCTTGCACGCACATATGCACATGCGAGCGGAGATAATTCTTCGCCTTCCTCTACCCAATAAATCTTCTTTAATACATCCGTAAGCGGAAGTCCTACTGCAGCACCTGCCGGAGATACATGCTTGAAGGAGGTAGCTGCCGGAAGTACGGTTGCCTGCTTTAACTCTCTTACTAACTGCCAGCCATTGAAGGCATCAAGAAAATTGATATAGCCCGGACGGCCATTCAATACCTCAATCGGAAGCTCACTGCCGTCTGCCACATAGATTCTGGACGGCTTCTGGTTCGGATTACAGCCATATTTCAATTCTAACTCTTTCATCACTTTTCCTGCCTTTCTATCCTATGTTCTACTGATTTTTATTGATAATCTTTGTCTCATATTTTCCAGTTGCGATATCGATATACCGTACAAATAAGGATACCTTATTGTCCGCGTTTAAGGAATTCCACAGCATCTGTGTGAAGCTTTCCATATCATCCGGGATAGCCACTAACTTCGGCTCACCCTCAAAGCTTGGAAGCGGACTGCCGTCATGCATATAAGTGTGAATGAAATGTCCCTCTCCTGCCACACAGTTACTGTAGCTGAAGGTATAACGGTTGCACTGCTGCGGATTACCGTTATTGCTCTTTAAGATGGACATGGAATAATCATAGGCTCCGTTTTCTATGTGCATCACACCGGAAATACGAGGTGTGTAGTTCGGACCGTCCGGTTCAAATTCTCTGGAGCGCAGACTCTGCTCGAAGGTCAGCCCTGCTTTTAATCCGTCATATACAGTGTCTGTCTGGTCGCCGTTTGTTACGATTGTGTCATTTCCAAGTACCCTTACCGGGGCATAAATGATAAGGCTTGGATCCTCCAGCTTAGCCGGGTCAAATGCCTGTGTGCGGATGCCCTCTCCGTCCTCCACAAAGACACGGTTGCGGCTGTTCTCGCTTCTGCCCATGATAAAATAAGCAGCTACCGCTTTTGTTCCATCCGCAGATTTTCCGATAACGATTCCTCTTCCCGGATAGGAATTCTCTTTCAGTTCTTTTTCCAGTGACAGCATTTCCATCTTCTGTGTTCTCCTTTCTGATTGAAAACAATAATAGCGCTTTCTGTAAAGAGTTCTCTGCATGGTTTTTTGCAAAAAAGCAAAAAAAGCCCACGCCAAAGCAACTCTCTGCCCAGACGGTCGGCTCTTTCCTGTCATACTCCCTGTGGTCAATTCCACTTCCGTCAGTCGTACAACTCTGATTTAAGGGTAACATCTGCCGTGGAAAATGTCAAGTTTTATTGTTGATTAGGGTTATTTTCTAATCAAAATTTACATTTTTGATATTGTGTGTTATACTACATAAAAACAAAAGTGAAGGAGAATAGAATTATTATGCCCTGGTGTCCTAAATGTAAGTTAGAATATGTGGAAGGAATTACTGTCTGTCCGGACTGCGGCAGCGCTCTTGTTTCCAATACAGAGCAGGCAAAAGGCTCCCTTGTAACTGTATTCCGCGGAGATGAAGCTTCTGCCGAGAGAGTTGCGCAGTTTCTTGACTACTCAAATATTAAATCTGTTGCCGCCGGTGAACCGGATGAAAAAGGCTATCCCGTTCTCGTATCAGAAAAGGAATATGATGAAGCTATGAAGCTTGTACAGGTTTTCCTGTACAAGGAGACGGAGCAGGCTATGCTCTTATCCGGGAACGGGCCAAAGCTTGTGCAGGAGCCCCCGAAAAAAGCTCCCGGTGCTTATGTAAAAAAAGCAGACAAATATGAGGATATGCATTCCTCCGCTGTCACGCTTCTGGCTGTCGGTGCTGTCGGCGCTGTTTTAATGATATTGAAAATTACAGGTATCATCCCGCTTTCCCTGGGTTCTGCCTCCTTCCTTTTTGATATCGTTATGAGTGTGATTTTTGTTTTCTTCCTGATTGCAGGCTTCTCTTCTTTGAAGCGTGCAAAGCAGCTCAAATCAGAAATCGGTGATGAGGAGAACACAACAAAATCTATCACAGACTGGTTTCTTTCCGAGCATACAGCCGATTCGATTGACAATGTCGTGCTTGCCGGGGAAGAAATACCGGAGGAATTATACTATTTTAAACGTGCCGAGTATATCAGGCAGAAGCTTAGCTCCCGCCTGTCAGAGCCGGATGATGCTTATCTGGAGGATTTGACAGAAACTCTGTACCAGAAGCTCTATGATGCAGAATAAAAAAACAGCCACGAAGCGTAGTTAAAAAGCTTCGTGGCATTTTTATTTCACTCTTTATTTGTTAGACAGATACTCGTGGATACCTCTTGCGCCAGCCTTACCAGCCTCCATAGCAAGAATAACGGTTGCTGCACCTGTTACAGCATCACCGCCGGCATATACACCTTCCTTGCTTGTCTTGCCGGTCTCAGCTTCTGCAATGATACATCTGTGCTTATTGATTTCCAGTCCCTTTGTAGTAGAAGAAATCAATGGATTCGGGGAAGTTCCGAGAGACATGATTACTGTATCAAGCTCCATCTCGAACTCAGAATCAGGAACCTCTACCGGACGTCTTCTGCCGGAAGCATCAGGCTCACCAAGCTCCATCTTCACGCATTTCATCCCCTTCACCCAGCCGTTCTCATTTGCGAGAATCTCAACCGGATTTGTAAGAAGGTCAAAGATAATGCCCTCTTCCTTTGCATGATGCACTTCTTCTGCTCTTGCAGGCAGCTCCTCTCCACTTCTTCTATATACAATATGAACCTCTGCACCCAGACGAAGTGCTGTTCTTGCAGCGTCCATGGCAACATTACCGCCGCCTACTACAGCTACCTTCTTTCCGGCTACGATAGGAGTATCATAATCCTCCTTGAATGCCTTCATCAGGTTGCTTCTTGTCAGGTACTCATTTGCGGAGAACACACCGTTTGCATTCTCGCCCGGAATTCCCATAAATCTTGGAAGCCCCGCACCGGAACCTACGAATACAGCCTCAAAGCCTTCCTCATCCATCAGTTCGTCAATCGTTGTGGACTTGCCGATTACCACATTCGTCTCAATCTTAACACCTAACTTCTTCAGATTCTCGATTTCCGGCTTTACAACGCCTTCCTTTGGAAGACGGAACTCAGGAATACCATATACCAGTACTCCGCCCGGCTCATGAAGTGCTTCAAATACGGTCACTTCATAGCCCAGCTTAGCCAGATCACCCGCACAGGTGATACCGGAAGGGCCGGAACCGATAACAGCAACCTTCTTACCGTTTGTATTCTCCGGCTTCTTAGGAGAAATGCCATTCTCTCTTGCCCAGTCAGCTGTGAAACGCTCCAGCTTTCCGATGGAGATAGCCTCACCCTTGACACCTCTGACACATTTGCCTTCACACTGGCTCTCCTGCGGAGATACACGACCGCATACTGCCGGAAGTGCGGAGGACTCAGAAATAATGCTGTATGCCTCTGCGATGTTTCCCTCCTGAACCTCTTTGATAAAGCCTGGAATATTGATAGAAACAGGGCAGCCTGTCATACATCTTGCATTCTTACATTTCAGGCAGCGGGAAGCCTCTGCCTGTGCTTCTTCCATATTATACCCAAGACAAACCTCTTCAAAATTCATTGCTCTTACCTGTGGCTCCTGCTCACGAACAGGCACCTTCTTTAATACATCGATATCCATGGTATCCTCCTTAATTGCAGTTTCCGCAGCCACCGTGATGAGTATCACCCTCACGAAGCTTAAGAATTGCTCTTCCTTCTTCGGTCTTATACATCTGCTGACGCTTCATCGCTTCATCAAAGTTTACCAGATGTCCATCGAATTCCGGTCCGTCTACGCAGGCAAACTTCACTTCATTTCCGACTGTTACACGGCATGCACCGCACATACCGGTACCGTCTACCATAATCGGGTTCAGGCTGACAATAGTAGGAATCTGCAGCTCTTTTGTAAGAAGGGCAACGAATTTCATCATAATCATCGGTCCGATAGCAACACATACGTCGTATTTCTTTCCCTGATTATTTACAAGATCCTTGATTACCTCTGTCACCATACCTTTTCTCTCATAGGAACCATCATCTGTCGTCACATACAGATTGCCGGCTACCTTTCTCATCTGATCTTCCAGAATCAGTAAATCCTTTGTCTTGGAGCCCATAATAACATCTGCCTCAATGCCATGCTCATGAAGCCATTTTACCTGTGGATATACCGGTGCAGTACCCACACCGCCTGCTACAAAGAGCATTTTCTTATTCTTCAGGCTTTCGATATCCTCATGCACAAATTCAGATGGCTGACCTAACGGTCCGGTAAAATCACGGAAGCTGTCGCCTGCCTTTAAAGCGGACATCTTCTCTGTCGATGCTCCAACTATCTGGAACACAATCGTAATAGTTCCAGCTTCACGGTCATAATCACAAATCGTAAGCGGAATTCTTTCTCCCCTGTCATCCATTTTTGCAATAATAAACTGACCCGGCTGACAGGACTTTGCAATTCGTTTTGCCTCAACATCCATTAAAAAGATTTTATCGGCAAGTTTTTCTGCTTTCAGTATCTTGTACATTGTTTCCCTCCTAAAAAAATCTATTGCAACCCATATCTGGATTTTACAATCATTTTCATTTCTCTGTAGTTTTCGGCAGGCACACATAGCCTCCCTCTACCAGGGACAGAGTGTAAGCATCCCCGTTCTCAGTGTTAATACCGTACAGCATTTCACTCAGCGTAGCTGTTTCTCCGTCTACCGTCCTTCTTAATGTAAATACATAGTATTCCTTTACTTCACCTTCTGTGTCAGCTTCTGCTGTTCCCTGCTCCTGTGCTCCTTCCTGCACCTTAAGCGGTGTCAGAATCTGTGCCAGCTCCACAAACTGTACATTGATGCGTTCACCGTTTCCTCTGTTACCATTAAGGTCAGACATAATCCCCAGTGAAACAAGATAATTTTTAAGCTTAATTACCGCCGCATCATATGGGAAAGCACGATCAATCGTGCACTCATAATTCTTTTTTGCCACATTGCTGGAAACACCGTATTTATCTACAATAATCGCCGAGAAAATACTGTTGCCAACCGGCATGATAATCGGCTCACTATACAGATAGGAGGTTTCCTTATTTGGAACAGTTCCGTCTATCGTATAATATGCAGCTGCCCCCTCGGGTACTACAATTTCTATCTGCTGCGAATACTCATATTTCCCGCTTTCCGGTGCAACCACCGGCGCATCTGGAACAACCAGCGATATCGTGTATTCCTCCCTCAGCTCTTCTCCTTCCAGTCCTGCCTCGTTCACCGCCACTGCCCGGAGCACAGTCTTACCCACTTTCTCAATAGCAATCGGACTTGTATACACCAGACTGGAAACAGACGGATCAGAGCCGTCCACTGTATAATAAATGACTACCCCTGACTGGCTGTTAGACAGGCTGACCTCCAGATAATCATGGTACTCACCGCCGGAAATACTTGCTGACAGACTGCCTGTACGATAATCAGAAAGTGCCTCTCCGATTTCTGTTCCCTGCGTATCCTTGAGAATACGGTTCATCAGCTCTGTATTTTCCGCCATCTCACAGGCTTTCATCAGCTGTACATAGTATTCTACAGTCGGATACGTATTAACCACATCAAGCAGCAGCTCTACCACACGGTCATAATCTCCCATTTTCATATAGCAGTCTATAATATTCAGCTGCAGTGCCACATCATCCTCTGCACTGTGTCCGTCCTTCTGTGCCGCCTTATAAAATTGAATTGCCGCAGCGTAATTCTGCTCTGCATAAGCCTCTCTTCCACGATTGTAAAGATAAGAGTAGGAATTCACATACCGGTAATGAACAAAAAAACCAATCCCTCCTGCCAGTAATGCCACAATCAGTACAGCCGCACTGATTAACAGGATTCTCTGCTGCTGTTTCTTTTTCTTACGCCCCTGTACTCTTCTGCGTTTCCTTCGTTCTAATTCTCTGGCATCCTTATCTTTCTCTTCAATCGGAACCTCTATCTCAAAATCAAGCGGATTATAATCAGGAACAATCTGAAGCGCTGTTCCGCACTTCTGGCAGAATACTTCGCCTATATCCACTTCATTCCCACATTTCCTGCACTTCACAAAATCACCTCTTACCGTTGCCGTCTAAAAGCTTTTCGTACTATTCTACCATATCTTAGAGGCTTTCGCAAGTGCACACTGTTTTTTTCATAACAAAAGTTACTAATCCCTGTTTTTCAAAATTTGTATGATGCTGTCATAATTCTCCGGCTGATGCGGGAAGGTACAGTCTGTGCATATTTTGAGCTTTCTTCCCTCTTTCTCCACATAACGCGGATTTCCCGGACACTTTTCTCTTCCATACATCGGGCAGTAGCAGAACAGACAGTTAAAATCAGAAAGCCCTTTGTGGCATGGGAAATATTTACATTCCCTGTTTTCAAAAAAACGATATGAATTCTCCATGTTAATCACCATACCTTTCCCATACCGGCAGTCTTTGTGCTGCAGTCATAAAGGCTCGTGCCTTGTTCACAAAGTTCTTTGCAAACTGCGGATTGGACGGATAATACAGATGAGGGAAGCCCCACCAGTGATTATTTCCCGCCATGACGCATGAATAGCGTTTCCCGGAAACCGGCTTCACCGCCTGGCAGTCGCTGCCATTGTCCGTACTGTCATAGTAATGAAACTCATGCCCGCGGATTTTTCCTTCCGGCTCCAGAAAGCTGGTGCGTTTCTCCTCTATCTCAATATAACCGAAACGCACCAGCTTTCCCGTATTATGGCACCTTCCCGGGATAACCCCTGCCATCGCAAACAATCCCGATTCATTTTCCAGCTCTTCATGCAGATACATGAAACCGCCGCACTCTGCCACAGAAGGCATTCCTTCTTCTATTGCCTTCCTTATCGACTTCCTCATCTCTGTATTCCTGCTTAACTGACTGGCATACAGCTCTGGATATCCCCCGCCTATAAGAAGTCCTGCACATTTTTCCGGCAGCGCTTTATCATACAGCGGTGAAAAATATTCAATTTTTGTACCATATTCCTCCAGCAGCCTGATATTATCTTCATAATAAAAGCAGAATGCATCATCCTTTGCCACCGCTATCACAGGCATTTCTGTTTCTTCTTCCTTTGTGAGCTTATGAACACCGCTTCTGGTATATGCAATATTCTCTGCTGCAGAGGCAATCTGCAGTATTTTATCCACGTCTGCCGTTTTCTCGAGCTCTTCTGACATAATTTGCAGCTTTTCCTTCATATGCTGCATTTCCTGCGGCATTTTAAGACCCAGATGCCTGCTTTCGATGCATAATTCTCTATTTTCCTGGAAATATCCAAGAACCTGAACAGACAGCTCCTCTTCTATCAATGGTCTGATTATTTCATAATAGCCCTTCGACATTCTGTTTAATATTACACCCTGAATCAGTTTTTCCCTGTCATAGGCCAGAAAGCCTGCCAGAAGCGGTATAACAGAACGTCCCATACCTTTTGCATCCACCACAAGAACAATGGGAGTTTTCGTCACTGATGCCAGATGATAGGAAGATCCTTCCTCTCTTGTTCCGCCTAAACCATCAAACAGTCCCATCACTCCCTCCAAAACAGCAAATTCCCCATCTTTTCTGTCCTTTAACAGCAGTCCTCTGGTTTCCTCTGCTCCGGAAAAAAAAGTATCAAGGTTTTTAGAAGGGATGCCTATGACTCTCTGATGGAACATAGGGTCAATATAATCCGGGCCGCATTTATACGAAAAAACCTTCATGCCTCTGTCCTTCAAAGCCTGCAATAACGCACACATGAGCATTGTTTTCCCACTGCCGCTCTTTGGTGCCGCAATCATAATCCTGTTTAATTTCATTTTAAACCTTTCCCATTCTATAATTCTTCTTTCTCCGGCATAAAATTAAAAGAAAAAATCCATACCGGATTCTCCGCCTGCATCAGATGATACCCTCCTGCCTTCTTTGTCCTGCTCACCTGCATCTGAACAATCTCTTCCTTCGTTACCGGATATTCTGATAATAGCTGTTGAAGCTCAGAAATCGTCTCCAGACTGATGGCATTGATTACCACTCTCATAGAAGAATTTTTCCGGTACAGCTCTGTCAGAATCTCCTTCATCCGATGTCCGCTGCCGCCAATAAAAGCATGGGTAGGCATCGGTAACGAAGTCATGCCTTCCGGTGCTTCCGCCTCTACCACCTGTACATTCCATGTCTGAAACTGCTGTCTGTTCTGCTCTATGAGAGCAGCCGCTTCCTTTTTCCGCTCAATGGCAAATACCTGTATCCGCGGAGAAAGCCCTGCCGCCTCCACTGCGATAGAGCCTGTACCGCTTCCAATATCATAAAGCACCGAATCCTCCCGCAAATGCAGCTTACAGATGCTGACCTCCCGCACCTCTTCCTTCGTCATCGGTACTGCATCACGGATAAACTCTGCATCTGCCCTGCCGTGTGTTAAACGCTTCGTCTCAAAAAATGGATTGGTAATCAGGCAGGTATACAGTCCTTTTTTTGTAACATGACTGCATTCCTCCGGCGACAGCTGCAGAATCTCCTGTTCCGGATAAGAAAGCTGATATCCCACTGTTACCCTGCAAAGCGGCAGCGTCTGTTTTATCAGCAGCCTTCCCAGCTCACCTACATCCTCTGCTCCCGACATCAGCAGAAAGGTTCTGTTATGATGCTGTATTGCATTCATAATCTCCTGCCACTGCTCCGTTTTTTTTCCGTGCATACTTCTGATTGCCGCGTCCTGCCAGCTTTCACCTGCATATGCAGCCAGACAGGCTACCGAAGATATACCTGGCAGAATGCGCAGTGATGCCTTTATTGCTCCATCATTCACTTCTTTCAGAAGTTTATGATAAAGCTTCTCACATCCGCTGTAAAATCCGCTGTCACCGGAAAAAAGGATAACTACTTTACAGCTTTCTGATAAATTATATTTTTTCTGAATCTCTTTAAGATAAGGAATAATCTGCACAGCCAGATAATATGGCTTTTTCTCAATCCTGGGCTGGTATTGTTCTATCATCCTTTCCGCTCCAAGAAGAATATCCGCTTCAGCGACAGCCTCAAAGACCTCTCTGGTAAGACCTGCGGTGCTGCCCATCCCAGTACCTGCCAGAACGATTTCCATCTGCTGTCTCAGGATTATCTCCTTACTGCAGAGCCCGGAAAGCTTATCACATACCTCCCGAAAGGAATACCCGTTGTCCTCTGCCGGGCTTCCTATTACATAAACCGGAATATCTGCTTTTCTTGCCGCCTCTATCTTCTCAGAATATCCGCCGGAAATACCGCTGCGCTTCGTCACCATACAGCGAATCCGGTACTGGTGCAGAAGAGCCAGATTCAGCTCCTCCGAAAAGGGTCCCTGCAATGCCAGCACCTGCTTTCCGCAGATACCCTGTCTCATACACAGTTCAATGCTTTCCATGCCCGGAAGCACTCTGACATAGAGCCGTTCTTTCAGACCTTCGTGGCGGCTGTATGTTTCCAGCTCCTTGCTGCCCGTTGTCAGAAGAATATTGCCCTCTGTTTTCTCCAAAGCCTCTGCGCATGATTCATTGCTGTCAAAATAAGTAATTTTATCATAGCTCTGCCCGTTGTCCATCTCACGCTTTAGCCTCAAATACGGAATTCTTATTCCAGAAGCAGCCAGCTCTTCCACCGCCGTTTTAATATTTTCTGTCACCTCACAGGCATACGGATGGGTAGCATCTACAACTACCACAAATTCGCCTTCTTCTATAAAGCTTCTGATTTCCTCACAGTTCATTCTGCCTTTGTGTACCGTCACCTCCGGCAAATGCTTCAGAACAATTTCTCCATATTCTGTTGCCACACAGACCGTATGGGAAATCCCGGCTGCCGCCAGACATTCCGACAGGCGTCTACCCTCTGTCGTTCCTGCAAATATCAGTATTCTTTTCAACTTGATACCCCCGCTTTGTAATGAGCTTCCCATTTACTGCTTCAGAACTGCTGTTTCCTACAAAAACCGTAGTAAACATATTTACCTCTGCTTCTCTAAGCTCTTTAAGTGTACACGTTACCGCTTTTGTTCCTTCTCTGCCTATATTCTCCACATACCCGCAGGCACGCTCCGGCTCTATGGTTTCCAGTAATATATCACAGGCACGTTTCAGATAATCATGCCGCTTATGGCTGGAAGGATTATAAATGGCTATTGCAAAATCTCCTTCGGCAGCCGCCCGCAGCCGTTTCTCTATTTTCTCCCACGGTGTCAGCAAATCGCTTAAGCTGATTACGCAGAAATCATGGTTAAGCGGTGCACCAAGGACAGCCGCTCCACTGTTTGCCGCTGTAATTCCCGGTATGATTACAAGCTCTGTCTGCGGATAGTTCTTTCCGATTTCATACATCAGGGAAGCCATCCCATATACTCCCGCATCTCCGCTGCAGACCAGAGCTACCTTTTTCCCTTTTTCTGCCTCCTCAAAGCATCTCTCACAGCGCTCTTTCTCCTTACGCATCGGTGTCGTAAAGAACTCTTTGCCGGAAAACCGCTCACCTAACAGCTCGACATATAAAGAATATCCAACTATCATATCAGCCTGCTCAAGTGCCTGCATTGCCTCAAAGGTCATCATTTCTTCCCTGCCTGGTCCCATTCCGACAATATAAATCTTATTCTTCATCAAACGCCACCCTCCATTCTCTTTTTGCAATTGCTATCGTCATACCATTTTCCGCCTTCTTGTCCAGCACAAGTATTCCCCCTGTGACACATGCTGCCAGTGCCGCCCTTTCACAAACATTCGCCACTCCAACCGTTTTCTTTACAAATTCCGATTCGTGGAAGCTTCCCGGTATCTTCTCCAGCTCCTCTGCCGGATAAGTCACAAATGGTATCGCCGCTTTCTGGCTAAAGCCAAGCAGCCCGGCTTCTCTGCTTTTCTGAGCCACAGATGCCAGCGCATATACCTGCTCTATCCGAATTCCCACCTGTTTTATTGTATTATAAATAAATTCCTCTATCTCCTCCTGTGCTTTCCCTTTTCTGCAGCCGATGCCAATCACATACTCCTTCGGTCTTAAGCAAAACGCTGCCGGAAGCTCCTCCGTCTCTGCTGTAATGATAATATCCACCGGCTGCTGCGGTGGGTAGGCTGCTATGCACACCTCTGGGGGAGCCTGCCCTGCTTCTTTAAGGTGCCCTGTTTCTACCGATATGGCAATCCTTTCTCCTGTCAGTACTTTAGAAGAAACTCTGGCAATTCCCGATTTATCCGTAATATAAAGTCCATTTCTTCTGGCAAAGACATCCACCGCGAACTTCCGGTTTACGTCCGTAGCGGTGGTGATAACAGGAACCGCTCCCAGTTGTCTGCCCAGATACACGGCTATCTCATTGGCACCACCCATATGCCCGGAAAGAATGGGAATGATGTAATTGCCAAGCTCATCCATCACAAGCACCGGACTGTCATGCAGCTTGTCAGTAAGGTACGGTGCGATTGCCCGCACCGCAATCCCACAGGCTCCGATAAACAAAATTCCGTTTCTCTTTGCAAGCTGCTCTCCTGCCCATTCTCCGATACGCTCCTTCACAAAGGTAATCTCTGCTTTTTGCAGGGAAGCATCCATGCTTAGGGAAGCATCCATGCTTAGGGAAGCATCCATGCTTCCCGAATATTTTGTAAAAAGTGATACGTCATAAAGCTCTGCCAGCATCGCTGTCCTCTCAGAAAGCTCTGCTCCTTTTTGTGTAAAGCTGATAACAGACAGTCTCATCTCTCTTTTTGTTCCTTTGCTTTTCTATATTCCGTTGAAAAATCTGCTGCATATAATCTGGACTTTTCGTAATGCTGATGTGCTATTGCATCTCCTACTAAGACCAGTGCTGTTTTAGTAATTCCATGCTCCTGTGCTGTTTCAGCCAATGTCTCCACGGTACAGATATAAGCTTCCTCCTCCGGCCAGGTAGCCTTATATACAATCGCTGCCGGGGTCTGCGGCTCATAGCCTCCTGCTGTCAGCCTTTTGCTCAGTTCCTTAAGCATGCCCGTACTCAGATAAATCGCCATCGAAGCATGATGCGCCGCAAAGCTCTCGATACTCTCTTTTTCCGGCACAGCAGTTCTCCCCGCCATTCTTGTGATAATTAGTGACTGAGATATTCCCGGCAGAGTGTATTCCAGATTAAGGGCTGAAGCTGCACCGAAACAGGCACTGACTCCCGGACAGCTCTCGTAAGAAATACCCAGCTTTTCCAGCTCATCCATCTGTTCTCTCACAGCTCCATATACGCTCGGATCACCCGTATGCAGTCTCACCGTAGTTTTATTCTCCTGCTCTGCCTTCTGCATCAACGAGATAACCTCCTTAAGCGTAAGCAGCGCACTGTTATGCAATTCACAGTCCTCCTGCGCATAATCCAACAGCTGTGGATTTACCAGTGACCCGGCATAGATAATAACATCCGCCCTCTTTAATAATTCCATTCCCCTGACAGTAATCAAATCTGCCGCTCCGGTTCCAGCCCCAACAAAGTAAACCATACATCCGCCTCCTTACTTCTTGCCAGCTCTCCAAACTCATTGGCATACATAATACATTCTATTTTCATCCGTCCTCCGGCACGTTTTTCCAGATAATAGCAAATCCGCTCCATAGCATAATCCATAACCTGACGGCACTTTCCTTCCTCTGTCAAAATTCTCACTGCCTCTTCGGTTGTCACACAGTCAAGAATTTCACGCACCCGGTCAGTATTGACGCATTCCTTTACTGCAAATGCCGCCAGAAGCTCCATCCGGCAGTCTCCCTCTCTGGAATGTGTATCCATGATTCCGCCCGCCACCTTAATCAGTTTTCCGATATGCCCGGTAAGAAGCATCGATTGAAATCCAAGCTCTGCTGCCATATCAATCGTTCTGCCGATATAATTACTGCACTTAACACTTTTGTCCAGATTATATCCATATGCCCTCTGCATAAATTCAAGTCCATAATTTCCAGGCGAAACAGCCACATAATCATATCCCTCTGCTCTCCTTTGCCGAAGCTCCACACAAATAGTATCAAGAATCGCCTGGCTGCTCATCGGTTCTACAATTCCCGTTGTTCCCAAAATCGAAATTCCGCCTGTAATGCCAAGTCTCGGATTGAAGGTCTGCTCTGCCAGTTTTTCTCCCTCCGGCACAAAGATTTCCACCGATAAGGCTCCCCTGTAATCCGTGAGGCTGCATATCTCTGCCACCTCTTTTCTAATCATCTCCCGGGGAACATGATTGATAGCTGCATTTCCTACCGGCTGGTCAAGTCCCGGTCTGGTTACTCTCCCAACACCAGTGCCGCCGTCAATCTGTATCAATTTCGTCTCATTCTCTGTTTTCTCTGCTACCTCATCCAACAGTCTTACCCGCGCACAAATCAACGCTCCCGTTGTCACATCCGGGTCGTCTCCGCCGTCCTTTCTCACACCGCAGCTTACCTCACACTCACCTCGCCGGATATCCTCAATTTGCGCCGTATACAGAATCCCCTTTGGCGTCTCTATTGTAATCTCCGTTTTTTCCTTTCCTGTCAGAAGCATATACGCTGCTGCCTTTGACGCCGCCGCCGCACAGCTTCCCGTTGTAAATCCATAACGCATCGTTTATCCTTCTCTTCCCAGCTCATAGATAATGGCATTGCAGATAGCTGCCGCTACATTGCTGCCGCCCTTTCTTCCGCGATTGATGATATATGGCACATCTGTCTCCATAATAAGTTCCTTCGCTGCCTCCACGTTGACAAAGCCTACCGGAACTCCGATAATAAATGACGGCTTAAAACCGTTCTGCATCATTTCATATAGCTGTATCAGCGCTGTAGGCGCATTCCCAACAGCAAAAATCACCTGCTTTTCCAGTCTGGAGGCTTTTTCCATACTGACAGCTGCCCGTGTTACCTGCCGCTCCTTCGCTATACGCGCGACCTCCTCATCTGCCATAAAGCAATGCACTTGTCCTCCATAGCGGGCAAGCGCACGTTTATTGATTCCTGCCAGAGCCATATTAGTATCTGTCACAATATCTGCCCCGTCAAGAACCAGCTTTTTTACAATCGAAACTGCCTGTTTCGAATAGGTCATGGTCTGTGCATAGTCAAAATCCGCACTGGTATGAATCACCCGTTTTGTAATTGCCTCCTGTTCCTTCGGAAGTACAATATGGCGCGCTCTCAGCTCCGTTTCAATAATTTCAAAGCTTCGTTTCTCGATTTCCTCGGGAATCACATACTCAATTCTCTTCATAAACATTCTCCCATCCTTCTTAGCAGCTGTTCATTTTCCTCTCTGCTCTTCACCGCAATCCGGTAATACCCGTTTGAAAGCCCTCTGAAATTGCTGCAGTCTCTGATAAGAATTCGTACTTTTAACAGCTCTTCGTAAAGTGCTGTCTCCGTATACACCATGACAAAATTTGCCGAAGCCGGAAATACCGTTATTCCGTCTGCTTTCAGACTCCCCTCCAGATATTCACGCTCTCTTTTTACATACTCCCGCGTTCTCTCGATAAAAGCATGCTCTCCGGCACATGCGATACCGGAAAGCTGTGAAAATACTGAAAGATTCCACTCCGGCAGATGCTTTTGTATCTGTTTCGTCAAATCAGCGTTGCTGCTCAAAAGATACCCGAACCGTACTCCCGGTATGGCAAAAATTTTCGTAAACGCACGGACCAGCAGCAAATTATCATATACTTCAAGCTTCGGAAGCATGGAACTGCCATGTCCGCAAAAGTCGATAAAGCATTCATCCAGAACTACATATATCTTTTTTTCTCTGCAATGGCACAGTATTTTTTCCAACAGTCCTACAGGAATCAGATTTCCTACCGGATTGTTAGGATTGGCAAGAAACAGCAAATCCGTTTTTTCATCAAGCAGCTTAAAGATACCCTCATCCAGTGCGAAGTTATTCTCTCTTTTCATCTGATAATAGATAATTTCTCCCTTACATGCTGATGCTGCATGCTCATAGCCATAAAAAGAGGGAACCGGTATGACAATCCGCTCCGGCATCAGTGCATGAATCACTGCCATAAAAAGCTCCGATGCCCCATTGCCAAACAGCAGATACTCTTCGGGGACTGACAGCATGCGGCTCATCACTGTTCTCAGCCGTTCCATCTCCGGATCCGGGTATTTCGTACACTCAGACACAGCAGCCAAAAGTGTGTCTTTCACATGTTCCGGTATCCCAAGCGGATTTACATTAACGGAAAAGTCGTTCTCTACTTGATTTCGGTATATATCTCCACCATGTATCATGCTTTTCTTCTCACTCCTATCTAATCAGCACTGTAACCGTCATCAGAAGCAGACATATGATTTCACAAAGCCATGCTGTAAGATACATCAGGCGGTTGGTACGCCTGATATCCTCCGGCTCTATCGGACGTAAATCATCCCCTATATACGGTTTTTTCACACACTTTCCAAAATAGCTGGCATCACCTGCCAGCCATACACCAAGTGCCCCGGCACATGCTGCTTCTGTCTGCGCTGAATTTGGGCTGGCATGCTTCCGGTTATCACGCCGGTACATTTGTAATGCCCGTCTGCCGTCAAAATCCCCGCCCGCCAGAAATGAAGCCGCAATCATCAGATACGCACTGATTCTTGAGGGAATGTAATTGACCAGATCATCCAGTCTGGCTGCTGCCCTGCCAAAATACAGATAACGCTCATTTTTATATCCCACCATGGAATCCATCGTATTGACTGCCTTATATAAAAATCCCGCCAGGGGACCACCAAGAGCCGTATATAGCATCGGAGCAATCACGCCATCGGAGGTATTTTCCGCCACCGTCTCAACGGCTGCCCGCGTAACCCCCGCCTCATCGAGACATTGCGTGTCACGCCCCACTATCATGGATACTGCTCTTCTGGCTCCCTCCAGGTCTTTTTCCTGCAAGGCCTGGCAGACCTTCATGCTCTCCACCTTCAGACATTTTGCTGCCAGAATCTGATACGTCATTATCGTTTCCAGCAAAACCCCTGCGCAGGGGTGAAGCCAGTACGCACCTGAGAGCAATATCGCCGTAACGGATAATACAGCAGCCAGCACCAGAAGCACCAGCAGTCCGCCCTGCCGCAGTTCTGTCTTTTCTTTGTTTCCCGCTTCTTTTTTTCCATTTCTGAGCCTTTTCTCACAAAGTGAAATCAGACCTCCTATCAGCCTGACCGGATGAGGAAGCCAATGCGGGTCACCAAGGAGCATGTCCAATATAAATCCAAGAAAAAAAGCTGTCATGTGATACTTCATCCTATTTCACCTCTTTGCATCATCCGTGATTATAATCTTTTTACATCTGTTATCCTTACCGACTCTACGGCCTCTGTTATTCTGCACAGATACCCCTCACCGTTTGGCACCTGATAATCAAAATATTCTCCGCCATACAATCTGGAAAGCAATGCCATAATCGTTCCGCCATGTACAAGCATCCCGATGGTCTGGAGCTTTCGTCCCTGCTTTCTTTCCCGGTTAATCCTCTCAAGCATGTTACGAAATCCTTCTTCACAGCGCAGCATAAATTCTTCCCGGCTCTCACCCTCTGGAAATGGCAATACTCCGTCACTGTCAATCCATGCCTGATATCGTTCATCCCATTTCAGTTCCTCATAATTTTTTCCCTCAAATGCACCAAAATCCATCTCCGCCCACTCATAAATTACAGCGGGGCACATATCAGGATACAAAATCGACGCTGTCTCAAGGCAGCGTCTCATGGGGCTGGTAAAAAGCATGTCCACCCGCGGATATTTATGAGCTGCATGGTTCTGCTCCAGTTCGCGGATGCCTTCCATGGAAAGCGCTTCATCCGTTCTGCCCAGATAACGATGCTCCCTGTTTGATTTCGTCTCCCCGTGACGAATGAGCACCAGCGTTATTTGATTCTCTGTCCGATTCCACATATTACCCTTACCACTTCCTCAGATTGTCCGGCTATCTCTGTCAAAAGCCTGCCAAGCCTTTCCCTGTATTCCCGTTCGAAGCTTTCAAGAGGCACAATTCCGTTTCCGACCTCATCACTGATAATGATGCAGTCCGGATTTCGTGACAGATAGTCTCTGATAAGCTCCTCCGGCTGTTTTCCCTGCTCTATGCACGCTCTTACCCATCGGTGAAAATGATAGATAATAACCGTCTGTCCATTATTCTCTTCCGGCAGCGCCGCGTCTGTCACAGCCCCCTCTGTCAGATGATAGTTCTGCAATGCGTAATTAAGCTTGCCCTGTGCATATCCTCCTATAATCAGCTTCATTTTTTCACCCCTGTATCCATAGTGTATTTATAATAGCTGATGCTATCATAACTGCCCCCTCACAGATTACAATAAAATACCCTGTCGTATCACCTGTGATTCCACCCAGTTCCTTTTTGCTTTTCCAATAATAATATCCAAAAACCAGCATTGCTGCCAGAAAAATCACAATTCCGGCAAACAGGTCTGTCCACAGTATAAAAAATATACAGACCATTCCCTGCAAAGCAAGTGTTCCCGTGACGATTTTCTTCTGTGCACTTCCCGCAAATAAATATGCCAGCCCGTCCTTCTTCGCCTTCGGGAAAAGCACAAGGCTGATTCCGCCAAGTACACGTGACAAAAAAAAGCCTGCCGCTGCTATCCGAAGCAGCCGCTCATCTGAAATCTGTGAAAAGGAAGCCAGATAAAGAAGTCCATATGATACAAGCATAATCACAGAAAATGCTCCGATATGAGAATCCTTCAGTATTTCCAGCTTTCTTTCACGCGGCTGATAGGAATGGAACGCATCCATCGTATCCATAAAACCATCCATATGAAAGCCGCCTGTAACAAGCAGAGGAATCGCCGCTCCCACCAGTATATAACAGAACTCTCCTGTCTGATAAGCCTTACAGAGCATTCCCCAGCCATAAACCAGTATACCTGTCACGATTCCCACCCATGGGAAAAAGCAGAGCATATATTTCATATCCCCTTCTCTCCACTCAAACTGTGGAACCGGGATTTTAGAATATATGGAAAAAGCAATAAAAAAAGCTTTAAGCACGCTCATCTGACTCCTCCTGACTTAATTGTCAGCGGAATTCCTGCCACCACCTCTGTCACCTCATCTGCCATATCGGCAAGTCTGCGGTTGACAGCTCCCAGAACCCGCATATATTCCATCGTTGTCTCATCATAGGTAATACCATCCTCGAAAACATTGTTCGTAACGATTACAAGACAGGTAAGCTCCTGCTGCAGCTTCTCAATTCCGTTTATTATTTTCTGGAATACCTCTTTCCCCGGCTTTATACAGTCACCGCCAAACATTTCATTTGCAGCCAGATTAGACATACACTCCAGCAATGCAAAAGCCTTCCCTGTTTTCATTTTCTGTAAAGCTATTTCTACAGAAACAGGCTGCTCAATCGTCAGAAATCCTCTGTCTGCCCGCATTCTCTGATGGCGCTCCACTTTTCTTCTTCCCTCTTCACCGGACACCTGCATTGTGGCAATATAATATTTCTGCACATTTCCCGCAGCCATATCGATGTAATTCTCTGCATAGGCAGACTTACCGCTTCCGCTGCCTCCTGTCACTACTACCAGCATTTTACATAAACCTCTTATAGCTTTCCATCTGCACATCCTCAAAGGTGGTTCTGTTATGATAGACAGAGACTGCCATGTCAAGCAGTGACATCATCATAACTGCTCCTGTTCCTTCACCCAGCGCAAGATTAGCGTCAATCACCGGAGATAACCCCAGCTTTTCTGTCAGCATTTTGACTGCAGGCTCTTTTCCCTTGTGAGAAGCAATCAAATATGCTTTACTTCCCGGAAGCAGCTCTTCTGCCAGAAGTGCTGACACCAGACTGATAACACCATCCAGCACAATAGGAATATGATAAAGCGCTCCACCCATGCACACTCCGGCAAGTCCCGCAATATCGAGACCGCCGACTGCTGCGAGCACCTGCAGGGCATCCGCCTTGCAGAGCTGATAGTTTTCAACCGCTTCCCTGACTACCTGCTGTTTTTTCTCAAGCCCTTCATCACTTAAGCCAGCCCCTCTGCCTGTCACCTCCGCCGCCGGACAATGAAGAAGTGCTGCTGCTACCGCACTGCTCGTTGTAGTATTGCCAATTCCCATCTCCCCGGTTGCTATCAGCCTGTAGCCCTTTCTTTTACACTCTGATACTATCTCTATCCCCGTAAACACAGCACGGATGGCTTCCTGCTCTGTCATTGCCGGAGTTTTATAAAAGTTCTCTGTCCCGCATTTTACTTTTCGCTGTACCAGTCCGTCAATCGGTTCCCTGCGGTTGATACCGATATCTACCGGTATTGTATCAGCACCAATAACCTCCGCCATTTTTCCCACGGAGGTCGCCTTTCTGGTCATCCGTTCGGCAACGATTGCCGTAACCTCCTGTCCTGACTGGCTTACGCCTTCCTCTACAATGCCATTATCTGCACACATGATGACGACTACTTTTCGTGAAATATTCACCTGCTCCTCACCTGAAATGGCACCAATCTGTGCAATCAGAGGTTCAAAGGCTCCCAGTCCGTCCAATGGCTTCAGCACCATATCCCAGTTCTTCTGTATCTGCCTTCGGATAGTTTCATCTGGTGCATCAATATGAAGCGAACGCAGGGCTTCTCTCGTATACTTTTGTATACTATACTCATTCCAGCTTTGCTTCCCTAAGGATTCCATAAATTTCCTCCATATTCAGATATTGTCTCAGCGTATCTGCCAGTATGTCATACTGCGTCTCTTTAAAAGCCTGATAATCCATAATCGTTCCATTTTCCAGAGTAATCCCCTTTTTCTCTGCGAGTGCTTTTATGACAGCAGCGGCAATTTCGCCCCGGTCAAACAATCCATGTACATAGGAGCCATATACATTTCCCTTACCGCCAAGCACCACAGGTAATTCCTCATGGTTTCCGTTGTATGCTTCTGCATATTCTGTCGTTCCCATATGTATCTCATAGCCTTCATATTCCATGCCGTTAAGGCATGCAAAAACTCCCGGCAGACTTTCCAACGCACCCGTTACCTGGCAGCGCCTTTTTTCTTTTTTTAAGGCTGTGACAACAGGCAAAAGCTCCATTCCGCGAATCGTTCCGCCTTCCTCGACACAGTCATTATCCGAAATTTCATATCCTAACATCTGGTAACCTCCGCAAATGCCAAATACCGGGATTTCCTCAGACAGCTTTTTTACAGCGGCCTCCAGACCATTCTGGCGCATCCATTTCAGGTCACTCATGGTATTTTTGCTTCCCGGCAGAAAAAGGATGTCCGGAGATTTTAGTTCGCTGACCGATGTGACATAGCGTACACTCACATCCGGCTGCTGCTCAAACACGTTGAAATCCGTAAAATTCGATATTCTCGGATAACGTATCACTGCAATATCAATACATCCGGCTTTTTTTTCCGAAAACCGCTCCGAAAGACTGTCCTCATCATCCAGAGACAGGTTCATATAGGGAATCACTCCCAGCACAGGAATTCCTCCACGCTCCTCAAGCATCTCTATTCCCGGGTCGAGAATCGTTTTATCTCCCCTGAATTTATTGATAAACAGCCCCTTTACTCTGCTTTTCTCTTCCTCCGTAAGCAGCATCAGCGTTCCCAAAAGCTGCGCAAACACACCGCCCCGGTCAATATCTCCTACCAGCAGTACTGGTGCATCTACCATCTGTGCCATGCCCATGTTTACAATGTCATTTTCCTTCAGATTAATCTCCGCCGGACTTCCTGCACCTTCTATAACAATGATATCTGCCAGCTCCTCCAGCTTTAAGAACGCTTTTTTTATGTCAGGTATCAGCTTCCTCTTACAGGCAAAATACTCCCTAGCACTCATATTGCCAAGTACCTCACCGTTTACAATAACCTGGGAGCCTGTCTGGTTGGTCGGCTTCAGTAATATGGGATTCATGCAGACAAGCGGTTTCATCCCGGCGGCCTCCGCCTGCATGACCTGTGCACGCCCCATCTCAAGTCCTTCCTCCGTGATATAGGAATTGAGCGCCATATTCTGAGATTTGAAAGGAGCCACGCGGTATCCGTCCTGTCTGAAAATCCTGCAAAGTCCTGCCACCAGAAGACTCTTACCCGCATTAGACATGGTACCCTGTATCATAATTACCTTCGACATATATTATCCGCCCTTCTATGCTTCTGTTTCAATGATTTTTCCCCTTTGACGGGCAAATGCAAGCAGCTCCTGATTAGCAGCCTCAAAGCTTCCAAATGTCTTCCTGCAGCAGATTACCCTCTCACAGGAATCCATCCTTTGTTTTGCTTTTTTAAACACCATATCTGTAATGGGTTCAAATGCTTCTGCCGTTATCACCTCTGCTGCCAGAGCTTTTGCGACAGGATAATCCAGATCATTTTCAAACAATATTCCCGTTATAAATGAGATTCCTTCTCTCTGCAGCCGCCGGTATGTAGTTTTACCCCTGCCGCCACCTGCTATTACAAATACCGCTGCAGGTCCGTCAGCTGCAGAAAGCTCCATACTGCCATTTTCCTCGTCAAAGCTTCCCGATGTAATCGAAAACAGCTTCGCGATATAGCCCGGCACAAAGATTTCCTCCGGTTTCCCAAACCGTTCGGCATACTCTCCGTTAATGCAAAGTATTTTATCCGAAACCCTTGCTGCCAGTTCCAGCTCATGGAGTGACATAATAACTGTTAAATGTTTTTTTCTTCGCATTTCCTGTAAAACAGATAAAAATTCTAATTTATATTTTACATCCAAATAGGAGGTTGGCTCATCCAGAATAATTATCTCCGGTTCCTGGCAGATTGCTCTCGCAAGCATAACACGCTGTCTCTGTCCATCACTTATCCGTGTGAAATCCTCATTCTTTATCTCTGCTACATGCACCAGCTCCATGGCTTCCTCAACCACCTTATAATCTGCTTTCGATAAGATGCCAAAGCGGCCGGTATACGGATATCGTCCGGTAGCAACCACATCCTCGCAGGTCATCATTTCCGTCCGAAGCTTATCCGTTAATACTACTGCCATTTTCTGTGACAATTCTGCACCGGACATTTGTACCATGTCCTGATTATTCAGATACATGACTCCATCAATCAGCTTAAGCTGTCTTGCAATGCTTTTTAAAACGGTAGACTTTCCGGCGCCGTTAGGACCAATCAGTGTGAGAATTTCGCCTTTTTTGACGCTGATATCCATATTTTGAATAAGGGGACGCTTATGATAACCCACACTCATCTTTTTTGTTGAAAAATAATATTCCATCACATCTGTTTCTCCTTATTGCGCCTTATCATAACCCACAGCACTACCGGAGCGCCAAAGACTGCTGTCACAGTGCTGATGCTGAGCTCCGTCGGGGCAAGCATCGTTCTTGCCAGCAAATCACAGAACAGGCAGAAGACGCTGCCGCCTAAAAAGCATGCCGGTATCATAAGAATCGGTTTTGCTGTCCCCAAAAGGCTCTTTACCAGATGCGGTGCTGCGATTCCTACAAAGGAAATCGGCCCTGCATACGCCACAATGCAGGCAGACAAAATGCTGGACAAAATAACTAAAAGAGCACGAAGCAGCCGGATATCCACCCCCATATTCCGCGCATAGGCTTCACCTGACTGGTACGCACTTAATGGCTTGGACAGCAAAAATACTGCACCGAAGGTCACTGCTATTATGACTGCCATGACGGAGACATTATCCCACGACATACCGGAGAAGCTTCCTCTTGACCAGTTATGCAGGTTCACGATATCGGCATCACTGGCAAAGGTGATAACAAGCTCTGTAACTGCCGAGCAGATATATCCAATCATAACCCCGCTGACAACCAGCATGGACATGTTACTTACCTTACGGGACATCAGCAGAACAAACCCCATCGATATCATTGCTCCAAAAAATGCTGCAAGGATAAGTGCTGCAGAGCTGACCTTTATCGCCCTTCCAAGCAGAAACACCATAACCAGAGACACAATCATCTTTGCTCCCGAAGAAATGCCCAGAACAAACGGTCCCGCAATCGGATTATGAAAAAATTCCTGCAGAAGGTAGCCGGAAAGCGCCAGCGCACCACCCAGTATCATCGCCGCCAATGACCTGGGAAGGCGGATATCCCATAGAATTCTTGCTGTTGTTTTATCGATTTCCTTCCCTGTAACCGCTTTTGCAATATCGGGCAGGGAAATCTCCACACTCCCGATGCGGACATTCAGAATCAAAAGCATTGCTGCCCCTGCTGCAAGCAGAACAAAAACTGTACTGTACCTGATAGTTCTATTCAACCGCATCCTGCCCCTCCTGCTCTAACCGGAAAAGATACCTCATATTCTCTTCTCCTTTTCCATGAAGCATAGTATAGATATCTTCCACCAGATACCCAATTGACATTGACTGCTGGTACATATCATTGGTTGTACAAAAGACATTGCCGTCCTGCACTGCATTGAAATCCTCTAAAAGCTCACATTTATCAAGAAGCTGTTCTATGGATGCAACACCACCGTCTATCGAGCTGTTATAAATGATAAAATCTGCATCCTTAGCACCCTTATAAAACTCTTCTACCTGCATATTCATAGTGGAACGGTTGGACTGCGGATCACCTAAATGATCAAATATATATCTGCCGCCTGCCAGTGCGATCATCTTCGGCACATAATCAGAGCTTTGCCGCACCTGTACCAGTCCGTTAGAGGTAATGAAGAAGAATGCGACCGTTTTGTCTGTTTTTTCATCCGATGTCACCTGCTCCAAAATAGCTGTCTGTTTGTTAAACGCTTCTTCTGCCTTCTCTTCTTTTCCTACTAATGCACCGAAAAATTTAATCCATTCTACCCTGCCAAGAGGATGGGACTCATAGCTGGAATACTCAATCATAACCGGAACGCCAAAATCCTCAAGCTTCTCTATCACCTCCGGTGAATGAGAAATCATCATATTTTCAATGGCAAGAGAACAATTCTGCGACACAATCAGCTCATAGTCCGGTTTATTATATTTTCCGGCATATAGCATACTGCCGTCAGCCATAGCTTTCTTTGCTGCATCAATATACCAGCCATCCTCCTTCTGTCCCGAGAGCGCAATCGCATCCAGTGCATCCAGCTCACAAAACATATCCATGACTGCTGATGCCACCAGATATAGATTTTCTATCGGACGCTTTAAAACAATAATGTCATCCTCCAGATTTTCAGGAATCCTCTCTTTCTCCGGTACCACCAGGATTTTTGTACCATCCTTTATGGTCAGCAGAGTATATCCGCCCTCATAATAATCCACCGAAAAATTCTGTGCATACTGAAGCTCCATGCTGCTCTCATATACCAGACCCGTGCTGTCCCGGTCCACAATTATCTCATCCGCTGTCGTACTCTCTGTTATCTCTATACTTGCTGTCTCTATCGCCGCCTCTGTATTGGATATGGAGCCGGAACTGCCGCAGCTATACAGTCCCGGCAGCCCCAGGAAAAATAAGCAGCATAATATTACTATGTTTTTTCTTCCTGCCATTTTAGTTCCTCTTATTTCACTGCTTTCATAGTGTCAGAATGAAAGGTAAGTGTATATTCTACTTCATGCGGCTTACTCATTGCTACCGTGTCACCGATTACTGCTATTTCCGTATCAAATGCCGAAACAGGAATCTCAAACACAGAATTTCCTTCTGTATTAACCGGCAGATATTTTACGCCATCCACAAGCATATAGTCATAATTAGGGCTGCTCCACTCAATTGTGGCAATAACCGTATCTCCAGTCACAGTAATGGCTGCAGGTGATATAACCGTAGTTTTTCCGCTTCCTCCGCCAAGCGTTACCTCGATTGTATAAGTACCATCCTCCGCTTTCACTTCTGTGGAAACAGATTCTTCTTCCGTATCTGTTTTTCCCTCATCAGCAGCCGCTGAAAGAGTCGATGACAGGAAGGTAAGCTGGCGCTCATACCATTCTCCCTTCTTCTTACTGAAAGCTGCACAGTCAATCGGCTGATCCAATGCTTCTACCGGAATTGTATAGGTATAAGCTCCCTCTGCATTCTCTGCAAACGGAATACAGTCCGCCTCATCTGCTGATGCTGCCTGCTCACCGGTACCCATGTAAAGCTTGCTGTAGCCTGTACCGCTAAGCGTAATAACCGCTGTCATCTTTCCGTCCGCTATAGTCAGTTCTGCACTTTCCACCTTAAACATCGAAGAACTCGACTCCACTTCTATGCTGTAGATTCCATCTGTAAGCTCTGTTACTGTAGTCTCTGCTTCAGTTTCTTCTATCCCTTCAAAGCTTATTCCCTCTGCAATAGCAGTTCCGATATGCGCTACATAGATATCCTGAATCGCAGGAATCTGTCCCAATCCCTCCAGAACACACTCCACCTCGTAGCCTTCCTTTTTAAGAATCGTCTTCCATGAATCCTCTTCCTCTCCTGCCATATCATTGTTGGCATGATCTCCGGCTACTACCATTAAAGGTTCCAGAACAACCTTCTTATAGGTTCCCTTCGTTTTCAAAGCTGCTGTCACATCCTCCAGCGTTGGTTCGGCCTCTACTGTTCCAATGTAATAATTGTCATAGCCACCCTGCGCCAGCTTCTCCTGAAGCTTTGCATAGACTCCGTTAGAAGCCGCCTCTGTCCCATGTCCCATAAAGCAGACAGCGGTTTCTCCGTCATCATACGCCACAGTCTTCTCTGTGATTGCTTTAATCACTGCATCAAAATCGGCATCGCTTGTCAATAATGGCTCTCCCAGTATAATCTTATCAAACTTGTCCATATAGTCTGTCAATGCTTTTGCAAGGTCGGTATATTCATAGCCGTTCATCAGATGTGTAGGCTGTACTGCCAGTTCCCTCACGCCATCGGCTACGGCTCTGTCCAATGCCTCTTCTACATTATCAATCTCCAGTCCGTCGCGTTCCTTCAGGATATCAATAATAATCTGACTGGTAAATGCCCTGCGCACCTCATATTCCGGGTATGAATCTGCAATCGCATGTTCAATGGCGCCAATCGTAATGTCACGGCTATCATTGTAGCTGGTGCCAAAGCTTACTACCAGAATCGCCTTATTGCTGTTTATCTGCTCCGGCTCTGTGGTCTGGCTCTGTGCCGCTTCCTTTGCGCAGCCGCCAAAACAGCATACGCTTAACATTACTGCCAACATCGTTACGAATCGTTTTTTCATATTGTCCTCTTTTCTGCAGTGTTCCTGCCATTTGTATTTTTTTCCTACAGAAACGATTCCAATACCCGTAAAAACGCAGCAAAAAGAAAAACCCTTTCCTATACAGGTAAAGGGTTTGTACACAAAATAAATCTGCTGAAAGCATAGCTATGCTTCGCAAACTATCACGTACAACCAGTTACTCGTGGTCTGAAACAAACGTTTCTGTACAACAGTCAGGCAGGTCTCCCGGCTTAAAGATCATCGCATCCGCCATCTTCCCAGTTTCCCAGTGATATATCGGCCTCAGCTCCCTAATTACGGTGACGAGTTCGTACAGGATTTGCACCTGTTTCCCTTTTCACCGGAACCAATCACATTCGTGATTGTTCCGACACCTGACTGTTACATATTCAATTTGTACAAGTATACTATTTTACTGTTCCTGCTCTTTCAGCTTTGCCTCAGCTTCTTTTGCATCCTTGATGCTGAAGCTGATTCTGCCCATTTTATCCTTTCCAAGGCATACTACCTTAACCACATCGCCAAGAGTCAGAACATCCTCTACACGGTTGATTCTTTCCTTACAAATCTTGGAAATATGAACCATACCCTCTTTACCCGGAGCAAACTCAAGGAATGCACCGAATTCCTTAATACTGATAACCTTACCCGTGAAAATCTGTCCCTCTTCAAAATCGGTTACGATAGTCTGGATATAACGGACTGCCTTATCCATCATCGCCTTATCGGTACCGCATACCGATACTGCGCCATCGTCTGTAATGTCAATCTTGACACCAGTCTCATCAATAATTGCGTTGATTGTCTTACCTCTCTGACCAACTACATCACCAATCTTTGACGGGTCAATCTGAATCTGGATAATCTTAGGAGCGTAAGGACCTACCTCCGGTCTTGGAGCAGCGATTGCCTTGCTCATACAGTTCTCCATGATATACATTCTTGCCTCACGGCATCTTGCAATCGCACCCTCAACGATTTCTCTGGTAAGACCATGAATCTTAATGTCCATCTGAATAGCAGTGATACCGACATCTGTACCTGTTACCTTAAAGTCCATATCGCCGAAGAAATCCTCAAGTCCCTGGATATCTGTCAGCAATACATAATCATCATCTGTCTCTCCCGTTACCAGTCCGCATGAAATACCTGCTACCATTTTCTTAATTGGAACACCTGCAGCCATCAGAGACATACAGGAAGCACAGGTAGAAGCCATAGAGGTTGAACCGTTAGACTCAAAGGTTTCAGATACAGTACGGATTGCATATGGGAATTCCTCTTCACTTGGAAGTACCGGAATCAATGCTCTCTCTGCGAGTGCTCCATGTCCGATTTCACGGCGTCCCGGTCCTCTGGACGGTTTTGTCTCTCCTACGGAATATGCCGGGAAATTATAATGATGCATATATCTCTTCGAAGTTTCATTCTCATCCAGGCCGTCTAACCTTTGTGCATCAGACAATGGTGCCAGTGTACATACATTGCAGATCTGAGTCTGACCTCTCGTAAACATAGCAGAGCCGTGTACTCTCGGAATAATATCCACCTCTGCTGCAAGCGGTCTGATCTGTGTAATCTCTCTTCCGTCCGGGCGCTTATGATCCTTCAGAATCATCTTACGAACCGTCTTCTTCTGATACTGATACAGTGCCTCATCAAGAACAGCCAACCAGTCTTCCTTCTCAGCAAATGCCTCAGCCAGCTTCTCTTTAACAGCACGGATATTCTCTTCTCTTACCTGCTTTTCGTCGGTAAATACAGCCGTCTCCATCTCCTCTGGAGTGACAATCTCCTTCATCGCTGCAAACAGCTCCTCAGGAATCGCACAGCTTTCATACGAATGCTTTGGCTTACCGCACTCTGCCACGATTTTATCAATAAATGCAATAACCTGCTGGTTTACCTTATGCGCCTCATAAATTGCCTCTACCATCTTTGCTTCCGGAATCTCATTTGCTCCGGCTTCAATCATGATAACCTTCTCTCTGGTAGAAGCTACTGTAAGCTTTAAATCCGATACTGCATTCTGCGCTGCATTCGGATTAATGACAAACTCTCCATTAATCAGACCAACCTGTGTTGTTGCACATGGTCCGTTAAACGGGATATCAGAAATTGCCGTTGCAATCGCAGAGCCCAGCATCGCTGTCAGCTCAGGGCTGCACTCAGGATCTACAGACATAACCATATTATTTAAGGTTACATCATTTCTGTAATCCTTCGGAAATAACGGACGCATCGGTCTGTCGATAACACGGGAGGTAAGAATTGCATTCTCGGATGCCTTTCCCTCTCTCTTATTGAAACCGCCCGGAATCTTGCCTACGGCATATAACTTCTCTTCATATTCTACGCTGAGCGGGAAGAAGTCAATTCCCTCTCTCGGTGCATCGGAAGCAGTTGCTGTAGATAATACAACCGTATCACCATAGTGCATGAATGCTGCTCCATTCGCCTGTGCTGCTACTCTGCCAACATCAACCGTTAATGTTCTGCCAGCCAGTTCCATTGAAAAACTCTTGTACATATCTGTACCTCCTTCTGCTTGATTTTCCAGCCGAAGATACCGAAACTACTGAACTGTGCACGAAACGTCATGCATACTTCAGTGGTCCCGGAAGCTATCCTCTGGCTGGAATGATAATGAGTGCGTTCCTGCCCGGAGGGCTTTTTGTGTAATAGGAAATTCTATCGGAATTTCCTATTACACAAAAACAGGGCGGATTGCTCCGCCCCTATCAGACCCAATTACTTTCTGATGTTTAACTTTTCAATCAAAGCACGGTAGCCTTCCAGATTAGTTTTCTTTAAGTAGTCAAGTAAACCTCTTCTCTGACCAACCATCTGAAGAAGACCTCTTCTGGAATGATGATCCTTCGGATTGTTCTTTAAGTGCTCTGTCAGCTCTGTGATTCTTGTTGTTAAAATCGCAATCTGAACCTCCGGTGAACCTGTGTCATTAGGTGTTCTTCCGTAAGTCTTGATAAGTTCTGCTTTCTTTTCCTTTGAAATCATTGTTTCATCCTCCTGAAATATTATTATCCCCAGCACTAAGCATCGGTTGGAGTATCCGAATACTGAGTACAGGTTGTCATACGAAATTGATTATAGCATGGCATAGTTTTTTTGTCAAAGATTTTTTCAAAAAAATCTGCACCCCGTGATGGGTGCAGACCTAACCTCATTCTTAATCCTGTATAATTCTTCCGAAACCGGCAATCGTTCTATAATCCATTTGTGAATACTTAATACCGGTACGTGGGTTACTTGCATGTACTACCTGACCATTTCCAATATACATCGCTACATGCCCGATATCATTTGGGTCATACGGTTCCGGGTAAAACACCAAGTCTCCCGGTTTAAGCTCTGATGCGCTGATTTTGTTGAAAAATCTGTACTGTGTTGATGCAGTTCTTGGAATCGATATACCAAAATGAGCATAAATCAAATTTGTAAATCCAGAACAGTCTGTTCCATTTGTCAGACTGTTGCCGCCATATACATATGGACAGCCAACAAACTGCTGTGCGAACTCTGCCATCTCTACTCTAAGCTCAGATACATCCATGCCATATATCAGCTCTGCAAGTGTTCTTGCAGTTTGAAGCTCCTGCGCAATTGTAATATAATCCGTGCTTACATATCCCTCCACATTATCAACTACTACCTTTGCCCAGCCCTCAAGCTGCTCAACTACTTCAAGCTGCTCCGAATTTCCAAGAACATCTACTATGTCGGATTCTGTACTGGGTTGTTCTCTCAGATAGAGAGCATCTGCTTTAACAGTAGCTACATTCGCCATTACCTCCCATGCACGCTCCAGTGCCTCATCACCTGTCAAGAGATATTCCCCACTCACGTATCCCATAATCTCACCGGATTCAATAAAATACCAGCCATCCGCATAAGAAAGGACCTCACAGGCGCCATTTTTTAACAGTCTTCCGACAATCTTTCCGTTTTCCGGATTAGAACGGATATTCAGACTATCCTGCACGTTTGCAATTCCCAGATTATCATAACCCGGAACCTTCTCCAGTACCGGTGCCGACGTCACCGTCTTACTGTTTGCCTGAATCGTGGAGCTGCTGTTTCTGTAATAAGTCTCCAGCGCTACTGTTCCCCCCGCCGCTGCATCTGTTCCGCTCACATTAACTGCATGTACGGCATTGGCTGTTCCAAACAGCATGACTGTACTCAGTAAACATATTCCTGTCAGTTTTCCAATTTTTGAATGTCTCATATATACTCCTGCCCACTGTGTCACTCTAAATGTTACACAGTTTTTTATTTCTTTTGTAAATGTTACATAATTGTTACATTTATTACAGGAGTATTATATCAAGATTACTTTTCTTTGTCAATGTAAATTTTTCCCATGATTCTTTTTGTATTACATACATCCCGCTGAAGCTGTGCTTTTAATTCTTCCAAAGACTCAAACCTCTGCTCGGGACGCTCAAAGGTCAGAAGCTCCACTTTGATTTCTTTTCCGTAAATATCCTCATCAAAATCAAACAGATACGTTTCCACATTCCTGACCTGGGTATCCTCCACCGTGGGACGGATACCGATATTCGTCATTCCTGTGTAATACGTTCCGTCAATACAGGCTTTAGAAGCATAGACACCATTGGGCGGAAGGAGCTTATTTTCTCTCGGCAGCTGGTTTACAGTCGGTATGCCGAGCTTTCTTCCCAGCTGTTTTCCCTTTACCACCTCTCCGGTCACAAAATACGGGTATCCCAGAAGTGTTTCTGCCAGCTCCATTTTTCCTTCCTTTAATACTTCCCTGATGTATGTACTGCTGATGTCCCTGCCCTCATACTGCTCCTTTGCAAGTACCAGCAGCTTAAAATTATACTTTCTGGAAAGCCTGTCCAGCAGGTAGATATCACCGGAACGTTCATGCCCGAATCTGAAGTCTGAACCCACAACAATGTATCCGGCATTCATCTGTTTTATAAGAATATCTGCCACAAATTTTTCCGGCTCCATTCCGGCTATCTCTTTCGTAAACGGACACTCAAATAAAATATCTACCTTATATTTTTCAAGCAGCATCGCCCGCTCTTCATTCGTCAGAATCATCCTGCCGTTTGTGCCTCTCAGGACATTTTTCGGCGGTATGTCAAACGTAAAAATAGCAGCACGATAGCCTTCTTCTCTTTTACGAAGCACCTGATTCAAAAGCTTCTTATGTCCACGGTGCAGCCCATCGAATTTTCCCAATGTCACCGCTGTTTTTTCTTCTATATGAAGTTGTGACAATTGATTCATAAATTCCACAGTAACACCTGCCTTTTTAAGATTCCAGAAACATCTTCACCGGATAATATGCACATTTCTCCGGTCTGTATTCATAAATGCCGACAAAGCACCGGCTGCTGTCATATACACGCACCGGCTTTTGTTTCTGTCCGGAGACTTCCTCCTGAAACATTTCCGGCACAAGCGGATTTCCGTTGTAGAGAAGCCTGTCTGCTGTCTTCTTCACCGCACATACCGGATATGCCGTCAGAGCATCCTCCACCGCTACAATCTGCTCCATAAGCCCGTCCTCATCCCGCAGTTTCTCGATTTCTGCAAGAGTAAGTGCCCTGTCAATCGTAAAGTGTCCCACTCCGGTGCGCACAAGCTCCTGCATGCAGCCGCCGCAGCCAAGCATTTCTCCTATATCATGGCATAAAGTTCTGATATAGGTTCCCTTCGAGCATTTTACACGGATGCGCACCCGCGGAAGCTCCATAGATAAAATTGTAATCGACAGAATATGAACGTTTCTCGCCTTACGCTCTATCTCTTTTCCTTCTCTAGCCAGCTCATACAACTTCTTTCCGTCTACCTTGACAGCAGAATACATCGGCGGTATCTGGTCGTATTCACCGACAAAGGAAAGAATCGCCCTCTCTGCTTCTTCCTCAGAGACAATAACCGGGCGTTCCTCCAAAACCGTTCCTGTCGTATCCTGCGTATCAGTAGTAACTCCCAGAAGCAGCAATGCCTCATATTCTTTTTCTTTATCTGTCAGCATATCAACAAGCTTAGTTCCCGTTCCCAGACAAACCGGAAGCACACCTTCTGCCTGGGGATCCAGTGTACCTGTATGACCGATTTTTTTCTGTCTGAGGATGCCCCTCAGCTTTGCCACTACGTCATGAGAGGTATATCCCTTTTCTTTATATACGTTTATAATTCCATTATACACGGCATTTCCTCCGCTTTTATTCCTCAGCAATCTGCTTTGCAAGCTGTGCAGACAGGTTATTGATAACATCATACACGCTTCCCATCATCGTACAGCCGGCTGCCTTAACATGACCGCCGCCGCCAAAATGTGCTGCCACCACGCTTACGTCAACCTCATCTTTAGCACGCAGACTGACCTTAAATACCTGCGGTTCTGTCTCATAAAGGAAAATGGCACATTTCACACCCTTTGTCACAATAAGCTGATCTACAATCCCCCCCAGATCCTTCGGCGTCACCCCGTAGAAGGTCAGATCCTTCTGTCTCAATGCAGAGAATATACATCTGCCATTAAAGAATAATACACTTTCCAGCAGCGCTCTTCCCAGAATCTGATTCTGAACATAGCTCTTTTCATAAAATGTATCATTGATGATTTTTGTGAATTCCACACCCATGCCTACCAGCTTCGCAGCCGCCGTCATGGTTCTCTCGGTTGTATTGCTGTGCTTAAATACACCGGTATCGTGGATAAGGCCTGTATACAGTGCTGTCGCAATCTCTGTATTCATTTCCTCCGGCTTCATCAGATAAAACAGTGTCTCACAGGTGGCTGCCGACTTCGGCTCCACCAGATTACTGTCTGCAAAATTACCGCTGTTGCTGACGTGATGATCAATGCATACGGTTTTCTTTGCCGTCTTAAAATATTCGGCAAAGCTTCCCAGACGATCCGTATCGCCACAGTCCAGCACGAAGAATACATCATATTCCTTTGGCTCGCTAACTGTATGTCTGATATCTTTTACGCCTTCTATATAATCATATTTATCCGATATTTCCTCCAGATACACGTCTGCTTCAATATCAGGAAAATTCTTACGGATATAATGATACAGTCCCATACAGGAACCGATGCAGTCACCATCCGGTCTGATATGACCGGAGATGGCAGCTGTCTTCGCTCCCTTTAACTCATTCTTCAGCTTCATTCCTGTTTACCTCATCAATCAGTCTCGACATATTTACACCATACTCAATCGACTGATCCAGGATAAAGGTAATCTGCGGCGTATTCCTCAGGTTAATCGTTTTCGCAAGCTGAGACCGGATATATCCCTCCGCACTCTTTAAACCCTGGATTGTCTCTTTCTGTGCCTCTTCGTCTCCAAGAACACTGATATAAGCTTTACAGTATTTCAAATCCGGTGTTACCTCTGCAGCAACCACAGAGGTCATCGGATGAATTCTCGGATCCTTGATTTCACTGCGGATAATATTGCTTAACTCCTTTAAAACCTCTCCATTGATTCTTGTATTCTTTATACTGTTTTTTCTCATCTCGGAACCTCTTCCATAATATAGGCTTCTATCTGGTCGCCCTCACTGATATCATTAAATTTCTCAAACACCATACCGCACTCATATCCGGCATTGACTTCCTTTGCATCATCCTTACCACGCTTTAAAGAAGCCAGTGCACCATCAAACAGAACCTCTCCTTCTCTGCTTACCCTGCACTTGCAGCCTCTCTGGAATTTACCATCAAGCACATAAGAACCTGCGATATTTCCAAGTCCGGAAGCCTTGAATACCTGTCTTACCTCTGCATGACCGATTATTTTCTCTTCGTATACAGGCTCAAGCATACCCTTCATGGCAGCCTCAACATCCTCGATTGCATTATAGATAACACGGTACAAACGGACATCTACGTTCTCACGCTCTGCGATACCTTTGGCGGTATTATCCGGTTTTACATTAAATCCGATGATAATCGCATTGGAAGCAGACGCAAGAATAACGTCAGATTCATTGATGGCACCGACACCGCCATGAATTACCTTAACAACTACCTCGTCATTGGACAGCTTTAAAAGACTCTGCTTCATCGCCTCTACAGAACCCTGTACATCCGCCTTTACGATGATATTAAGCTCCTTTAAGCTTCCTGCCTGAATCTTGCTGAACAAATCGTCCAGAGACATCTTCGCCTTTGTCTCCTCCAGAAGCTTTTCCTTTCCCTGGGAGATAAATGTTTCTGCAAAGCTTCTTGCTTCCTTCTCATTCTCACATGCAACAAAGATTTCTCCGGCATTCGGAACCTCTTTCAGTCCCAGTATCTCAACCGGTGTAGATGGAAGTGCTTCCTTCACACTTCTTCCCTTATCATCAATCATGGCTCTTACTTTACCATGGCTGGCGCCTGCTGCGATAACGTCACCGACACGCAGTGTTCCTTTCTGTACCAGTACTGTAGCAACAGGTCCCCTTCCCTTGTCAAGCTGTGCCTCGATAACCAGACCTCTTGCCTTTCTCTTCGGATTTGCCTTTAATTCCTTTACCTCCGCGGTCAGAAGAATCATCTCCAGCAGATTTTCAATACCCTCTCTGGTATGTGCGGAAACCGGTACAAAAACGGTACTTCCACCCCAATCCTCTGGCACTAATTCATACTCGATTAACTCCTGCTTTACACGGTCTATATTAGCACTTGGCTTATCAATCTTGTTAATAGCCACGATAATTTCAATTCCTGCCGCCTTTGCATGGTTGATAGCCTCAATGGTCTGTGGCATAACACCGTCATCGGCTGCTACTACTAAAACGGCAATATCGGTAGACTGGGCTCCGCGCATACGCATGGCAGTAAATGCCTCATGTCCCGGGGTATCAAGGAAGGTAATTTTCTCGCCATTGATTTCCACCATATAAGCACCAATATGCTGCGTGATGCCGCCTGCCTCTCTGGAAGTCACATTTGTAGAACGAATCGCATCCAGAAGAGATGTTTTACCATGGTCTACATGACCCATAACGCAGACAACCGGAGGTCTGGAAACCATCTTGCTTTCATCCTCTTCCTCTTCTCTTAACAGTTCCTCAATAACATCTACCTTTTCTTCCTGCTCTGCAATGACATCAAATTCGAGTGCAATTTCCTCTGCTGTCTCGAAATCTACCTCCTGGTTAATTGTGACCATCTTGCCCTGCAGGAACATTTTCTTTACAATCACCGATGGCTGCAGCTTCATCTTTTCAGCCAGCTCCTTAATTGTAATAGTATCACCTATCTGGATTACCTTAATCTCCGGCTCCTTTGGCTCCTGCTTCACCGGCTCCGGCTTCTTCATCTGATTGTTCTTCTGCTGCATCTGCTTTTCCTGCCGGCTGTTCTTATTATTCTCACGTTCCTTATCCCGCTCACGCTCCTGGAACTTTTCCGCTCTTCTGTCATTCTTTTTCTCAGGCATAGCCTCCGCCGTTCTTACCTCCGGTATCTTAAGCGTCTGCTTGTTATTATTCTTCTGGAAGCTTCCCTTGTTATTATTACTATTATTGTTATTATTACTATTGTTGATATTATTACTGTTATTGCCGTTATTATTCTGTCTTGGCTGTCCTTCCGGTCTGCTGTTCTGTTTCTGGGAGAACTGCTGTGTTCTGTTATTGTTGGCATTATTATTGACATTGCCATTATTGCTATTATTGTTCTGTCTCTGCACCGGCGCATTTTGTGTACTCTGTGCCTGCTTCGGCTGCGGTGCTGCCTGTGGTTTTTCTGCCTGCACCGGTCTGTTCTGCGGCTCCGCAGGTCTGTTGTTTGTATTCTGTACCGGGCGCTGCGCATTTTGCCTCTGCACGGGCTGTTGTCCCTGCTGCGGTCTCTGACCCTGCACCGATGGCTTTGCCCCCGGCTTCTTATTACGCGCCTGAGAGCTATTCTGGGGATTAGTCACCATGAAAATCTTCTTTTTCGGTGCCTCCTGCTTTGGCTCCTCCGGCTTTTCCTGCTTTGGAGCTTCCTTTGGCGCTGCCTGTGGCTTTTCTGACTTAATACCCAGCTTCTCCTTTACCTTCTGTGCAACCTCTTCCTCAATGCTGGAATTTGCTGCAAACCGCTTTCCATTATTTTCTATTCCCATTTCCTCCAGCACATTGATAACCTCACTGCTCTTTTTACCATGCTGTGCTGCAAATTCACTTATTTTTATTTTCGCCATTCTTTTACCTCATTTCTGCATTGCTTTTCGCATCCAAATTTCCCGATTCGTTCAGCTTCTTCTCTATCGCTTTGCAAAAGCCCTGATCCAGAACTGCCAGGGAAGCTCTCATTTCCTTACCCATTCCATGTCCAAGTACTGCCTTCGTTCCATATATATAGAATGGTACATGATAAAACGTGCACATATTGCGGAACATTTTCTTTGTATTATCAGAAGCATCCTCCGCCACTATCACAAGAAATGCACTTCCGTCCTTTACCGCTTTTTCTGTCATGAATTCTCCGCTGGCTGTTTTTCCTGCCTTTGTTGCCATGCCAATCATGGAAATTACTTTATCCAATCGCTTCCATCTCCTTCTCAAGCTGCTCATAAACTTCCTTCGGAATTGCAACCTTCAGGGAACGCTCCAACCCTTTATTTTTCACAGCTCTGGAAAAGCACTCTGTGGAAGGACAGATATATGCACCTCTTCCATTCTTCTTCCCTGTTGCATCTATCAGAATCTCTCCCTCACCGGTTTTCAGAACCCGAATCATCTTCCGTTTATCCTTCATTTCTCCGCAGCCGGTACACTGTCGGTACGGAATTTTCTTTGTCGTTGCCAAATTATCACTCCTATATTCTACGCTGCATTACTCTTCATTCACACCATAATATTCTGATTCGATGGGCTGGTCTTCATAATCATTATCGCTTTCTGCATCATAGCTGCCGTCCTCATTTTCATATGCAAACAGCTCTGCAAACTCCTCCAGCTCTCTCGCCTGGCTCTCACTCTTAATATCAATCTTGAAGCCTGTCAGTCTTGCTGCCAGCCTTGCATTCTGTCCTTCCTTACCGATAGCAAGGGAAAGCTGGTAATCCGGTACAACTACCTTCGCTGTCTTCTCCTCATCATCAGCCAGTACAGTAATAACCTTCGCCGGACTTAATGCATTCTCAATTAAAATAGCCGGGTTCTCACTCCAGTTGATAATATCAATCTTCTCGCCGCGAAGCTCTTCAACAATTGCATTCACACGGATTCCGTTTACTCCTACGCAGGCACCTACCGGATCTACATTCGGATCATTAGACCATACAGCAATCTTCGTTCTGGAGCCTGCCTCTCTGGAAATGCTCTTAATTTCCACTGTACCGTCCTTTACCTCAGTAACCTCTGCTTCAAACAGACGCTTTACCAGCTCCGGATGTGTTCTGGAAACCAGGATTTTTGGTCCTTTTGTGGTATCCTTTACCTCAAGCACATACAGCTTGATTCTCTCTGTCGGCTCGAATACCTCGCCCTTTACCTGCTCATTTTCCATCAGTGTTGCGTCTACCTTGCCAAGATTGATGCTTACATTTCTGCCAACATAGCGCTGTACAATGCCCGTAACAATGTCCTTTTCCTTTTCGAAATACTGATTGTACAGGGACTTTCTTTCCTCCTCACGTATCTTCTGAAGAATGACATTCTTGGCATTCTGTGTCGCGATACGTCCGAACTCCTTCGACTTGATTTCTACATTTACCACATCACCCAGCTCATATCTCGGGTCTCTCAGCTTTGCATTGGCAAGACTGATTTCTGTTACATCATCTGTAACCTCTTCCACTACCGTCTTTTCTGCAATAACCTTAAAATCTCCTGTCTCACGGTTAATCGTCACCTTTACATTATCTGCCTTGCCAAAATGGTTCTTGCACGCAGTCAGCAATGAATTCTCGATTGCCTCCAGTAAAGTGTCCTTGCTGATATCCTTTTCCTTCTCCAGAATATTCAGTGCTTCAATTAACTCCTTGTTCATTTCAAAATTGTCCTCCTTGTATTCGTTATCCTTTAAAAGTCCAGCGCCAGCCTGATTAACGCCATGTCTGCACGGTTTATAATAAGTTCTTCTTCATCAGCCAGTATCGTTACCGTATCTTTATCAAATGATTTCAGAATGCCCTCATATTCTTTCCTGTGATTCAGGGCACGATAAAGGCGGATTTCCACTTCTTCCCCGATACTTCTTGCAAAATCCTTGTCTTTTTTAAGCGGTCTCCCAAGCCCCGGAGAGCTGACCTCCAGAATATAAGCATCCTTAATAAAATCTTCCTTGTCCAGCAAATCACTCAATGCACGGCTGACGATTTCACAGTCATCCACTGTAATTCCGCCCGGCTTATCAATATAAGCTCTCAGATACCAGTTGCTTCCTTCCTTAACATATTCCACATCAACCAGTTCAAACTGATGCTGTTCCATAATCGGAAGCAGAAGCTGTTCTGTCCGGCTCTCGTATTCTTCCTTCTGCGTCATTTTCACACTTCCCTTCTGCACATAACATATAAAGAGTGGACTTACGCCCACTCTTTATCATCCAAACAACTATTATCGTTTTTAGTATAGCACTATTCTTTTAAAAATGCAAGCATTTCTTAAATTTCGTAATCCATACACGTCCGTACCTGTGTATAAGGTCTTACAAAGGTATCTGCCACCTTCACATGCTCCGGGTGCACCGCATAGCCCTTCAATGCCTCCTCACTCTCCAGTGTGCTGTCCAGCATTACCTCTGCGTTAGAGCTTGCAAGCGGACTAATCTGAATCGTGATATCAAGCAGTCCCGGAACCTTCCCCTTAAGGCCCTCCAGCTCCTTTTTCATATTTTCCTTAATCACTGATTTTTCAGCATCAGATAATTCCTCTTTTAATTTCCATAAAATCACGTGCTTTACCATATTTTGTCTCCTTTTCATCCATAATATAATTTTCCTACAGTCTTCTCTCCACATCCTCAACGGAAGAGTATCCATACAGCTTTGCCGTATTGCTCATCGTTTCATAGGCAAGATTTTTTCCCTTCTGCATCAGCGACGTGATAAATCTGCCATACAGGATAAAAGTCTGCTCCGAATACGTCCCCAGTTCACCGCGCAGATACGTTTCATAGGAGGTATCATATTCGCTGTCCTCATAGGTGTGAATACTCCTTGCATTACCTGCCATTTTGGGATACTTTTCAGCAAATTCTTCCATCCACCCCACCTGAATCCGGATAATCTCTTCCTGAATCTCTTTTCTCTTCGCACTCAATTCTGGAAGCTGCCCACTGAATTCTGCATAACGCTCCGGCGCCGTGCTTTCCATCATGCGTGCATATTTCTCCATAATCAGGTTCCGTCCTCTGGTTTCCGCCTCCGTTAAGTCCTGATAATAGCTTTCAAGCAGCTCCATACTCCATGTCAGATACTGACTTTCCCTCATCAGGGAAAAGGTATTCCAGTCATCCTGACAATCTGCCCTGCCGCCTTCATTTTTCACCCTGTCAAACTGCTTCCACTCCAGCCGCACAATCTTATCTATCGTATCTTTCTGCCTTCCCTTCACGATTTCTCCACAGTACAGCTCCAGAAAAGCATCCTGCCCTGTCACCAGATTCTGTTTTCGAAGCTCCTCTAAGATGTCCTCTGCTATCTTCTCAAAGCCTCTAACGCATGCATCCTCCAGATTCAGCACACCTGCCTGGTAAGTTACATTCTCCCATACATCCTTCTGACTGTCAAGCAGTGCTATCCTGTCAATCTCCTCTGCCATACCAGTAAGAAGCGGAAGCTTTTCAAGTCCCTTTCTCTTCCACTTATAGTACGGTGCATACGTCCGGTTCAGCAGATACACGATATCCATTGCACATTCCATGCCTCTGGCGACACAGAGCTGTGCAGTAGCGTAATCCTTTCTCGCCATCATGCGCGGATAATTGCTCTGTGCATACTGGGAAAATTCATGCAGTGACCGGGAAAGTCTGAGACGCCATATATCCTCGGGATAATAATTTAGCAGTTCATGTCTTATCGAGGAAAATTTTCCTTCATCATCCCGAAAAACCTTTCCATTTACCGCTGCTGCAAGGCAATGCTCTTCAAGCCGCAGATAATCAAAACGGCATTTTTGTACATCCTCTCTCTCTATCTGCAGCAAATCAGCATAAAAATCATCAATAATGAACACACCACGGCGTTCCTCAAGAAACCTGTTTCGCCCATTATCATCTCCATGCTCCCTTATCAGCTCATCGTATGCTTCCTTAAGCTCCCTGCCAATCTTCACATAATCTTCTGCCTGAAGCCACATACAAAAGCCCAGTCCATAATCATGGTCTGACGAAATCTCATCATCAAAGCCAAAACAGTCAGAGCCTTCTCCGACAAGTCCGACTGCAATCCGTTCTTCATACTCAGGGAACCTGTCATGTATCATTTGCTTTCCATACTGCTCGTAAAATACCCGGCAACGCTCCAGATTGCTTACCCACGCATTTTCTTTCAGCTGTGAAACGGCAAACTCATATTTTTCCCGTACCCTCACATAATTATCTGTTCTTCCGACATGCTTTTCGATTTCCTTCATACCGCGCGCATAATAATCTGCTGCTTCTTTAAAACGCTCCCGTCCAAGCTGTGCATCCCCCATTGCGGCAAGCGCTGCACCGTAATGGAAATCCTGTCCGCCGTCCCGCTCAAATATCTCCAGTGCTTCCATAAGATAGCGCATCGCAGCTTCATAATCCGCATCTGTTTTAAGCTGCAGCAATGTAGCAGCCAGATTGGTTCTGGTAATTGCCTGCTCTATTGCAGCCTGCTCATACTGATCCACAACAGCCAATGCTTTTAGAAGCATCTCTCTGGCATTCTCAAAATCACCCATCTCCTGATATAAAAGACTCCAGTTATTATAAAGGCTTGCATATCCAAAATCATCCGGTTTCAGATTCACCCGGTAATTCTTCTCCGTAAGCTTATACAGCTCAAGTGATTCCTCATGCAGTCCGAATGCCCGGTACGCATTGGCGATGTTAAGAAGAGCTGTGGCATATTCAGGACGTCCTTCCAGCTTCATCTGTGTGAGCAGCTCCTTAAGCTGTTCACAATAATACAGCGCCTTGGCCTTCTGCGTTGTGTCACGGCACAACCCAATCATTTCGTTGAGCAGCGTAAACTGTGCTCCCTTATCTGCTTCATTTTCCGCTTCCTTCAGTTTATCGGCAAGAAATTGTTCAATTTCAACTAATGACCTGTTTCCGAACATTCCGTCATATTCCGCAAGTACCTGTTGTATATTCATTCCATTTCCTCCTTCCGGCAAAGTTTTTCAGTTGTAATTCCCCCTTCCTTCTAGTATAATATGATACATAAATATTTTCAAATTATTTCATATAAAGTAAAGGAGATTTGTTATGATTACTGTTGCAAAAGATGGCTCCGGCGATTTTACCAGCGTACAGGAAGCTGTCAACTCTGTCTCAAAGGAGAATACCTCACCTGTCACAATCTTTATCAAATCCGGCACCTATACGGAGTGTCTTACCATTGACCGTCCATATATTACATTTGAGGGCGAGGAAGTAACCTCTACTATTCTGACCTTCGGCAATTATGCGAAAATGGTCATGGAGGATGGCTCCAACCGCGGAACCTTCCGTTCCTATTCTACTTTGATTGACACACATGATTTTACCGCTAAAAATATCACGTTTGAAAATTCTGCCGGTCCCGGTAAGCTTGTCGGTCAGGCTCTTGCAGCTTATGTGGACGGTGACCGTATTTATTTTGAGAACTGCCATTTTCTCGGCGACCAGGACACTCTCTTTACCGGTCCTCTGCCGCCTACCGTTTTACAGAAGAATGGCTTTGTAGGTCCAAAAGAATTCGCTCCACGAATCAACGGAAGACATTTATACCGCAACTGCTTCATCTGTGGCGGTGTTGACTTCATTTTCGGAAGCTCAACCGCTTATTTTGACCATTGTGAAATCTATTCCAACCGCCATGAAGGTGCTGACGGTATTCAGGGCTATACTACCGCAGCTTCCACAGCAGAGGGTCAGGAATACGGATATGTTTTCGCTGACTGCAAATTCACCTCTGACTGCCCGCCGGAATCCGTTTACCTTGGACGTCCATGGAGAAACTTTGCCAAGACTGTTCTGATTAACTGCGAGTTAGGTGAACATATCTGCAAGGCTGGCTGGCATAACTGGAATAAGCCTGAAGCAGAAAGTACTACCTTCTATGCAGAGTATGAGTCCAAGGGGCCGGGCGCCGCACCTGAAAGCCGTGTGCCATGGTCACATCAGCTTACCGGCACGGAGGCTCTTCACTTCACCATGGACAAGGTACTTGGTGACTGGAAGCCGCTGAATTAGATTTTCTGTCTGTCAATCCAGAAATTAAAAACGGAGCTGCCACATTTCGCGTATCGGAAAGTCGTATTACGATTTTTCAGCAATATCGAATGTGAAAAGCTCCATTTTTAATTTTATTCACCTGCTTTAGCAGCTACTGCAGAAAGTAATAGCCCAGAACTACCGCTCCAAGCACAATGCGGTACCAGCCAAATACCTTAAAATCGTGCTTCTTGATATAGTCCATGAGGAAGCGGATTACCAGCACAGACACAAGGAAGGCTGTTATCATTCCGACTATCAGCACAGCCGCTTCTGTAGCAGTAAAATCAAAGCCGAATTTTAAAAGCTTCAAAAGACTTGCTCCAAACATAACCGGAATTGCCAGGAAGAAGGTAAATTCCGCCGCAACCGTTCTCGAAACCCCGATTAAAAGTGCACCCAGTATCGTCGCACCGGAGCGTGAGGTTCCCGGAAATATCGCTGCAATCAACTGAAACAAACCGATAAACAGCGCTGTCTGATATCCAAGCTGTGATAATTCTGTTATCTTCGCTTTCTTTTCCTTGTTCACATTTTCAATCCAGATAAATGCCACACCGAACACAATCAGCGCCAGTGCTACTGCGACATAATTATACAAATACTCCTCGCAGATTTCATCCAGCCCGAGCACTACAAACACAACTGCCGGCAGACAGGCTGCCACAATTTTAAACCACATATTCATAATATTCTTATCTACATAGGACAACAGTCCTGAGGTCTTGTAGCCTCTGCCTTTTTTCGCAGTAAAAGGAAATATCCTGTTCCAGAAAAGCACAACAACCGCCATAATTGCCCCCAACTGGATAACTACCTCAAACATTGAAAAAAATCCTTCCGACAATCCGGAAAATGACACAAAATTTTCCAGTAAAATCATATGCCCGGTACTGCTGATTGGCAGCCATTCTGTGATGCCTTCTACGATTCCGAAAAGAATCGCCTTTAAAATTTCTAAAAAATCCATATCTGTCTCCTTTTTCTTTTCGCTTCTCTTGCGAAATACTTTCCTGCTGTGATAAACTTACTATATATATTACTTTTTTTCCAGTGTCATTTGTCATAACTTTTCTGATAATGAGGTGACACAGGATTTTGGAGGTCACATGGAAGCATTATCCCATCAGTTTGAACCAGTTTTCGATACAGAATCACGCATTTTAATACTTGGCACATTTCCCTCTGTCAAATCCAGAGAAATCAATTTTTATTACGGTCACCCGCAGAACCGTTTCTGGAAAGTGCTTGCCGCAGTGACAGAGGACACGCTTCCGGTTACAACTGAGGAAAAGAAAGCCTTTTTATTAAAGCATCATATTGCTGTCTGGGATGTCATTCAAAGCTGTGAAATTGAAGGCTCCAGTGATGCGAGTATCCGTAACGTCACTGCTAATGACATCTCACGCATAACCGCTCACGCACCTGTCACTCATATCTATGCCAATGGCTCCAAGGCGTATGATTTATTTATGCGTTACTGTAAAAACCCTCAGCAGCTGCCAGTGGACAAGCTGCCCTCTACAAGTCCGGCAAATGCAGCCAGCTCCCTTGAGCGGCTGATTAAAGCATGGCGCTGTATCCTTTTATAACCAGTACAGCAGTTCTTATTGTACAAAAAGGGGCTCCACAGATTTTTTCCTGCGGTGCCCCTTTAAGACGCCATGCGCCTCTTCTGCACACTATATTACAGTCTTGCTGTTACAAAAATATCATAGATAGCCTTGATTGCTGTCTCAAAATCTTCGTCGCTGACTCCGATAATAATATTTAACTCACTGGAACCCTGGTCAATCATCTTAACATTAACGCGTGCATGTGCCAATGCAGAGAAAATTCTTCCTGCTGTTCCTCTTGTAGACTTCATTCCACGTCCCACAACAGCGATAAGCGCCATATCCGAAATAATCTCAATGCTGTCCGGCTGCACATTTCTGTGAAGTCCTGCAAGAATCTCCTGCTCCTTTTTCTCAAACTCAGACTGCTGGATAATAACACCCATCGTATCAATACCTGATGGCATATGCTCAAAGGAGATACCGTTCTTCTCAAATACCTCCAGAACCTTTCTTCCAAAGCCAAGCTCTGCATTCATCATATCCTTTTCAATGCTTACACTTGTAAAGCCTCTCTTGCCTGCAATACCGGTAATTGTATACTCAGATTTCTTGGAAGTACTTTCCACAATCATCGTTCCCATATCTTCCGGCTTGTTTGTATTACGGATATTGATTGGAATGCCTTCTTTTCTTACAGGGAATATGGCATCCTCATGCAGTACAGTAGCGCCCATATAAGAAAGCTCTCTCAGCTCGCGGTATGTGATAGTATTGATAACTGCCGGACTGTCAATAATTCTCGGATCTGCTACCAGAAAACCTGATACATCCGTCCAGTTCTCATATAAATCAGCCTTTGCTGCCTTGGCTACAATAGAGCCGGTGATATCTGAGCCGCCTCTGGAAAATGTTTTAATCGTATCATTCGGCATAGAGCCATAAAATCCCGGAATAACTGCATATTCTACATCAGCCAGACGGTCACTCAGTACACTGTTTGTCTTATCCGCATCAAAATTACCCTTTTCATCAAAGAAAATAACCTCGGCTGCATCAATAAACTCATAGCCAAGATAATTAGCAAGTACGATACCGTTCAGATATTCACCACGGGAAGCTGCATAATCCCGTCCTGCCTTGCCGATAAAGCATGCTTCTATTGTCTCAAATTCCTTGTCAAGGGACAAATCAAGCTTTAATTCATCAATAATCTCATTGTAGCGCGCCTTAATTGCATCCAGCTTGCTATTCAAGTCCTCTCTTCTGGAAGAATAGCAGTCGTACAGCATATCTGTAACCTTTGTATCACTGGAAAACCGCTTTCCCGGTGCAGACGGAACAATATATCTTCTCGACTCATCTGCATGAATAATATCTGCCACCTTTTTAAACTGCTCAGCATTAGCCAAAGAGCTTCCGCCAAACTTCACTACCTTTAACATTATCCTGTATCCTCCAACACTTTCTTTCAAATTCAGGAACGTCAGAACGTTCCTTCTGCAAAATGTAAACACTTAGGCACCATTATACCTATTCTTTCTGATATTTTCAAGCACTTTTTACAGGAGATGTACCGGCAGGTCACACTGAATATGAGAAATTACACGAAACTTCTCTTCCTGTATGGAATCCGGCTTCTTCACAGACGTTTTTGCTGCTGGTTTTTCAGCCGCTGTCTTCTTTGCTGCCGGCTTCTTCTCTGAAGGCTTCTTTGCCGTCGTCTTCTTCGGCGCCGATGCTTTCTTTGGTGTTTCTTCTTTTACAATCTCCTGTTCCATAACAGCGTCCTTCTCTGCTGCTTCCTGATTCTGTGACTTTACTGCTCTTGCGATGCTTCCCTTTCCTACTGGCATTGTTCCATTACCTCCTTTGTTAATTCCATATATTCTTTTGCACTTCTGCTGCTCTTTTTATAAGCTGCAACCGGCTTTGAATTATCCTGCGACCACTCTATCGCGCTGTCCACACGGATATAAGACGAAAAAACATGAACATCCTCTCCTGCTTCCCGCAATGTTTCTATCGTCTGCTTCACATAATTCTTCCTCTCGTCCACCTTGGTGACTGCAATTCCCAGCAGTGAAAGCTGCGGCGACATTTCTTTTACTGTGTTCAAAAACTCAAACATATTTGCCAGACCAAACAGTCCCCACGGACTTGCTTCCACCGGAATAATCAGCCGGTCAGATGCACACAGAATGTTCATCACCCAGCCTCCCAGCGTAGGCGGTGCATCAATCAAAATATAATCATATGTGCCGGATTCCTTAATTCCTGCCAGAAGCTTCTTAAGGATAAATTCCCGCTGCCACCTGGTAAACAGCTCATACTCAATCGAACTCATCAGAGTGGAGGATGGTACTAAATCTAATCCCTCATACTCCGTCGGTACAATATAATCTGCCAAATCCTTCTGGTTCTTAATCGCATAATAAAGGTTTTTTTCACTCTGTGCCATTGCAAGCACTTTATCCTCCGTAAAAAATGACAGGGACAGATTTAGCTGCATGTCACCATCCACCAGAAGTACACGTTTTCCAAGCGCAGCCATGCCATAACCAACATTGGCACATGTGGTTGACTTGCCGCTTCCGCCCTTGTTATTGGCAAAACAGATTACTTTTGTTTCTTTCCCCATGTTTCTTACCTTCTTTCGGTTTTTTATCAGGCGTACAGTTCACCCAGTGCTGCCATAAAGCACTCCGCTGCCTGCGATAACGGCAGCTTTTCATTATAGGCAACAGCCAGCTGCCTTTTTCTGATTGTTTCCTTTGTCTCAAGCTTAAATAAATCCTCTCTGTCTTTTGGAATACAGTAATCCGGCACAAATGTGATGCCAAGCCCGATTCTTGCCAGATCCAGCAGTAAATCATTGCTGCTGATTTCTATTTCCGGTATCAGCTCAAGCTGATGCTTCTGAAATATCATATACAGATATTCACTGGTGGTACTTTTTCTGTCAAGCATCAATATCGGATAATTCTGTAATTCCTTCAGGGAAACCTGCCGGTTCTTTAGTTCACTGTACTTTTCCCCGGCAACAAAAACATCCTGGAACTCTTTTACTATCTTATAACGGTTCTCATTCATCAGTACTGAGTTTGGATAATTCACAACAATTAAATCCACCTGCCCATTGTCCAGAAGCTCCACACATCGGATAGATGTCTGATTCGTCACATTGATATGCACATTTGGGTACTCTTTATGAAACCAGTTCAGATACGGTATCAGGTAATACCGGCATATTGTATCGCTGGCTCCTATTCTAAGCTGCCCGCCATTCAGGGAATCCGCCTCCATGAGCTGTGCCTCACCGCGCTTAATCATATTCATCGCAGGCTCAATATACCTTAACAGAATTTCACCCTCTGGTGTAAGCTGCACCTTTTTTGTACTTCTCACAAATAGCGTACAGTTAAGCTTTTTCTCCAAAAGCTTTACCGACTGACTGACTGCCGACTGTGATATAAACAGCCTGTGTGAAGCCTCTGAAAAGCTTAAAAGCGATGCTACATAATAAAACACCTTGTAGAGCTCATAATTAACATCCATGCCGGTTTCCTTTCTATTTTTCAAAGCTGCCCCAGAACTCCCGTACCCTTTTTCCTGCATCGCGTACAGTTGTCGCTCTGATATCTGACCACTCTCTCGGAAAAAGCTGCTGATAACGGCTCTCCATAAAGCGCTCATCCAGAAGAAGTATCACTCCCTTATCCTCTCTGGTACGGATAACACGTCCTGCAGCCTGCAAAACCTTATTCATGCCTGGGAAACGATACGCATAATCAAAGCCGTTCTGCTCCTTTTCTTCAAAATAATCCTTTAGTATTTCCCGTTCCACACATATCTGTGGTAAACCAGTTCCAACAATTATTGTACCAATTAATCGCTCTTCCTTCAAGTCTATTCCTTCAGAGAATATTCCACCCAGTACGCAAAATGCTATCTGAACCCCGGAATCTGTACTTTCAAACCGAAGCAGAAATTCTTCCTTCTCTGCCTCTGTCATGCTGTTTTTCTGCATAAAAATCGTGGTACGTTCTGGAATCCCCTCTTCCGCCGCTGTCTCATAAACCTCCTGCATCAATTTATAAGACGGAAAAAATACCATATAATTTCCACGCTTTGCCTCAGTCAGCTCCCTTATATAACGGTATATCCGGCTATACTCTGACCTATTTCTCCTGGTATAGCGGCTGCTCACATCACTGCCGATAAGCAGACACCGTTTCCGCCTGTCAAACGGAGAAGCTGTATAGACAGCATAGTCCTCCGGTTGTGCTCCCAGCAATTCCTTATAATAGCCTATCGGCAGCAGCGTAGCTGAAAAAAATATGGTACTGCTCCCTTTCGCCAGACATTCCCGGATAACACCTGCCGTATGCACGCAGAACAGTCGAATCAAAAAGCCTCCATCCGGCGTATGCTCCGTATATACCCGAAAGCTCTCATCCAGCATATCATGGATATTCAGAAACTGCCTTACCTTCAAAAAAAATTCCACCAGCTTCTGCGTATATTCAAAGCTTCTGTGCTCATCAAGAAAGCTTTCTATATCACCATAAAGCCTTGTAAGCTGCAGAGACAATGTTCCCGCATTCTCCAGCACCTGAAAGCTTTCGCATTCACGTTTGAGTGCAAGCATATTTTTGTTGCAGCGTTCTAAATCTGCTGCTATCTTTTTACTGTATGGCAACATCATTCGCTTCATTTCCAGAAAGTCTTCTTTATATAACGAAGCACTATACATCTCGCGTGCACGCTCCACCAGATTATGAGCTTCATCAACAAGAAAAAGGTATTCTCCCTTTATACCCTCTGAAAAATACCGTTTCAGCTTCACATTCGGGTCAAATACGTAATTATAATCACAAATTACGCCATCGGAAAAAATGCTGACATCCAGACACATTTCAAACGGACAGACCTCATGCTTTTTTGCATAGGCAAGCAACAGCTCCCTGTCAGCCTTCCGCTCATTCACCAGTAAATCATAAATCGCGTCATTTACCCTGTCATAATGTCCTTTGGCATAAGGACATACATCGGGGTTACATTCTCTTTCCTCCAGAAAACATAGCTTATCTCTTGCCGTAATCGTTACCGTCTTAAAGAAAAGTCCCTTTTGCCGTAAAATCTCAAAGGCTTCCTCTGCCACTGTTCTGGTAATGGTTTTCGCCGTCAAATAAAAAATCTTCTCGCCCAGTTCCTCTCCGACTGCCTTTACCGCTGGAAATACAGCAGACATCGTTTTACCGATTCCTGTCGGTGCCTGCAAAAATAATGTTTTTTTCCGCTCTATCGTCCGGTATACCGATACTGCCAGATTCCTTTGACCCTCGCGGTACGGAAACGGAAATTCTATCTTTTTAATAGACTCCTGCCGAAGCTTTCTCGCTTCGTACTGATAATCAGTCCATTTCTTATACTCCTTCATCATCGCATAGAACCATTCTCTCAGATAGTCCAGAGAAAACACCTCCGAAAAGCGCCTGATATCTTCTGTCTCAATATTTACATAGGTCATCTGCACACCTATCTGCACAGCTCCTATCTCTTCGCCATGGAAATACGCATAGCACATCGCCTGCGCTTTGTGAGTTGGAACCGGTTTCTCCAGATAATGCAGCTCCTTATAAATTCCTTTTATCTCATCAATGTACACGATGTCACCTTCTGTAAAGATGCCATCAGCACGCCCCTCCACACTGATTTCATAGGAATCCATCTCAACACATTTTTTCAGAACAACCTCCGCCCGGTAATCTCCACCCATCTGCTTTTGGATTTTTCTGTGAATACGGCTTCCCGCCTGCATCGCATCCTTATCTGAAATATTTCCTCTGCGATTGTCTATATCTCCGCCACGCATAATAAACTCTACCAGATTGCGGACGGATATTCTTATCTGTACTGTTTCCTTCTCCATGATGCTGTTCCCTTACTTTGTAATGAAAAAGAGTTCTGTCTACTGTCTGCCAAACCCCTGAACAGACAGTTCCTGTAATTTCAAAATGGGACTGCGCACCTGTAAAGTGCAACAGCCCCAATACTTTTGCTTTCAGCAGTTCTCTCTCCGAACAGCTGCCACGGTTCAAAAATAACTCTGCTATGCAGTTGTATAATGATTCAGAAAATCCTCAAACTGCAAATCATCTCCACCATACTGTACAGTAAGCTCTCTGGATAAATCAAGACTTAACACTTCCAGTAATGATTTCGCATCAATGACAACTCTGTTGTAAAAAACATCAATGTCAAATTCGCATTTGGATGCTGCCGAGACAAATTTCTTAGCATCAGAAATCTCTGGTAACCGTATTTTTCTTTCTTTCATAATAATTCCTCCGTTCCAGTGTCCTACCTTCCCCTTTATTTCGAAATTTATAGCACATTTTTATATAAATGTCAATGTGATTTTTGTTATTTTAACATTTTTTAGCAATTTTCGTTATTCTCAAATTCCAGCATATTTTTGCGATACCATAATGGCAGCATATTTCTCTGACATTTTGGATTTTTTCTGGCTTCAATCCCTATCGTATGGAAAAATATCTTCCAAAGTTCCTCATACTCCTCTTCCTGTCCCGATTCCGGCAGTTTCTCGGGCATCTTTGCCTCCCTGGATAATACCCATGATGTATTCCTTGCATGTACGGCTGCCATCTCATGCACCGCATCATAAATCACCCAGTTTTCGCCCGAAAGTCTGTCTTCAAAATGCGGAGCTATCAGCGTAAGCACGTAGTTTTTAGGCGTAATTTTTGCAAACAGGACACCATTTTCCAGTTCCTGAAAACGAATAAAGCCCAGAAGCAGATGTGACTCATTTGATACATTTCGCACCAGTTCGAATATGTCCATCACAACCGGATTACCAAACTCACTTACAATCCGTGCTCCTCTTTGTATAGCAAGCACGATAAATCGGTAAATCAGGTCTGCCTTTCTTCTTTCCTGTGACATAGCTGCCTTATAAACATACTCAAAAACCTCTTCTGACAGCTTCTGTCTCAAAGTACGAACCACCTTTTCCGCCTTCTCATCATCCGGCAGCACAACCACATAGTCTGCAAAAAGCTCCAGATTATACTCTCCCTGCAGTTCAAGCCGTACATTGTCATGTCCCAGCCTGCCTGCCCACGCATCATACACGGCTGTCAATATTCCTTCAAAGCTGTCCTCACATAAATAAATTCTCATTGCACGCTATACATCCTTTCATCAGGCTTCTGCCTCTCACAGCTGTCCTGATACGGCAGCTCTGCCATCCTCCACAGACGGCGGCACAGTAAGGTGGAAATCGTCAAACAATGACATCTGCGTAAAGCTCTCATTTTCCTGCATCTCATAAAGCTTCTTCCGGTCATCATGAATCAGATTATGAGTAATTGAATTTTCCTCAAGCCTGATTCTGTACTGCATCCTTCCCATGCAGGTAATAAAATAAACCGCACGCTTCAGTACCACACCCAATCGTTTTAAATCCTCAAAATCCAGTTTTGCACTTCTCCTTGCCCGCACAATTCTCTGTGCAGACTTCACTCCGATTCCCGGCACACGCAAAAGTGTCTGATAATCTGCCCGGTTAATTTCTACCGGAAAGTATTCCAGATGCCGCACTGCCCATTCACACTTTGGATCCAGCAGCACATTAAAATTCGGTCTGTCCGGCGATAACAGTTCTGATGCTTCAAAGCCATAATAGCGCAAAAGCCAGTCTGCCTGATACAATCTATGCTCTCTCAATAACGGCGGTCCATCCGGCAGTGCGGGAAGCATGGCGTCTGTATTCACTGAGACATATGCAGAGTAGAATACTCTCTTTAAATCATAGTTTTTATACAAAGCCTCTGCCACAGACATAATCTGATAATCGCTTTCCGGTGTGGCACCGATAATCATCTGTGTACTTTGCCCCGCCGGCACAAACCTCGGTGCTTCCTGGTATACTGTCATCTCATTCTTACTATTCACAATTCCCTTCTGAATCTGCTTCATCGGCTTTAAAATCGTCTTCCGGGTCTTGTGAGGAGCCAGTCTTCTAAGCCCGTCTCCTGTCGGGAGTTCCAGATTAACACTCATCCTGTCCGCCAGAAATCCTGTGCGCCGAATCAGTTCTTCATCTGCCCCGGGTATTGCTTTCACATGGATATATCCCATGAAATGGTATTCTGTACGCAGCTTATATAAAGTCTGATACAACAAATCCATCGTGTAATTCGGATTTTTCAAAATTCCTGAGCTTAAGAACAAACCTTCAATATAATTTCTGCGATAAAACTCCATGGTCAATGTGCATACCTCATCCGGTGTAAATGCTGCCCGCTTTACATCATTGGAAGCCCGGTTGATACAATACTTGCAGTCAAATACGCATTCATTCGTAAACAGTATCTTTAACAGAGAAACACACCGCCCGTCTGAGGCAAAGGTATGGCAAATACCACATGCCGCCGCATTGCCCATACTTCCCGCCTTCCCCTTGCGGTCAACTCCGCTTGATGTACAGGCAGCATCATACTTTGCCGCATCTGTAAGAATCTGTAATTTTTCCTGTATCGTCATTTTCTGTTCTATCTGCATCTCAATCACCGAATATATGTTCTCGTTTTTCTTATTATAGCATATTATATATCTGATTGCAAGGGTTTTTCGAACATATATTCTTATTTTACCAATGACAAACAGCCAGCTCTTCTCTGCCAAAAAGGTCCGGGCGAACAGCCCGGACCTTTGTCTGCATCTTATTATTTTTAATTTCCGAATTTCAGCAGAGGAACAATCTCGTTCACCTGACGTACAAATTCAACATTTAAAAATGGTTCTGTCACCACATAGTTTTCAGAATCAATCGTTATATGTACACCCGGACAGACCTTTCCTACTACTATTATTTTAGCTTTACCCATATTAGCAATTATCAGTGCCATATCATTGCGGTTCTCCACGCATTGCTCACGTTCCTTCTCCTTTATCGCATAAGCCTGCTTAATTTTCTGATAAAGCACCTGATCCATCTTATCATTTTTTAATCCTCTGGCAAAGGCTTCTTCAAACATCTTTATATTCTTCTGCAAAATTTCAATTTCAGAATCAATCTTTGCCAAAGTACGGTTCAACGCATTATATTTATTTACGTTTTCACTGGTAATACCAACTGAAACATACGTCGGAATCTCTGCAGCATTTCCAAGACCATGCGCCTGTATGGAAAGCAGTGCCTTGGCACTTCCTCCCACAATCACACCCTTGCTTCCTGATACCTCAATTTTTCCCTCCGATTCGATATTACAGTTGAAAAAGTAATTCGCATTCACATTGCCCTTAGCTTTAATCGTTGCAGATTCAAAAAATCTGCCGGACACGTTTCCGCCGCATTCAATATAACCTGTTCCTCCGCCCTGCATACCATTCTTAAGAATGACATCCTTGCTGGCACGAATTGTCACACTGCCCACATGACCGTCTATCACAACATTTCCGGTGGCAATAATAGACAATCCCGGCTCCATGCTGCCCATAACATACACATCACCATCAAAGCGTACATTTCCTACCGAAATATCCAGATTCCCCGTAACGGTAAATACATTGCTAATCTCCAGCCTGCCATCTACCAGCTCAATTCTTCCATTCAGGATAGAGATATATTTTCGCTTATCCTCCGATACCGTAAAGCCCTGCCCACGAAGCGGCAGCAGTTCTGCACCATGCTTTGCCATGCAGATTTCTCCCTTTACTGTATAACCGCAGACTCCCGCAGTTCCCGGAACATACTCTGCAACCACCTGTCCAACAGTCACTGACTCAAACAAATCCATGTTCAGGTAATCAACAGAACCGTCTTCCAGAATATGCGGTGCCGACGATGTTTCTGTACGGAAATTATATTTATAATATCCCGGTTCTCCATCCACGGCTTCCTTTCCACGTGCCACAATAATCGGACGATTATAGATATTCTTCTCTATCATTTTCTCGATGACCTCTTCATCAATGCCATACTTGACACCATTGGCATCCAGAAGTACCTTCAGTTCTGCCAGGCCATAGTGTTCCCCCTCAGGCGGTCTGCATAATTCAAGTGTGGCACTCATTTTATCGTCTGATATACGAACAACAGACTCCGCACACTCTTCTCCTGTCAAAAAAGAAAATCTATCTTTCATGCCACCACCTCCTCTATATATACTATATCGTAAGTACTAATCGAATGTCAAGATTCTGCTATTATTTTATGAATTTATTTATATATCTGTCTGCCGAAAAGCCCGCAGCATTGTATACAGTTAAAACATCTGTCACCTGATTCTGCTGCACATACTCTTCAACGCTCCCATTATAGTAGCGTAAATCCAGCATCGTAATTTTCTCAAAATCTGCTGTAAAGAATGGTGCCAGGCAATGTGCATAGGAATCCTTGATAATGAGCAGGTGCCTGTCATTATCAAGCGATGTCTCTATCTCTGTCACCCCATGATTTCCGTCGCAGAACACGGCATATTTGTCTCTGGTGGAAAGCTTTTCTTCCGAATAGATTGTATCCCACCATTCCCCCTCCATATCCAGTCTCATGCGCAGCTTTTCCTGCGGCTTTACAAACGCATAGATGGAGTCCGGCTTCATCTCCACGTTGACCCTGGCATACAGCGTCCCTGTAAAAGAATCCGTCAGGCACACCCTGTCATAATCAGCTATATCCGGGCGCAGCTGACCCTGTTTTTCCTTCCAGGCACAATATCCATAAAAAGCACCCAAAGTCGTCCAGTGATGGTCTGTCCGATAATAAATTTCTTCCCCGCTGTGCGCTGCCAGTTCACCATATACATCTACCCATGCTCCGGCAACCATTTTCTCTCTCAGTTCATCAAGCAGCAAATTTTGTCCGTCATCCGGTGCCAGAAGAGGCAGCTTATCCCTCAAAACGCAGGAGGCAGTCGGAACCAGCATCACTGAAACAGAACCTGCGCCCAGCTTCTGCGTATATTTCTCAGCAAAATCCAACAGCGTCTGATAATTCTTCATGGCAAGTTCGGAAAACAGTTTGTCTTTATCCTGTTTCTCAATATAATAATGATCCTCTGCAAAATACACACCATTAATCTCTGATTTTAACATGGCACGCTCTGTCAGAGTTTTCAGAGTAATCCAGTAATTACGGAGTGGAAACTGGTCTGTCACATATTCTTCATAATCCTTCATATAGCTGCCATCCCGTACCGCTTCCATCGTAAGCTTTGGTCTGCTGCTTAGATAGCGGTTTTCAAACTCTGAAAATCCTGTATCTGGCTTCAACATTCCTGCGATAAAAAATATTATCAAAATTCCTGAAAAAAGTGCACAGAATTTTTTATCTGTTCTTAATTCTTTCATCACATTCCCTCCACATCTATTGGACATTCTCAATCCTCTTCACTTAAAATCTGAAATACAGAAACGGATTATAAGAAGAATCCACCAGATACGCGACACACAGCAGAAACAGCAGCGCATACCAGATACAGCTGTTCTGTACCTTTTTCTGAAAGCCTCTGAACATCCCTGCAGAAGCCAGCGCCGCCAGAAGCAGAAGAACACCATTCTGCAAAAGAAGATAACCTGCTTCCTGCCCAAAAATTCCTGCTCCATTCATGCAAAGCATCGCCTTCAAATAAGAAAATCCTTTCTCCCATTCTTCAAAGGCAAACAATACCCAGCCAACCAACACAGCAAACATAGTATAGACATGCCCGATGATTCCCGGCAGCTTTTCTAACCTTTTTAACAGAAAACATTTTTCCACAATAAGCAGGCAGCCATAATAAGCACCCCAGCATAAGAAATTGATGCCTGCTCCATGCCAGATTCCCGTGAGCAGCCAGACAATCAATATATTCCGTATCTGTATTGCCAGTCCCTTACGGTTACCACCAAGTGGAATATAAACATATTCACGGAACCAGGTTCCCAGCGAAATATGCCAGCGTCTCCAGAACTCCGTAATACTTTTAGAGCAATATGGATAATTAAAATTGTCTGGGAAGTAAAAGCCAAACATTCTTCCCAGCCCCTTTGCCATATCTGAATATCCAGAAAAATCAAAATAAATCTGAAATGCGTATGCAATAATACCAAGCCACGCCATGGCAAAGGATATCTCATCTGTCGGACGGCTGCTTATATTTTCCCATAAAAGCCCTATACTGTTGGCATACAATACCTTTTTTCCAAGTCCCGTCAGAAAAAGACGGATACCCTCCGCAAAATCACTGCTGCTTTCTCTTCGCTCATCCAGCTCCTCAGCTATCTGCTTATACTGTACAATCGGTCCCGCAATCAGCTGCGGAAACATCGCCACATATGCTCCAAAAGAAATAATATTCTTCTGTACCTTTGCATCTCCCCGATACACATCTATCGTATATGACATAGTCTGAAAGGTATAGAAAGAAATACCTATCGGTAATGGAAACAATCCTGTATACTTAAATACAGCCAACAATCCCAGATTTACCATCATTGAAGAAGCCACCACACATTTTGCCTTCTTCATTTCATCCCTGGATTTATAGTACCAGACCAGTCTGCCGTGAATATAGTCCACCAGTGTAGAAAAAATCATAAGTATGATATATACCGGCTCTCCCCACGCATAAAATACCAGGCTGGCTAAAAAAAGCACTGCATTTCGTGCCCCTCTCGGTGACAGGAAATACAGTGCAAGCGCCAGGGGTAAAAAGCGGAATAAAAACAGTATACTGCTAAATACCATATTAACCTCTATTCTGCATACTCTTACTGAAGCTGCTCCCTGATTGCATCAACAGCCAGCTGATTTGACTCCTGGAACTGCTTTAAAAGTTCATCCTCTTCTGCTGCAGTGTTCTCTGCCTGTCCAAGCTGGACATAAAACACATAATCGCCCTCACGAACTATCTGTGCAGCTTCTATCTTTGGAATATTCATCGGGTACTGAAACGACTCATTCAAAAGATAATCCTTATATTCCGTGAGCTTCTGCTCAATCGCCTCTGCCTGTCCTTCTTTCGCTTTAAATGCAGCAAAGGTATCCACATGGGCACTTATCATCGGTCCTTCTGCGATTGCCTCCTCATACATATCCTCTGTAACACCAAAGACGTCTGTAATATACTGGGCATCAAACAGCATACTTGGGATGTAATTCTCCCCATACACCGCTTTTACTGCTTCATGAATATCAGATAATGCCACTTCCTTCTTTGTGGTTGTTTCCTGTATAGTAGTCTGTACTGGTGTTGTGGTCTGCTCCTGTGCAGAATTATTTCTGCCACATGCAGTCAGAGAGAGAGCTGCCACCGCTGTCATCACCAGTAGTACAGTTCTTCCATTTTTCAATTTCACCATAATATTTCCCTCACTTTCTTTCCGATTGCAGAAACATTGTACTAGATTTTTATAGTATTGACAAGCATCAGCCAAAACTTTCATAAATTTGTCAGAATTACTTAATTTTTTCACGCCGTACTTCAAACCAGAATATGCTTCCCTTATCTTCTGTGCTTTTCACCCCATATTCTGCCCCGTGAAGGCTAAGAATATGTTTCACTATAGAAAGTCCAAGTCCTGTTCCCGTAACCGCTCTTTTATGATTTTTATCCACTTTATAATAGCGTTCCCAGACATACGGCAGATTCTCCTCAGGAATTCCTTCCCCGGTATCCTCCACTTCTATTCTGATCCACTCTTCCCCGCAAAGCTGCCTTACCATGACCTTTTTATCTGCACCAGTATAGTTCACAGCATTACCAATCAGATTATAAATAACCTGATGAAGCTTTTCCTTATCCGCTTTCACCCATGCCTCTTCTTGATAGTCAAAGCATATCTGATAACCATATGGCTCCAACATTTTTGAAAAACGCCTGACAACTCCTTCCACGCTCTCTGTCAGGCTGTAGCGCTCCGGTTCAAGCGTCATTACTCCTGCCTGCAGCTTTGAGATATCCATCATATCATTCACCAGCGTCGTAAGGCGCTTCGCCTCCTCCACAATGACCTCTATATTTTCCGGTGTATTCTCGCCCGGCAAGTCACGCATCATCTCTCCATAAGCAATAATCATAGTCAACGGTGTGCGCAAATCATGAGATACATTAGCAATGAGCTCACGCTGGAATTTTTCCGTCTTTCCCAGCTCCTTCGCCGCATAATTTAAAGTTTCTGACAGCTCCGCAATTTCTCTGTAATCGCCGGCTTCAAAAATCACATTATAATTTCCCTTTGCCAGTTCTTTCGCTGTCGCATTAACCCGGACAATAGAACGACTGATGCTCTTTGCAAGAATCCAGGCAATCAGCAGCGACAATATCAGCATTACTGCGGATATGCAGATAAGCTGTATGCGCAGTGTATGTACAGTAGCATCCACAGGCGTAATTACAGAATTCAACAGATACACCCATTCTCCACCAGCCGCATCCAGGACAATTCTCACCCATATGACCGTTTCCTCTATATTTGGTTCTGGCATTCCCGGCATCTTCTTTAATTTTTGAAATTCTAATACATTTTCTGGAGCATAATATTCCGTATTAGCAGGTTCATCACTCTGCGGTCTTGGATCTCCCGGACTCCATTTTCTGTTTTCTGCATATTCACCGCCATTCTCCTTCGCTTTCTGATACCAGATTTCGAATTCTGTCTCATACAGAAATCTTGAAGGCATATATTCTGTCGCATATAAGGTATTTCCTTCCGTGTCAAATATCAAAACAGAAATATCATAGCTCTGCGAAATTGCCTGTACCGACTGGTTATAATCCTCCGTCTCCATGCTGGAAATCAGGTTATTCATGGCACTCTTTAATTCGTTCTTCTTAATCTGCTTATAAAACACACCAAGATAAACTGTTTGAAACAGCCAGAGCACTATCAGCAAAACTACCGTAAATATCAGAAGATATGCAAAGCATTTCCATTTCATGCTGATTTTCTTACGCTTCAAAACGGTATCCCACCCCTCTTAAAGTAACCAGAAATCTTCTGTACTCACCAAGACTGCTGCGCAGCAGCTTGATATGTGTATCCAGAGTTCTGTCATCACCGGCGTAGTCATAGCCCCATACCTCACTGAGCAGCCTTTCTCTCGTCAACGCAACACCTCTGTTTTTCACCAGATAAAACAGCAGCTCATATTCTCTTGGCGTCATTTCTGCCTTTTTCTCATCCACAAATACTTCTCTGCTTATAAAGTTCACGAACAGTCCTTCTTTTTTATAAGTGTCACCTGGTTTCACGTTCCCGTTTCTGCCCATAACTACCTTCATTCGCATCATCAGTTCCCGCGGTGAAAATGGCTTCACTACATAGTCATCAACACCTGCCTCAAAACCATGAATACGATCATATTCCTCTCCTCTTGCCGACAGCATAATTACAGGTATTGCCTTCTGCTTTCTTATTTCCTCACAGGCTGAAAACCCATCCATCACAGGCATCATAACATCCATCACAATCAAATCATAGTCATTCTTTCTGCACAGCTCTACAGCCTCTCTTCCGTCTGCCGCTTCCGTAATCAGATATCCCTCATATTCCGCATATTTCCTAATAATTTGCCGTATTTTATCTTCATCATCCACAACAAGGATATGTTCCATAGGTGTTTCTTCCTCCATTTTCAATTTTCTTCGGAATCTATGTGAGAAAAGTAAAATATTCCTTGTATTTTAGCCCAAAATCAGTTAAAATATAAGTAGTATTCAATAAATATAGTACCTTATTTATCGGATTTTCACAAGTATTTTGTCCTTAAAAAGGTTATTCGAAAGGAGATTCATATGGATTCTAAAAATTTTAAAATACTAATCGCAGATGATTCTCTGCTTGCCAGAAAAAAATTAAAGGACTGTCTCGCTTCTCTTGATTACACTAATATCATTGAAGCAAAGGATGGAACTGAGGCTCTTGAACAGTATAAGTCCGAAAAACCGGATTTAGTTTTTATGGATATCGTAATGCCGAAGCAATTTGGTACAGATGCTGTAAAGGATATTCTCACGGAAAATTCTGAAGCAGTTATCATTATGGTTTCTTCTGTAGGAACAAAAAAGTATATTCAGGATTCCTTAAAAGCCGGTGCAAAGGATTTTATTTCCAAGCCTTTCACTTCCTCTCAGGTATTATCTGTACTTGAGCGCTATAACCACTAATCGGAGAAAGGGGCGGAATTTACTATGCTTACACAGTTTTTTGGAAATTATCTGTTGGAAAAGCAGGTTATCAATTCAGACCAGCTTCTTGAAGCTCTGCGCCATAAGCATGACACGGCTGAGTCTTTAGATGCTCTGGCTCTCTCCTCCGGCTATATGACTGCTGAAGAGGTTGAGGATGTACATAATATGCAGACTATCAAAGACGTGGAATTTGTACGTCTTGCCCTTCATATGGGTTATCTGACAATCAGTCAGGCTTCTGAGCTGGAGGAAGCGCAGCATTTCGGCTATCTGCTGCTCGGACGCGCGGTAATTGAACTCGGCTTCTGTACACAGGAGGAGATGGCAAAAATTATTGCTGATTATGAGTTTGATTATCAGCTTTCTTTCTCGAATTGTCTGAATTTTGACCAGGATAAAATCGAGGAAATGATTCACCACTATTATCAGTTTCCTGACAGCGATAAAGTAATCCCCGCTGAGGAATATGCTGTTTTATTAATCCGTAACCTGATTCGCTTCGTTGGAGATGATTTCCGCCTGTCCGGTAAACTGGACAAGCTTCCTGCTCTCCCGGATACGCAGGAGATTTCTCAAAATTTCTCTGGCGCTATTACCGGAAGGGCTGCTATTGTCGGCTACAAAAACTTTCTGAATGCCTTTGCTAATCGTTATGCCTGTGAGGCATTAGGTGCGGATGAAGAATATATCTCGGCCGCTTTGGAAGACTTTCTAAATCTGCATAATGGTCTTTTTACTGTAAATCTTTCAACAAATAACAATATGGAGGTTGAACTTTCAGCTCCTGAAATATATGATGTTGATTTGGAAAAGCTCTCTTACCAGTATATACTTCCGATTGAATTTACTTTTGGAACCGTTTATTTTTGTTTTAACATGTAAATTTTAATTTTCCATAGCCAAAAAAAGAGCTGCGCCAAAGCTGGCGCAGTTCTTTATTTTGTCTTCAGTATCTCACGTACAGTTTCTTTCATCTTATCCTTCTCGCACACACGTGTATGCAGCACTCTGGCACTGCGGATTTCCTCAATCGCATCCGGCACCGGTACATTGGAAATACGGCAAAGCTCGTCCACGAGTTCAAAATCTCCCATTGCATGATACTTTTCTTTGTCAATTGCATTCATCACACTTCTGGTAAACTTATAAGGACTTGCTGTTGACGCAATCAGCGTTTTGGTTGTATCTGCAGTATCCTTTTTGTATTTCTTATATACGGTTGCCGCTACTGCGGTATGTGTATCAATAATATAGCCTGTATTGTCATACAATGCCTGAATCGTCTGCTCTGTTTCAGCTTCCTTCGCATAATTTCCATAAAAATCCTTTAGCTTTTCCTTCATGGCATCTGTAATCTTATAGCTGCCATTTGCTGCAAGGCTGTTCATCAGTTCGGCATTAGCTGCAGAGTCCTCTCCTGCTATCCTGTATATCAGACGCTCCAGATTGCTGGAAATCAGAATATCCATCGACGGAGAATTAGTCAGTATAAACTCTCTGTTTCTGTCATAGGTTCCCGTTGTAAAGAAATCATATAAAACCTTATTATCGTTAGAAGCACAAATCAATTTTGCAATCGGCACACCCATATTCTTCGCATAAAATGCCGCCAGAATATTTCCAAAGTTTCCTGTAGGCACGACAACATTCAGCTTTTCCCCCTCTGCAAGCTCACCCTCTGCAAGAAGCTTTGCATAAGCATACACATAATACACTACCTGAGGAATCAGACGTCCAATATTAATTGAATTTGCAGAAGAAAACTGCGCATGAGAAGCCTCAAGCTCCTTCGCAAACTCTTTATCATTGAAGATAGCCTTCACACCGCTCTGTGCATCATCAAAATTGCCTTTAATAGCAACAACATAGGTATTCTTTCCCTTCTGTGTCACCATCTGTTTTTCCTGAATCGGACTTACACCATTCTCTGGATAGAATACAATAATCTTTGTGCCCTCTACATCTGCAAAGCCTGCCAGTGCTGCCTTTCCGGTATCACCCGAGGTAGCAGTAAGAATAACAATATCATTTTTTACCTGATTCTTCTTCGCAGACACAGTCATCAGATGTGGAAGAATCGATAATGCCATATCCTTAAAAGCAATCGTTGCACCGTGAAAAAGCTCCAGATAATATGCTCCGTCTGCCTTGACAATCGGTGCAATCTCCTCTGTATCGAACTTCTCATCATAGGCTCTCGCAATACAGCGCTTCAGTTCTTCCTCGGTAAAATCAGTAAAAAACAGCTTCATTACCTCATATGCCGTTTCCTGATAATTCATCTTAGACAGCTCTTCCATGGATACGGAAAGCTTTGGAAGCTGAACCGGAACAAATAACCCTCCATCATCAGCAAGTCCTTTCAAAATAGCCTGTGAAGCTGTCACAGGTGCACTGTCACTTCTGGTACTCTTATATAACAATTCCATCCTCTTCATTCCTTTTCTGTTCTTCTATGTATCTGCAAAAGCTGCGCTGCCTCTTCTGCCATATGGTTACAGTATAACCACTAAATACTGTTTTTGCAAGTAAAATCGAAAAGGATTAGCGCAAAAACCATCATTTCCGGTTTTTGTGCTAATCCTTTTCTACTTAAACGCATAAAATTCATGTCCGTCATGCTCAAAGAGCCATTCCAGATTACTGTCAAACCATGCCATACTGTCACCGCCAAGTCTGGCTCTCGCCGAGAAAAACAAGGCTCCCTGGGAATAGTCCACCCCTTCCAGCGCATAATCCACAGCTTCCCTTACCGAATCCGTAACCGGCGTACTCCATAAAGTTCCCTCAACCACCGGACTGAACTGGTTTTTCTGAAAAACAACCTCTTCAATCGTATCCGGAAAATGTTCATCTTCGACACGGTTGAGAATCACATTCGCAACCAGTATCTGTCCCTTTAAATCACAACCTCTTGCTTCTGCCGCCACAATATGAAGCAGAATATCATACTCATATTCTGTCACAGAAGCTTCTGTCTCTGCTTCCCTTCCCCCTGCCATTGTAACAACAGCAGATTCACGTGGTACTACAGACTCAACCTGTGGCTCGATACGGGTTTTCTTTGTTTCTATCGACTGTACTTCACTATTTTCACTGATGGTTTCTGTCTGTATCTTTGCTTCTGTGTCCGCTTCTACTTCTTCTGTTTCCTCATACTCACTGTCGGTTTCTAATGCGGGATACACGGTCACCACATGGTTCTTTCCGCTTCCGCCAAAACCGTGAGAGGAAAATGCTATTACGGCAATTACTGCTGTGCCTGTTGTGATAATGGCACAGGTACGGTACAAACGCTTCGAAATTGATTTCACATAGCCGTAAATGCTCTGAAGAAATGAGTGTATTCTAAGCATACATACTCCTCTTTCCTTTTTTAGTCTATGCGGATTTCTCCGCATCAGTTTGAAACACAAGTGACATTATAGGTGATTCAATTTTCAAGGTCAATAGCTTTTCCTCATTTTTGGCCCTTTGACAGAATAGTTTTTCCATTTTTTTCCACATCACAGCCAAACTGTATAAATTTCCGCGGGAATTTTCACAATTTTTTTGTGTATATTTACTAATTCTATTTTTTTTAGATATTTCAAACTTGTTACATATTTTTTACATAAAAAAACAATTTTATGCGTTTTTACTTATTTTCCTGCCTGCATTTTTGCTGATAATAGAATTTCACCTTTTCTTCCCATACGTCATTTACCTCCGGATTATCACGATAATCCTTCACTCCGGGAAGCTCTGACAGAATAGCACCCATATAATCTGCCAGCTTTTCCGCTCCATAAACATTCAGGTGGAGACCGGCATCATAGGTATCTGTCTGCAAATCAATCCCCGTTTCTTCATTTAACTCAAGAAAATTCAGATACAGCAGGTCATGCTCCTTTGCATATGCTTCTATCTGTGCCTCCCATTCATCATACCAGACAGGATAAATAGACGGTGCTTTCATAAGTACCAGCGTCACGCCGTTTTCCTTACACAACTCTGTAATTTTATCCAGATATTCATATGCCGTTTCTCCAAACCGGTAATCCGGCAGCTTCCGCTTTGTCGGCTCCACTGTCACAGGCTTTACATCTGTTCTCATATAATAGCCATTATGCGACACCTTATCTCTGTAAAACAGATATTTAAAATCCTCCGCTTTAAGCTCGCTGAATCTGGAATGATAACGGAACAGCGGAAACAGATATTCTATCATGGATTCCTCCGGCAGCATGGAGGCCTGTATTGCATTCCATTTGGAAGCAGACCATTTCATGCCATCCAGTGTCATGCGGTTGTATGCTTCTTTCTGTGGTTCGTTATACTGCATCGACAGCACATTAAAGACCACCACCTTCGGCGTTTCAATTTCCAGAGTCTCCTCCAACAGATAATACGACTGCCAGATAAGCTGCTGGGCACTTCCTCTGATGTAGCTGGTGATTCCATATTTCTCCCATAATGTAATCGGTGAAATATTCTCATAAACCTCACAGTCTCCGATAAAAATGACATCATGCGGCAGCTCTTCCTCATAATATTCGGCTATCAGTGCGCCATCTATTACCTCATCCATATATTTCGGCATCAGAAGCCTCTGCAAAAGCCAGAAGGTTCCTGCGAAGATAAGCACGGTAAACAGCACACAGGCAGCCTTCCTCATATATTTTTTCTTATTCATCCTCTTTACCTCAGACCATTTTCTTAAAACTGATTATAAATAAACTGGCTTGCATCATACCCTATGCCATATGCACCAAATATCAGGACGGCGAAAAACAGCAGATAGATAACTGCCGCCTGAAGCTGCCACGGTTTTTTGTACAATTCCTCTCTTATCTTCCGTCCTCTCTGTTTGAGGCTTACCATCAGCAGTACCACAAGGCCTGCTGTAAGAATCACATAATCCGCCGCTGTAAGCCCAAGATTCATCAATCCGCCCTCAAAGAGAACAAAAAAATTGTGATTGGTTAACATATCTGCAAACATTTTAAAGGTAAGTGGCACATCACGGTAGCAGTCAAACATACGGAGCGCACTCATCAATAGTACTGTCCTTATTACCTGAAAAGCCCTGAAAAACCACTTATCTCTCACCTTAAAGCGAGCATGAAACCAACGGTAAAACGGTTCCAGCTCCTGCGATACCATAATCACAAGACAGTTCATCAGACCCCAGACGATAAAATTCCAGCTCGCCCCATGCCAGATACCTGTCGTAAACCAGACAAGAATAGTCGAACAGTACACCGGCACACGTTTGCCGATGGCTTCCCCAAAATGCGCCCTGGAAAATTTCGACAGCTTAAGCATCGGTGTTGAAACCGATACCGGATAAAAGATATAATCCGTGAACCAGGTGCCCATCGTGATATGCCAGCGTCTCCAGTATTCCTTGATAGATTTCGAAAAATAAGGTCTTTCAAAATTCTCTTTTATCGAAACGCCAAACACCTGTGCCACACCAATCGTAATATCAATCCCGCCGGTAAAGTCAGCATAAAGCTCATAGGCATAAAACAGCATACCGATGAATACATAAACACCCTGATACGTCTCCGGTTCATGGATAATCGTATTGACCGCTGCCACAATCCGGTCTGCAAGCACCAGCTTTTTGAAAAAGCCCCAGAGAATACGCTCCACACCAAACAACACCTGCTTTTTGTTAAACCCATGCTCCTCACACAGAGATTTCGACAAATCCGCGAAACGGCTGATAGGTCCCTGGATGAGCTGCGGAAAAAATGCGACAAAGAGCGCAAATTTCCCCAAATTCTTCTCGGGCTTATTTGTGTCTCTGTACACGTCTATCAGATATCCCATACTCTGGAAGGTATAAAAGGAAATACCCATCGGCAATGCCAGGGAAAAGAAGTTTAACTGTGCTTTTCCCGCCATATTCAGAAAATAATTGATATTTGCAATCGCAAAATTCGTATACTTCACAACTGCCAGAATGCCGAAGTTAAAGAAAAGGCAGAAAAGAAGCCAGACCCTCTCCTGCTTCTTCTCTGCCTGCTTATGAGACTTTTTCTCTTCCTTCGTCATCTCAGCCTTATGAAGCTTCCTGTAATCTGTACATTCCTGTCTTATCCGCTCTATTCTCAGTGCTGCATACCAGGTAGTAATCGTGGTGGCTGCAATATAAAGCAAAAACTTTGCTCCGGCAAACGCATAGAAAATATAACTCGCCATCAAAAGTAGCTTCCACTGATATTTTTTCGGCACACTATAATATAGAAGAAACAGGATTGTCAGAAATCCAATAAAGCTATATGACGTAAATAACATAC
>JAGANQ010000069.1 GCA_017624115.1 Lachnospiraceae bacterium
GGCAGCCGGCGACGGTGTGTCGATCGCAAGGCTGGATGATGCCATCGACCTGGTAAAGAAGTACGGGCCTAATACGATGATAAATCTTGACCACTGCTTTAGTAAGGAGCTGTTTGTGGCCTGCTATAGCCTGTTCCGTGAAACTGATATGTTGGAGAAGGTATTTATTAAGGAATCCGTGGATACTGCTACTATGAACAGTTGGTATGCCGCTGCGGCGGAAAGCTGGAATTCTGCGCATGCAGATGATCAGATTACTGCAGATGAGGTAAAGAAGAGCATACTGTATGTGTATGTCATTGGCAGCGCAGATGATACGCTCCTGCAGTCGCGTCTGGATAATGGGGACAACCTTGTGATGGCGGAAATCGTTATAGCGGATGAGGTGAATGATGCCGAAATAAAAGAAAAGCTGGAACCTTGGTGTCTGGAACATAATGTTGCTATGTTCGTCAACACAATGTGGCATGGCTTGTGCAGTACAAAGGATGACTGTGAGACCACCTGGGCAGAAATGTTGGACAGAGGATATACGGCAATTCAGACGGATCACGCCAGTGAACTGGCAGAGTATTTGTATGATTATGGACGTAGCCGCGATTCCATCGAGACGATACAGGCAGAGCATTTTCATTTGTTCAATTATGACAGCTATTCGTTCCAAGTGCCCGTTGCTGCCGATGAGAAGTTGAACAAGCAGGTTACAGGAATGGGTAACGGGGATTGGATCTCCTATCAGAATATTATTTTTGACGGAAATGAAAACCTGTTAAAGGTAAACTGCAAGGGGCTGAGCGAGGAGGCTGTATTAAATTTTTATCTGGATGAAATGACTGAAGATCATTTTATCGCCAGTCTTGAACTGGGAGCTTCTGCTGATTTTAAAGATATTTATACATTAGTTACAGGAAATATCAGTGCGGGTACCCATACCGTGTACATTCAGGCGACAGGAACTGCCGACACCGGTCTGTTGTCGGTGGATTGCTTTTCATTTGAGCGCTCTGTCAGTCTTGACGGAGAGGCAGATATATGTCAGGTCAAGGTTGAAACGAAGCCGGGTGTGGCTCCGGTGCTGCCACAGACGGTGGAAGTGACGATTGGTGGAAATTCGTATAACCTTAAAGTATCCTGGGAACAGATTGCGGCGGAGAACTATGCCGGGGAAGGTGAGTTTAAAGTGTTGGGTTACATACCGGTACTGAAGTCTTATACGCAGGCGCTTGTGACGGTTCGTGCCTTAACATCGGATATTGTGCAGGATGAACATCTGGCACTTTGGCTGGACGCTTCGAGCGGTGTTACAGTGAATGGCAATGCAGTTACGGAATGGGCTTCTAAAGTAGGAGACATTGTTGCGACTGTAAGCGAAGGCAGTCCGACTGTGGTAGCAAATGCAATTGGCAATCAGACAGGCATTCAGTTCGATGGGGATGATATCATGGATCTGATTATGCCCGACAATTTCTGGAATGATAAGAGCGAATTCACAGTATTGCTCTTTAATGCCCCGGAAGCAACCACGAAGGGCTCGAATAATGGTACGTCTGTCAGCACTACGAATAGCCAGGATTACAGTATTTTATATTTTTATGAAACCTCAAGCTGGGGAAGCGCATATTTTACAGCCAGCCAGAATGAAGTAATGTTCCGTTTTGGATCCGGTGTGTCTTCAGACTACGGTACTTCCTATGTGCGTGAAACAAACATTGGAAACACCTATACCTGTACATGACGCAAACGTAATTATTTTTGAACGCATAAAAGATGAAATGAAACTTGGAAAGGGTAGAGCCGCTGCAATTCAATCTGGTTTCTCTCATGCTTTCTGGGCAATTATGGAC
>JAGANQ010000070.1 GCA_017624115.1 Lachnospiraceae bacterium
TGCGCTTATGTTTTGTTCGTTTGCCTGCCAAGAGCGGCACGAAACTTTTCTATCGTCTGTTCTTTCTCCTGACGGACAATCTGCCATGAGGCTTGTTCGATGCTTCGGAAGACACAAACCATAAAGGCTTTCCAAAACCCGGTGTTAGAAACACTAAATTTCATGCTTACTCCAAAGCTTATTTGAAAGTATTGCAGATAATACACTTCTTGTAACAGCAATTATCATAATTTACACATTCCAAAAATGCAACAGCCCCTTCTTATTAATATCTATTGCAATTTATTACACCTGGAATCTGTCTACGATAGCCTTCAGTCTGTTTACGCACTCACGGCTCTCCTTCAAAAGCTCATATCCCTCTGCCGTCTTTGATACTACATCACAGGATTTCTCTGCAATCAGATTTACTCCCTCTGCAGACTGTCCTATCGTCACATTGACATTATCAATCGTTGACACGATTTCCATAATCTTTGTATTCAGGTCTGTCACTTCATCATAGACCTGCGTCATTGAGGACGCAAAAGTATTGGCATCCGATTCATACCGGTCACCTACCTTCTTAAACGAAGTGTAATCCGTCACTACCGTCTGACTAAGGAAATCCATAATCGTCGTAATACACTCCGTCATGTTCTTAACCGCAGCATTAACCTCCTCCACAATCTGATTAATTCCATCTACTGTCTTAAAGGTCTGTCCTGCCAGATTTCCAATCTCTGTAGCAACTACCGCAAAGCCCCTGCCTGCTTCGCCTGCTCTTGCAGCCTCAATGTTCGCATTCAGTGCCAGCATATTTGTCTGGGAAGAAATCTCTCTGATGTCATCTGTCAGCTCATTAATCTTCTCCACTGCCCTCGACTGTTCTATCGCTTCTTCTGTCCTCAGCTTCATTTCTTCATAAATATTCATGGTTCTGTCACTGGAAGCCGCCGTTGTCTCACGAAGCTGCCTTGCACGTTCCATGATTTCCTTTGAAATCTCCTGTCCCTGTCTGGACAATGACTGAATGCCATCCGCATTCTGCCTGATTGCCTCCGCGTTTCCCGCCATCATCGCCGTGCTGGCGGTTGTTTCCTGCATACCGGCAGCCATTTCCTGTGTTGTAGCTGAATTATCCTCTGAAATACGGTTATTCTCATTCATAATCGAATCCAGTCTGTCCATATTCTCAAGGATACTCTCTTCCGCCTGTTCAATATTTCCTACCAATTCACGAAGCACAGTACACATCTCGCTTACTGCCGCTGCCATGACACCGGTTTCATCTCTGTTCTTCATCAGTCTGTCAATCTGAACCGCCTTACGGAAATCCAGATTTGCCGTATCTCTGATAATATCAGTCACTTTTCTGATTGGGCCTGCAATACTGTTACCCATAAGGATTCCCAGCACAGCACAGATTCCCAGACATACCAGTGTGAATACAAAAATTCTTGTTGACAAGCTGTCTGCATTTGCCTTAATCTCGCTGTCCGGCGCTGTCAATGCCAGATACATTCCATTATCCAGTGGATAGACAGACATACTCTTTTTGGTTCCTTCATAGGAGTAATTCCATATATCTCCTGCATTTCCAGCGTTCAGTAGGCTGTCTGTAATAGATGCAAGAGCACCGTTTCCAACCTGTGTCATATCTGCGCCGGTTTCAAGAGTCTGATGGTACATGATGCTGCCCTTTGAATTATACAGGAACGCATAGCCTGTATCAAACGCTGTCATATTTCCTGCTATATCCGTAATCTGTGTAAAGTCAATGTCCATACCGATGATACCTACAGAAACACCATCTACGTACAGCGGTACAACATAAGAAATCATGTATACATTTATATTTTCATTCAAATATGGATCCATCCACAGCGGTGCACCATTTTCTACCGGAATGTAATACCAGCCCACATGAGCCAGATCCGTCTTATCGTACATTGTAAAATCGGTAGGTGTTACACTGGTAAAAGCTTCCTCCGTGCTGTTCCTCATCAGGAAAATACCGGAGGTCGGCTCCGTAAAGTCCGGATTGTAGCGCACATACACACTGATAGCTCCATCTGTATTCTCTCCGAACTTCACAACATCATTCATAATGGATTCTGTATACTTCGTTACATAAGAGTTGTTGCTTTTGAACTTTTCAAAATCAAGATTGCTCAGGGCAATGCTGCTCAGAGTGTCTACTGACTGCTCGATTCTGGAAATCAATGCATTCAGCTCTGCACTCTTATTTCCACAGGTCAGCGAAAGCTCCTGTTCTGCCCCTTCATTTGATATCTGTCTGGCGTTACTGATGCTTAAAAAGCCTATTGCCAGCGAAGATATCAATGTGCACAAAATAATACTCACAATAATTTTTCCTTTAATCGATTTCATTTTGCTCCCCTTTCGCAATTCTTTTTCCAATTATCAAGTGTAAATTTGACAGGCATTTCTTAGCTACATCCTATCACATATTGGGGTAAATATCCATTCCTTTCTGTATAGTACAGATATTTTTTCGTAACAGTTCAGCCATGCGGGAATAGCAGAAATGCGTGGGTGCTTGCACGCAAAGCACTTTCTGCTCATTCCTGCATGAGCGGAGCGCCCTCAAATGAATAAAAGATAAGCCGCGGATGCGGCGCCGGCTGCGAAGCAGACGCTTTTATGAATTGAGGGCTGAACTGTTACATTTTTTCTTCACAGTAAAAAGGCTTTGCAAAGCTGCTACAGACAGATTTGCAAAGCCTTTCATACTATTTCGTCCTATACAATTACATGATAAATACTATCCTGCAATCCAGCCGCCGTCTACTACCAGCACATCTCCGCTCACATAGCTGGAATCATCACTTGCCAGGAATAATGCAGCAGTCGCAATCTGCTCTGCTTCACCCGGCTTTGGTGAACAGTTCAAAATCCCCTGCAGCCTTCCATAACCCGCCATATTAGGCTGACCCATGGAAGTAGAAATTTCCGTCGTGATACCACCCGGAGCGATGGCATTGCAGCGGATTCCATCCGGTATGTACATATATGCCGTGTTTTTTGTCATGGAAATCAATGCTGCCTTAGAAGCACAATATACAGCTCCGGCACAGGTTCTCATACCTCCTACAGAAGCCACATTCACGATAGAGCCTCCATTTCCCTGCTCGCGGAATATCTGCACTGCTTTTCGCATAGCACACATCGGTCCGTACACATTTACCTTAAATACCTGCTCATAACGTTCATCGGTGACATCTCCCACCGGACTCATATCATCCATAATACCGGCATTGTTCAGCAGGACGTCCAGCCGTCCGAATTCCTTTACTGCCAGCTCCAGCATTGCTTCATTATCTTCCTTCTTAGATACGTCACCTACAAAAGGAATTACCTTTCCGGCAGCGCCCTCTAAAGATGCAGCCAGAGCCTCGAGACGCTCCTTTCTTCTGGCAACAGCAACTACATTCGCACCTTCTTTTGCAAACAGCTCAACAATCGCTTTTCCCATACCGGAAGAAGCACCCGTCACGACAATAGATTTGTTTTCCAGTCTCATAGTCAACCTCCCATTTGTGAATGTGTTATAAGTTACATTTGAAGCTACTCTATTTTAATATTTTACTATAAATTTCCAGAAAATTCAAGCCATACCAGACTCATTGTGCATAATGATACGCAAGCCTTGGTCTGCCATCTGCCAGATAAATAATCCCGCACTTTTCAAATCCATGCTTCTCTAACAGATGCTGCATGGTATGATTATTTTCATGTGTATCCGCACGCACGTTATCAGTTTTACTCTTCGCAAATTCAAATGCAGCCCTGAACACGCCTTTTACCTCGCCATCTCCGGCAATGCGGTGAATCGTTCCGTAGGGCATATCATTCTTCCACGCACCACCCTCTATCACCCTGTAGGTCGAATCCTCGCCGAGAATAAAGGCAAATACTCCGTGCACCTGTCCGTCCTCCTCACACACGAAGCTCTGGTTCTTCGCCATATCAGCTTCTATCAGCTCCCTCGAAGGATAGCCCTCCTTCCATTGTGTCCCATTGCCGGTAGCCACCATATACTGCTTTGCGCGGGTGTAAATCTTCATAATAACATCTAAATCTTCTGTTTTTGCTGGTCTGACTATCATTCTGTTTTCTCCTTATTCATACCATTTACAATCGCTTCACTCTTTGCTGTCATTTCCACCCACGCTGGGCGGAAACCACTCTTAATGGCATTTCTGACAGATTTAATATTCGACCATGCTGCACAGTAGAAAGGAACCTTGTCAAGCTTCAATATTTCCAACGCAAGCCGGCTGGTCAATGCGGCAGCGATTCCCTGTCTGCGGTATTCCGGTAATACATCAATACCGATCTGATACATCGTATCACAGTCTGCCGAGCAGCCGGCAAGCGCAATCAGCTCTCCCTTGTCATATGCTCCCACACCGAGCACATCCAGAGATTTGCGCTTTTCGCAGAGCGCATTGCCCCACTGAGGTATATAAAGCTCTGCAAAATCCTCCTGCTTAAGAATTCTCATTTCATATTTACAGGACTGCTCACGCAGCAGCTCCACATCCGGCAGAAAGTACTCTGCCATGAAGCAAATCCGCAATCCCCGTTTCTGTAATTCGTCATTTAACACATGCATATTCGGTGTCTCGAAACAATGTTCCGATGGATATTTCCGTATATAGTTCCACACAACATCCGCTAAATCATCCCTCACCGAAGCCACAATATTATTTCCATAAGATACCAGATTGCAGTCAAACGGCAGCTCCAGATATCTCCTTGCATTCTCATTTGCTTCCGAGCGCACCACCACATGATCTGTTCTTAGGAAATCCTCTGCTCCACAATTACAGTCATACGCTGATTGCCGCAGTGCTGTCTCCCATATTTCCTTATTTGTCATTTTCATCTCACTCCCACACGAATTCTTTATTCAAATTCCTTCTCATGCTGTTTAAAAAAATAATAATATGTCTGCACATTTTCCAGCTCTGTCCACCTTGCAAGGTCAACCGGGTCCTCGTCCATATTATAAATCTTTGCACCCTTTATTGCCAGAAAGAACGGCGAATGCGTCGATATCACGAACTGACAGCCGAAAAATCTCGCTGCATTCCCGATATACTCCACCAGCTCCAGCTGGCGCTTCGGAGACAGGCTGTTCTCCGGCTCGTCCAGCAAATACAGCGCGGTCTCTTCCATCTTCTCTGTAAAATAATGAAATGCACTCTCTCCGTTTGAATATTCCCGCACATTTCCCATAACCTCCGAGCACACATAGCCAGACTGCGTCTTGCTTCTGGATTTATTCACCTTTTTCAGTTGTTCATAATCCGCTATCGAGGTCATCCGGAAGGAAGAATACTTATGATCCAGATATTCGTCAAACAGCGCTTCCCTCTTCACATCAATGCCCTCATTCAGATTGCGGATACTCAGCATATAATCGAACACATCATCACTCGTGATAATACGGCTTCCTGCCGGAATCGGAAGCTCCGTCTCCAGCTCACAGAGCGCCACATAATCCTCATAAAAATTCGACTTATTATAAATCGAGTCCCGCAGAAGCCCCGCCTTTTCTGCAATGACATTCAGCGCAGTGGACTTTCCGGTACCATTTCCACCGTACAATATCGTAATCGGTTCAAAATCAATCTGTTCAAACCTATGCTTTGGGAAAATCTGAAACGGATAATAGGTATTATAACATTTCCGTTTAATGCTCATCAGAAAATCAAATTCTCTGTCTCCATCCGGGAAGCGGAATCTTGATAAATACAGCATACACTCCTCCCCTTTCCATTTCTCTGCTATAAAATATTCTACTATAAAACCATACACTCTACAAGACACAAACAGACCCGGAATGAAAGCAATCTCTCATTCCGGGTCCAACACTTATACTTTTTACTTATATCCGCTTACTTTCCTTTAACGCTGTATGCAGCTCTGCAAACAAATCATTATAACGCATAATGGAGCCACTGAATTTCGCAATACCTGCATGCAGCTTCAAAGGAATCTTCCTGTCCTCATAATCAAAGGTCTGACCGTTCTTCTCCTTAATCTTATCTACAAGCGCCTGCGCATAACTCTCGTCCTCACTGCACGTCAGTATCGTAAATTCATCACCTCCGATGCGGAATACAATATCATCCTCTCCCGCCGCCTCATTCATACGTCTCAACGTTTCCAGAATTGCCAGATCCCCTGCCTTTCTTGCAATCTGATTAATTGGCGTTAATGATGCAACATCACAGCATACAAAGCAGCATTTCCTGCGTTCTACAAACAAATCATACAATTCACTGATATCTACGGGTTTTCTTTTTTTCACGTATTCGTCCCCTTCCTCCAAAGGCATTCTAAGCCTCGGAAACAGCTCTGTGTATTTCCTGTTACGGAATTCAGAGGGTTTACAGTTCCACACCTGTTTGAATGCACGTGTAAAAGATTCATTCGTGCTGTACCCATACTGCAGGGCAATCTCCAGAATACCTGTCTCCGGCTGCGCGGATATCGCCTTTGCCGCCTTCGTCATACGTCTCTGTATGAGATATTCCCTCACCGTAATCTTATTCACGCATCGAAACAGTTTTTCCAGAGTGGATTTTGAACAATAGCATGCCCGTGCCACATCTTCCGTGTGAATATCATCACTCAGGTGGCTTTCCATATAATCCAGTGCATCTGCCAGCAATTCCATATTGTTCATCTCATCACTCCTTACGGTACCGTAATTACATGATAGCAGAATTCCACATTTTGCGCTTGACTTTTTGCGTTTTATCTCTTCGAAGCATCAATTGCCTTTTCCATTGCTTCCACCACAGTTTCCAGCACCTTCACTCTGGCATAATACTTGGAATTTGCCTCTACAATCTCCCACGGTGCATAGGTAGTAGAGGTGCGTACCAGCATCTCATCAACTGCCTTCTCATATTCATCCCATTTCTCGCGGTTTCTCCAGTCCTCATCGGTAATCTTCCACTGCTTCGCCGGATTCTCCATACGCTCCTTAAAACGTCTTTCCTGCTCATCCTTATCTATATGCAGCCAGAGCTTTAATACTACACAGCCGGAATTCGTCAGATGCTCCTCCATCTCATTAATTTCCTGGTAGGCACGTTTCCATTCCTCCTCTGAGCAGAAGCCCTCGATTCTCTCTACCATCACGCGCCCATACCAGGTACGGTCAAAAATAGCGATATGCCCTGCCTTCGGCATGTTGTTCCAGAAACGCCACAGATAATGATGTGCTTTCTCTGTATCATTCGGAGAAGCTGTCGGGTTCACCTGATAGCCGCGCGGATCCATATGGCTGGTAAGACGTTTGATAGCACCGCCCTTGCCTGCCGCATCCCAGCCCTCAAAGCAGATAACCACCGGAATACGCAGGCGATACAGCTCGCTGTGCAGAATCTCCATTTTCTTCTGCAGCTCATCCAGCTTCTTTTTATAATCCTTGTTTGACAATGTCTTTGTCAAATCCACACCGGACAATACCCCGCTCTTATAGTCTTCCTTCATCACTGGTTTTTCGTTCTGCTTCTTTTCACCCGGCACAGCTCTTTTCGCCAGTTCCTGCTCCAGTCTTGCCGTTACAGAAGAAATAATCTTCAAAGCCGCATAATTCTTGTCCATCGCCTCGACAATAACCCACGGTGCATAATCGGTATCCGTTTTCTCCAGCATTTCTTCATTTATTTTCAGGTATTCGTCATATTCTTTATTTCTCTTCCAGTCAGCTTCCGTCACCTTCCACGCAGTTTCCTTAGACTCCTCCAGATTCTTAAAGCGCTTTTTCTGCTCCTCCTTAGAAATATATAAGAAGAACTTGATAATCACCGTACCGTCATCTGCAAGCTGACGCTCAAACGAGAGAATATCATGGAATGCGTTTGGAAGCTCCTCCTTCTTTGTTATCTTGTCGAACCGGTCTACCAGCACTCTGCGGTACCAGCTGCGGTCAAATACGGTGAAACGTCCCTTTGCCGGAATCTTTGTCCAATAGCGCCACAGGAACGGCCGCATCCGCTCCTCCTCTGTTTCCCGGTTACTGGTATAGACTGAAAATCCTCTCGGATCCATCGCCTGTATCAGACGGTTAATCTGCGTTCCCTTTCCTGCTGCCCCGAAGCCCTCAAAGACAATGATAACCGGTATTCCTGCTTCCTTACACTTCCTCTGCAGCAAGGAAAGACGTTCTGCTTCCGCCTCCAGCTTCTCCTTGTAATCCTTTCCCGAGCACTTCTTTTTCAAATCAATCTTCTCCAACATCGCAAAACCCTCCTGTTCTTATTTTTTCCGCAAAACCTCCTGTTATCCTTATTGTACTATAAATCATATAAAACAGTAAACAATTTTTCTTTTTTTATAAATTATCCACGTCGCGCTTTGAAGGTTGACGCTCTGCACAAAACTTGATAAAATGTCACTAGAAAACAGAAAGGAATGGAATGATTTTATGTGGATTGCAAACGACTGGACAGACTATGAGGTTATCGATACATCCGGCGGCGAAAAACTGGAACGCTGGGGCAATTATCTGCTGGTTCGTCCTGACCCCCAGGTTATCTGGAATACACCTAAAACTCACAAAGGCTGGAAGAAAATGAACGGTCATTATCACCGCAGCAGCAAGGGCGGCGGTGAATGGGAATTTTTTGATTTACCGGAGCAGTGGTCGATTTCCTATAAAGGACTCACATTCAATCTGAAACCCTTCAGCTTTAAGCACACCGGTCTGTTTCCTGAACAGGCTGCAAACTGGGACTGGTTCTCTGAGAAAATCTGCCATGCCGGACGTCCGGTTAAAGTGCTGAATCTCTTTGCTTATACCGGCGGTGCCACACTTGCCGCTGCAAAAGCAGGTGCCAGTGTCACTCATGTAGATGCCTCCAAGGGAATGGTCACCTGGGCAAAGGAAAATGCCGTTTCCTCCGGTCTTGGCGATGCACCCATCCGGTGGATTGTTGACGACTGCCAGAAATTTGTGGAGCGCGAAATCCGCCGCGGCAATCACTATGATGCGATTATCATGGATCCACCCTCCTATGGCAGAGGTCCTAAGGGAGAAATCTGGAAGATAGAGGACGCGATTCATCCGCTGGTACAGCTCTGCGCACAGCTCTTGTCCGGGCAGCCGCTCTTCTTTCTGATTAACTCCTACACCACGGGCTTCGCCCCATCTGTACTGAGTTATCTGCTCGGGTGCGAGGTAGTTGCAAAATTTGGCGGACAGGTACATGCAGATGAAATCGGTCTGCCTGTCACACAGACAGGTCTTGTCCTTCCCTGCGGCTCCTCAGGACGCTGGGAGAGCTAGGATGTGGCACCCTAGCTCTCCTCTTCTTTTTCTTTCTTCAGGATTTTCTTGAATATACCCTCCTTCTCCTCTGCCTCCTGCTGATACACAAGTGTATTGCTTTCACTTGCGACATAAGCCACCGTGCAATAGTCCTCAGACGCTGTCGGCAGATTCTTTTTCCTGAGTCTCCACTCTATATAGGTTTTAATCATATAATATATAACGGCAAATACCGGCACACCGAGAAGCATTCCGGCAAAGCCAAACAGTCCTCCTCCCAGCAGAATCGAAAATACCACCCAGAACGCAGACAGACCGGTAGAATTCCCCAGTATCTTTGGCCCTATAATATTTCCATCTATCTGCTGCAAAATTACGATAAATAATACAAAATAAATACACTGACGCCAATCTACCAGCAAAATCAGAAACGCACTCGGTATCGCTCCGATATATGGCCCAAAGAACGGAATAATATTCGTTACACCTACAATTACGCTTACCAGCACCATATACGGTGTTTTCATAACATAAAGACCAATAAAGCAGATAATTCCGATAATCAGAGAGTCTATCAGCTTTCCGGAGATAAAACCTCCGAAAATCTTATTGCTCTGGCGCATAATCGTGAGAATGTTGTTCGCCACATCCGGCTTCATCAGCGCATATAATATCTTCTTGCCCTGCCCCACAAACTTTTGTCTGCTCATCAGCACATAAACAGAGACAATCACTCCGATTAACAGATTAAACATGGAGCTGAATATACCCAGGATACCCGTAGTAAGCTTCGCCACCCATACATTCAATGTTGGCATCAGCTCTGCACTAATCCAGCTCTCCATATGATATATCATCCTGTTATATGCTTCTCCGGCAGCACTCTCCAGTTCAGGATAATTCTCCAGCAGCTGCTCCGTAACATTCTGTATCTGCACAATATAAGCCGGAAAAGAGTCAACAATCGTTTTGACACTCTCAATCAGCCTTGGCAGTACCAGAAGCAGCAAACCGACTACGATAACCGTTGCCATTATAAGAGCAATCAGAACCGCACCACCCTTGGCAATTTTCTCTGCCCGCCCGGTATTCTTCATATACTTTTCCAGAACTATGTTCAGCTTTCTATCCCAAAAATTCACAATAGGTCCCAACAGGTAGGCAATCACCAGGCCATAGATAACAGGAGCCAGAATCCTAAAAATTTTTGCCAAAAGCAGCTTCACTTCGCCCAGCCGAAACATGAAAAAGAAGAACAAAAGACTCGCTGCCATTACACAAAAGCCTGTTATTCCCCACACGATATATTTTTTATAGCTGTTTTTAATCATAAAAAATTCCGCCTTTCCAGTATTTCTGTATCTCTATGTACAGTTTAACCGGAAAAGCGGAAGCCGTCAATTCATTTCCTTATAATCCCAGCAGACACCATTCATATGTATTTACCTTCTCAAACAGCTTCATTTTCTCTGTTTTGCAGCTGCTCTCCTCTGCTACATAGCCTGCCTTCTGCTGCTCATACTCCAGTCTGGAAATCAGACCCAGATTATATTCTTGTTCTGCCTGTTTTAGCTGCTCCACTGCGCTCGCAAGCTTCTCTTCTGCCTGCTTTGTCGCCGCATGCTGTGTCTGAATATCCAGATATGCTGCCCTCACCTTAGCTCTGGTGCTTTCAAGTGCTGCTAGCCATGCCTGGTAATCAGCATTCTTTGTCATGCCGGAATCACTCGGTCCATAATCGCTCATTGCATTCTCCTGAGATAAAACATCATAATTGGATTTCAATGCAATCTCAATATCCTCATACAAATCAATATCTGCGATATACTCGTCGTCAATCTCCGGAATCTCTCCCAGCTCAATGTCTTCATTAAAGAATTTTCCTATCAGCTTGCACAGCTCCTGCTTCAGCGTTACAATCTGGTTTTCAACATCGGCAATACTGTTTTTAATACTCGTCACATTATAAAGCGCATCCGATACCTCCTTATCTGTACACAGCCCATATTCCTTCTGAACCAGTGCACCCTGATAGGAAGTCTCTGCCACAGACAGATTTGCCTCAAGCTGCTCCAGGCTATACATAAGTTGATAATATGATGGATATAACCCCTGCGCCGTCTTAAGCATTGTGTTCTCTGCCTCATCGAACTGCAGGTAATAATCTTTTACCTCCTTTTGCGACAGCCCCGCCGAACCGCCAAATGTCTCATAACTATCCAGCAGATTATCATAGGTGTATCTATTGCTGCGCACAGTATGATTGTTATGCGTCACGAGAAATTCCAGCTCTCCAAACTCTACCTTATTGTCGTTAAGCTGTTCCTCTGTATATTTATCCGTTCTTTTGGTATTTATATTTTCCATCTTCGGTAATGTAGACGGATCTTCATTCGGACCTGCCCACACCGGCAGAGCGGTACTCATGAGCAGTACACAGCTTAACAGTCCTGCCCCCAGTCTCTTTCCCAGTTTCCTTTTCATATTTCTACCTCCTGCGTGCTTCTGCACAGTTCCTATACACTTCTTAACGCATCAATCGGATTCAGCTCACTTGCCTTCTTAGCCGGAGCAAATCCAAAGATAATTCCTACTGCTGCCGAGAATCCGACTCCCAATGCAATCGCACCCCATGATATTGGCACTCTGATATCCATAACCGCACCGCAGATAAAGGATATCGTAAGACCTACGACGATACCGAGAATACCGCCCAGCACAGAAAGCATGATTGCCTCCGTCAGAAACTGTACCTGTATGAGTCTCGGTTCTGCACCCAGCGCCTTACGAAGTCCAATTTCCACTGTACGCTCAGTCACCGATACCAGCATCATATTCATAATACCGATTCCTCCAACCAGCAGCGCGATTGATGCTATCGCTGTCAGCGCCGTTGTCAGCATGGACTGCACATCCTTCATCATGTCCAGAAGGCTGTCCATAATAATGAGCATGTAGCTGTTGTCCTTATAGTTATACAAGGTGTCCAGATATTGTTCCACCGCATCAGAAATATAGGTTGTGTCCTCTGCCTCATCTGTCATATAAACCTCCAGACTGTATATGCGGTTCTGCCCTGTGAGGCTCATCAAATTTTTATACGGAATGTAGATATCCGAGGTACTTCCCGACATCAGCGTCATAACGGAATCGTCTCCTCCGTCTGCCACACCTACAATCCGGTAGCTGCTTCCCATAATGGAAATATCCTGTCCAACCGGATTCTCGCCCATGAATACTTTATTCATAAAATCAGCACTAATGACACATACACGGTTTTTACCATTTACATCGAGAATGTTCAGCCCTCTTCCAATCAAAATCAAATCTGAATTTCTATTAAAGAAGGTCTCATTCTTTCCGTCTACCACAATATCCTCATATACTGTGCCTTCACGATAAATATCAATGGTTGTATTAATGGAAGGTGCAATTCCTGTCACTCCATCAATTTCATTAATCTCCATCAGGTCTTTATCGCTCAGCCCCTGCTTCAAAGGTGTACCCTGTGCATTGATGACCAGCGTATTGGCACCAACGCTGTCAAACTGCTCATTGATATTGGTAATCAATGCCTGTACAACGGTAATTAATGCAATAATTGCTGTTACTCCGATAATAATACCAAGAATCGTCAGGAAAGAACGAAGCTTATTCTGTATAATATTCTCCCATGACATCTTTATACTTTCTCTAAGCATCCTCTGTTCCTCCTTCCGACATTACTCCGTCCAGAATCTTTACAATACGTCCTGCATGCTCTGCGATATGCTTGTCATGCGTAATCATAATAATCGTCCTGCCTTCGTCGTTCAGTTCATGGAACAGCTCCATTACCTGTGCTCCTGTTTTCTGATCCAATGCTCCTGTCGGCTCATCGGCAAGCAGAATCGACGGCTGGGTAACAACTGCACGTGAAATAGCCACTCTCTGCTGCTGCCCACCGGAAAGCTGGTTCGGATAAAAATCCAGTTTATTCCCCAGCCCCATGCGCTCCAGCATCGCCGCAGCTCTCTCTCTGCGTTCCTTCCGTGAAACCTTCGCATATATCAGTGGAAGCTCTACATTCTCCAGTATGGTATTTCTTTTCAGAAGCTGGAAAGACTGGAAGATAAAGCCGATTTCTTTATTCCTGATATGTGCAAGCTCCACCTGATCCATATCCGCTATTTCTTTTCCATTTAAAATATATCTGCCTGAGGTCGGCACATCCAGACAGCCGATAATGTTCATCATCGTAGATTTACCGGAACCGGATGGACCCAGTATGGACACAAACTCTCCCTTATTTACGCTGAAATCAATATGCTTCAGCACCATCTGTTCCTCTTCTCCGATGGTGTAGCATTTGACAATGTCCGTCATCTCCAATAATTTTTCCGGCATTTAGTTTCCTCCCATCCGCATGCTCATCATCTGCTCATAGAAGGAATTGTCGATGTAATATAATGTCTCTCCTTCACTGACACCCTCAAGTATTTCTGCCTGGAAGCCGTCATTGATTCCAACTGTCACATATTTGCTCTGGATGTTTCCTTTTTCGTCCTTATACTGCACATATGGCTGATTCTGTTTGTCAAACATCAGTGCATCCATCGGAATCAGAAGCGCATCTGATGTACTGTCCTTCAAAGAAGTAACCTCTACTGTCATACCACCCAGCACACTGCTGTCATGCTCGAACTCTACATCTGCGTTGAAATATGCCATTCCCGCAGATGCTGTTGCCTGCATATCAATAGAGCTTACCTTACCAGGCACCTCCATCTCAAGTGCGTCTATATACACGGTAACATCCGTTCCCACCTTCATGGTAGCATAGTCATACTCATCAACCTTCACAACAGCTTTCACAGAATCAGTATCCAGAATATCCATAATGACTGCACCCGCATTCAGTTTGGTATCCGGGTCTACATAAATTTTGGATACAATACCGTCTATCTCCGCCTTTACCTCTCTGTCACCAATCTGCTTCACCAGACTGTCGTATGAATTCTGTGCCTGCGTAAGCTGTGCCTGCGCAGATGCAATGCTGATACCAGAAGTACTTACGACTGTCTGATATGCCACATTTGCTGTATTATACTGTTCCTGAGCCACATCAAATGCCATCTTTGCCTGATTATAGCTCTGCTCTGATGTCAGTCCCGCATCATACAGTGCTTTTGTTGAATTATATGTACGTTCAGCATCCTCGAAGGAAAGCTGCGCCTGCGTTAAACTGCTTTTGCTCTGGGAAATCTGCTGGCTCATACTTGCCTCTGTACTTGAAAGACTAAGCTCGGCTGTTTCAATGGCAGTCTCCGCACTGGCTACCGCAAGCTTATAATCTTCCTCATCAATCGTGTAGAGAACATCACCCTTCTTAATGCTGTCACCTTCTTCAACCTTGATGTCAGCAATCTTCCATGCCTGTGCACTGGTAATATTCTGTACATCCGCTATCTGCGTATTGCCACTGAAGCTATAGTAAATATCAAGATCGCCCCTGATAACTTCCGCGGTGCTGTACAGACTGTCTACTGCCTTCTTGCTCTGGTTCACCATCCAGGCTCCCAGTGCAATAATTATCACAACAACGACCGCTATGATAATCCGTCTCTTCCTCTTTTTCTTACTTTTCATAGTATCCTCCTGATGCATATTATTAGCACTATATTACTGACTTAATACAGTCATACTGTCTGCTTATGTATCCAGAATATACTTTTTTTTGCATTTTGACAAGTAAAATAAGAAAAGTATCATAGACTTTATAATTATTTAAGAAATTACTCCCATGGACTTAATTCAATGCTTTCTTCTTCCACTTACCGCGCAGATAGAAAATGGATGTAACTACTGCACCGATTACCCAGGCACACAGCAGTGATATAAAAACACATTCCTGACGTCCATTCGGAAATTCCGCACTTCTGGTCAGATAGGCGATTCCATAAGCAATCGGCACACGCACTGCAACTGTAGTAATCAATGAAATCCACATCGGTGTCATCGTATCACCGGCACCGCGCATAACACCGGATAAGCTCTGCGTCACTGCCATGGCGATATAACCGACCGCAAGAATACTCATCATATTCCGGCTCAAATCCACCAGCTCAGAGGTCGTTGTAAAGATTCCCATAAGCTGTCTGCCAAATATCAGAATCAGACCGGTAATAATGCTTGTTGTCAGCACTGCTATACATGTCCCCTGTCTGGCGCCTTTTGTGACACGGTCATAAGCTTTCGCGCCGACATTCTGCCCGGCATAGGTTGTCATTGCTGTGCCAAAGGAAAAATTCGGCAGCATGGCAAAGCCGTCCACGCGCATAACAATCACATTTGCTGCAATAAACATCTCTCCAAAGCTGTTTGTCAGAGACTGTACGATAATCATAGCCATGGAGAATATTGCCTGTGTCAGTCCTGACGGAAGTCCAAGCCGGATAATATTGCCGGCGTGCTTTCCATGAAGCTTTAAATAATGAGGCTTCATATCAAAAATATCAGTCAGCTTTGCGAGACGAATAAAACAAAGTACCGCTGAAACCGCCTGTGCAATCACTGTTGCCAGTGCAACACCGCTGACTCCCATATTGAATTTTATCACAAACAGCAAGTCCAGGACGATGTTCAGAACCGTTGCGACCAACAAATAGACCAATGCTGAAAACGCATCACCGAGACCTCTCAGCACACCGCTCAGGATATTATAATATGCGCTCCCCACTGAGCCCAGAAACATAATCAGAAGATAGGAAGCACACCAGTCAATAATGCTGTCTGGTGTATGTAACAGCTCCAAAAGAGGGCGAACAACAATCGCTGACAATATCATAATGATAATCACAGAAATTGCTGTCAGTGACACACAGTTTCCTATCGTATAGGAAAGCTCCTCTCTCTCCTTCGCGCCAAAGTACTGAGCCACCATAATGCTGGCTCCCATACTGATTCCAATAAATAACACAAGCAGCAGATTAAGAATCGGTCCGGCACTGCCTACCGCCGCCAGCGCATTGTCTCCCACATAATTTCCTACTACAATACTGTCCACCGTGTTATATAGCTGCTGGGCAATATTTCCAATTAACATAGGAATAGTAAATATAATAATCTTCTTCCACGGTTCTCCCACCGTCATATCTGTTGCCTGAAATAATCTTTTAATTCGTTCCATCATACTGTCATCCTTTTACATATAATATTCCGTTTACTGCTTTATCTGGAAGAATGCATGTTCTCCAGGGTTCTGCTCATATACCCCTGCAACCGCCTTTCTGCCATCTTTATCTATGGTATAAATCTCCGGCACAGGTACTCTCTCTGTCTCCGCACCAAAGTAAAAGCTTGTATTGGCAGGCTGATTATAATGATTATTCTGCCAGCAGACGGCCTCTCTGTAGGTGACATCGTGCATCAGCGTAGGAATTCTGTATTCCGTTGCAATGGAAGTGCTGTAGATACGCATCTCCGTATTATCTGCCGTACGCACCACCAGCTCCTCTCTCCAGTCTCCGAAAATATCGGCAATCAGACAGGTCTGCCCCTTCGTTCCGCCGTTGGAGGCACTGCCCGCTGCCGTAAGAATTGTTTTGAGTTTCTTATCTGTCCAATCCCATTTCAGTATGTTCATCGCGTGATTCCCGTCATGGTCTACAAGCTCTGCCAGCAAATCTCCGTCCCAGTACATTTTCATATTCATAGAGTTTGGACAGGTATCGCTCAATACCTCGCCTGCAAAGGATTGCAGAGGCGTAGCAGTAGAACCCCAGAGTTCCCAGCCCCTGCTTGTAGGATCAACATCCGCCGCTCGGGAACGCCCTGTATCCTTCGGCTTCGTCTGCCCAAACAAAACCTCTCCCGTTAATCCGCTGTGCAGTCCTATATTTACCGGCAGATTCGGTGTCTCCCTGCATGCCCAGGCAAAGTATTCATGGGTGTCCGGACTCATAACCGCAACATCAAAAGCATCTCCGTGCCCAAGCTTTACTTTGGTTCCATCTTCCTTCGTACCCGTGACGACATAAAGAATGCTGCCGTCATCATCTACTGCAGCGCCTCCTGTGATAATCTCATCCCGTCCATCATAATCTACATCTGCCACGGCGATGCTGTGATAACCCGTATTATACAAATTATCTAATGTTTCCTCACTCTCACAGTCAACACTCCATCTGACAGCAAAGTCATTGTCTGCAACATCATATGCTGCCACCTTGCAGGCAGCCCACGCACCCCTGAAATGGACAATGCTTGGCTTTTCACCATCCAGGTATGCAACACAAAGCGCATAATGGCTCGCACGCTTCACACGCTTGCCTGTATCGCCGGGTTGATACCATGATTCCAACGGTTCTCTGGACGGCAGCAAATCAGTGCGCGCAATTTCCTTTCCGGTCTCCCCATCATACATAGATAAAAACTCCGGCCCCTTGAACAGATAGGAGCGGTCCTTCATGGCAATGACAGTACCGTTCATAATGCTGTAATCCGTAATGCCGTCTCCGTCTTCATCACCTATCTGACTGCCCTCTCCATCCACTGTACCTTCGAAGGAACGCATCACGACCTCTGCCTTCCCGTCACCATTCATGTCATACACAACAAAATTGATATCAATAGTACAGATTTCATTGGGGCCGATGTTGATAGTCCACATATAGGTTCCGTCCAGCTCGTATGCCTCTATCAACGGATATGCTGCCCGGGTTTTTACATCCATGTCTGCAGGCTCACGCCTTACGACGATTTCATACTCCCCATCACCATCCAAATCGCCTACAGAAGCATCATTAATATCATAATCCCCAACCTCATACTGCTTTACCGGAACAGACAGATATTCTCCGCCAAAAACAAGCGCTTCTGAAATCTCATCCTCAGCCTCACTGCCCTCTCTTACAGGAACAAGCGTATACTCTATCGTCTCCTTATCAGCTTTGGAATAGGATGTATCCACAAAGCTTGTCACATCCGTAATTGGTTTTTCGTTCAGACGAACACCGTTCCTGTACACATTAAAGGCAATATTCTCCGCATCTGTGCCCAGAAAACGCCAGCTAAGAAACATTCCATCCGGGGAATCAACCGCCACAAAGCCTCTGCCAAGCGCCTCCATCCTCTTCAAAGACACCGGGCGCTCCTCATATAGATTATCCGCCTCACTCTTCGGTATTTCGCTCAACTCAGGCACGGTTGCTTCCGGCACAGCTGTTACTTCCGGTGCTGCCGTCTGCTCAGGCGCTGCTGTCCCGGTCAGAGCAGCCGCCTCTTCTGCTGTGGCATCTCCCTTGCCGCAGCCTCCAAGAACAAATGCCCCCATTATAACCAACGCAGCTAAATATGCTTTTTTCATACTGAAAAGTCCCTCCTGATTCTTATCAATCACTGACAGAATAACTGATTCCTGTACTCTCCATTTTCACCCTGGATGCAATATAGCCATTATAGCATATAAATTTCCAACATTCATCCATATTTTCATAAAGTCAGGATGGTTTCCGGCTCCCGCTCATCGACAATTTTGAGTTTGCTGTTTTAAACATTATATTTTGCCACTGATTTCTGCAAAAGTTCTACCTTGATGCCCGAAAATATGTTATACTATACCTAAGATTCATAACAGGATCGTAATATCCAAAAAACGCTACGCTTATATCAGAAAGGAGAAGCACTATGACACAGGAAGAAAAGATTGATGCATTGACGGAAATGGTAAAGGACATGAAAGCACAGCTTGATAAGCAGGATGAGCAGCTTGCATATATAGTTGCACGCCTGAACCACATGAGAGACAGAGCTCATGAAAAGAGAGAACAGCAAACGGCATGGCCAAAATAAACTTGAAGCTGCTCTCCTATTATCGTATGTAAAACAGGGACTCCAAGTAAACTTGGAGTCCCTGTTATTATCGCCTTAACTGGCGCTCATATCATTGCTTTCGCGCAGATTACTCGATGATAGTAGCAACCTTACCAGATCCTACTGTTCTACCACCCTCACGCTCCCGGTTTTGGCTTTGTCGCTATCTTCTACCATGTTTTTTATTGATTTTATGCTGTTTTTAGGCACTATATACATTATGTATTTTTATTTCCCAAAATTATTGGAGCCATTTTGGAGCCATCTAGACTCTAACACATCAATCGTTATTTGTCCATCTTTTTGTCATAACAATTCTTATGAAACTGAAAGTATCATCTGTTCGACATATTGGAATTTACAGAAACTTAAGAACACCTAATATCAGCAAATGCAACGGATAAAACACATAGTAACCATATTGCAGTATCTTATTATGATATCCTTGCTTCCCTCTATACAACCATATCGGTATCAATGCTAGCAGGGCAAATCCTTGCCTTGTGATGAATTGTGTTGTGCCGAATAGGTCTACCTCATAACCAAACCCACCAAGCAATTCAATATTGATATACCACATACACAACAACTGCCCAAGATAATGCCACCACATTTTTCCTCTAAAAAAATAGAATGTGAGTACCATAAGAATACCAGCGTTATAATAATCTACAAAGGTAATGATTCCACCAATATAAGCAACAGCAAGTGTTGTGATACCAATTATAATTCGCTTCCAAAGTTTGTTTTCTTTTACTTTTTCATTCCAATGAATCAAGCCAAGTGCAATTAGAAATGTCCATAGAACGTTCTGATGGATGGGATAAAATACACTGCTTCCCATTGCAATGTTAAAAGGAATCTCAGAAACAACAGCAAACAGCAATAATCGTTTCACATATTTTTTGAAGTCTTTTGTATGAAAATACCCTTCAACAATCATAAATGCATAGATTGGGAAAGTTAATCTGCCGATACAAGTCAACCAGTCATTTCCATTGATAATTGTACCCCACAAATGGTCGCACAACATAAATATCATAGCCATGATATGCAAGGAAAACGATGTTGTTTCGATTTTTAATATATTATTCATCAATGCTGTTCCTCCTCGTCAAATTCAATTTAGCTAACAGATATATATTACCATAAAAATGGAAATTAATAAGGAGGACGACACTAATATAGGTTGTGACGTCCTCTACATCTTAATGAACCCTACCACTTATAGCATAATTATCTGCCTCTATCTCGTTCCGCCGGCTTCCGGAAATATCTCCTCAAATCATTCTTCTCAATCACGGCATTGTACTTCTCAAGTTTCCCTCTCAGATAGTCATTCTCCTGCTCCAATTCTGATACATAAAGCTGATTTCGAACAGACTTATATCCTGCCAGTTCCTGTGTGACCGCAGCCAACTTTCCTTTCAGATCGATAATCGTATTCTTCAGCTCTGCAATCGTATTCTTCCTGTAATTTTTGACCACAACACAAAAAAGGACACTTTCCTTGTTTTCACTTGGATAATGTCCTTAGATGCAAAATCTTATTAAATTGGATTCGCTGCATTACTGAAACTTGCATTATCATGCATTATTCAGCATTATGCTTTGCAATTTTGTTGCAAAATCCTCATTCAAATGCTTAAAAAGCCTGAATTTACGGGATTATTCAATGATAGTAGCAACACAACCAAACATATCACAAACTGTGTTATTTTAAATATTTTATATTGCTTTTTATTGCAAAAACTATCACATTTTGTGACTATTACATTTATTTCAAAAAATTATCAAGTCCAAAATGAGCCCATGGACTTTTACCTCTAAAACAAAAACGAAAGGATAACAATCATGAAAATCGTACACGCAGAATACAATCCTCAAACCAACAGCATTGCTATCTACCATTATAACGGATACCTTCTCAGAATCGATTGTAACAAGGCTGAAGAAGTATCTTATCCGCTTTTAAAACTTCCTTACTTTTTCTCAACCGACAGAAACTTCCCCATAAA
>JAGANQ010000007.1 GCA_017624115.1 Lachnospiraceae bacterium
CCTCTATAATTGTAGGCGAAAGATATTTAGACTATTTCACTACAATTACGGAGGATAGGTTATGGCAGCTACTCGCAAAGCCCGTGTTCCGATGGCGGAACAGATCAGGCTTATCAATGAATGCCGCCAAAGCGGCATGACAGATGCTGACTGGTGCCGTGAAAACGACATCGCAGTAAGTACTTTTTATAACTGGGTCAGCCGCTGCAGGAAAGCAGCAGCGGATCAGATCCCAGCACCGAATTATGGTCATTGTGAGATCCCGCGTTCAAAGCAGGACGTGGTTCCCATGTATTGCCAAACTTAACAGCACCTTCAATACGCCCTTCCAGACACAATGTATTGACCCTTCTTTCTCCAATCCCCCATTTTTCGGATGCATCTGCAATTTTCATATATCCGTTCATATCCTACCTCATAACTAAAAAACAGCAGTATGAATTTGCAATAAGTTGCAAGCAAACTCATACTGCCTTGTTTACAGTACAACTGGCTGACATTTTACAGTCCCTATGGCTTTGCGTCATAGATTTTCATCTACTTTGCCTCATATAAATCATATTCAATATTATAATCGATTATTCGAACAAAATCAGCATATATCGACAATATTTGCGAACATTTTGACCACTTTCATTTCAATATCAGTTTTCATTTTGTACATTATGCATATTTGTCCAACTAATTCAGTTTTACCTCACTTAATATCCTCAATTATCCGTTTTACTCTTGGAATTATACGAAATCATTTTTGGATTTCTACAGTTCCCTTCATTACACCTGCAACATATTTTGAGGCTTCTATTCACATTTTACTTCTGTAAGACAGTTCATCTTTGGACAAATCAAATAGACAGCCCCCGTATTATCACATCATAATTTTATTTATAAGTGCCGCATTATTATTCCCCGCCCTATTATCACTTGGCGTCTTTCCAATCGTAACCATATACCGTGGATCGTCCTTGTAAATAAACTTATAATGCTTTCCATCGTCAGAAATGGTCAGCCCAAGTTCCAACAATTCCTGTTTCATTGCACCGCTGAGATTCTTATAGCCCTTAAACATAGCTTTTACTCTCTGCTTACGCTTTTCACTTAAGTGCTGATACAGATTATTCTCCAAAATATCTTCTAACACGTCTGCCCGACGAGTTGCCGCTTCTGTATTCATCAAAGCCTCGTCCAGCGCACCAAGAACCATGTCTTTTATCTCATCAGGATAGAAATCTTCCTCGTCACCCTGATACACAATCGGCATAGCTTCTGTGGCATTCAGTTTTGCACGCAACGCACTGTTTTCCAGCGCAAGAGCTTCATTTGTTTTCGTAAGTTCCTCCATTTTCTGCTGCATTTTCTTTAAATCTTCGTCAAATGTCTCATATACCTGGTCAATCTCTTTCTCCGCATTCAGTCGTGCACTCTCTGCTTCCTGATATCTTGTAATCTGCTCATTCAGACTGCTATTCAGAACAGCATTATTGACACCCTGCCATGTATAGAGAATGCCAATTCTCTGAGAGTTCCAATATTGAATAATATTCTTTATCACTTTTTCCAAACGTGCCTTACTATCACCATTTGCACTCCTATACAGAAAACGCTTTCTTGTCATACTCTCCGAAGGATAATATATTCTTACTGCCCCAAAGTCCTCCCTTGTCTCATTGCAAATTCGAGTACACTCCAGGCAGCTTTCTTTATCCTTTTCAACCAGGACGTGAGCTGCACCCTTGAGTCTTGAAGCTATCCAACTTGTATCAACAACTTCCTGATTATCTAATGTCTTTGAGACATATATAACCGGCAACTGATATTCCTTTTTATGCTCTATTACATGAGAGACAGTCGCAAGCTTCTCATCCGTGATTATTGTTGGTGTTCTCAAAACCGGCAAATCATAATCCTCTGCCAAGTATCCACCTTCAATCAACAGGGTAATAAAATGCGGCGTTGAAAATTCCCCATTCATTACCAAAGCATCCTCCCTGTAGGTACGCTCAAGTCGTATCGCTATATATTTCTCTTCAAAATTCACAACAAAATCTGTATCCCAGACAACTGCATCATCTGTAATTTTTTCATGCCGTACTGACATGATTTGTTTCTCCGGATAATCAACAAACTCCAAAGAAAGCTTTTCATTTCCGAATTTCTTGCTATATTCACCATTCCAATTTACATCCGGCACAATGTTTTCCTTGTACTTACTTGTTTTATTCCACTCCAAAACCAGCTGAACAAACGCATCTTTTTTCAATGAATCATTGACTTTTAAGATTGTTGAAAATAAAATCATTTGTAATTCCCCCTAATACCGGTCTAACATCTCCAATAGTTTCTGTTTCATTTCCTGTCTCAGTGAATCCGGTTTCATTACCTCTATGTTACTCCCCTGGCTCAGTAACCACATCACTATTCCTTTACCGTACACTTCTGCTTCAATCAGAGTTTCCGCTTCATCCTGTTTTACGATTTTAGCGGTAGGAAGTCTGTCAAGTATTGGCTCTGGATTATTTCCGTAATATTTCAACTGGACATTCATCAGTTTTCCCGCATACATAAACTGGATTCTCTTTCGAAACTCTCCTTCTTCAAATCTCGATGCATAGGGAATCTGAAATTTTTCTCCAGTTCTCTTATAAGATTTAATTCTGTCCAAGCGGAATATGGCAGGATAATCATACTTATGTACATATTTTCCGTTTTCATCCTGAATATCAATATATGCGTTCAGATAAAAATAGTACTCTGAAAAAATAATACCTACAGGCTCAATAACCCTCTTAATTAATTCTTTTGGTGAATCTGCCTTGGTATATTTAATTTCAAGAAGATTATGTTCCTTGATATTCTCACCAAGCTCCCATATTTTATCCTGCATCACAGACTTATGATGCAGTTCTACATAGTGATACTTTTCATTGGCAATCAAATCGCTAACCAGTTTCATATCTTTAAGAGGTACACAGCCTTCAACCATCTTATTCAGAATACTGTTAAGCTCTTTCTTTGTAAAAGCACGACTTTCAAGAAGGATTTTTGTAACGGCGAGAATTTCGCTGTTTGTCATGACTGAACCTTCTGACCCTATCATGACAAAACCTTTCTTGGAATGATTATACTCAATAGTTCTTGTATCTGAAGTATATATAGCTGATCGATTGTCCAGAAAAGCTCTGATATCATCTATGTCACGTTGAATGGAACGCTCGTCCACACCAAAGTGCTGTGCTTCTTCTGATTTGTTTATAGTTTTTCCCTGACAGAGACGTACATACAAGTCTAAAATGCGGAAATTCTTGGATATTTTTTCAGCCATAATAATCTCCATTCCGCCGCCTTTCAGTTTGCGGCACAAATAAGTGGTACTACGAGTCCGTACGCTAAGAATTGTTTAAATTTCATAACATCTAAACGCAAATTTTATCAGCATAGCCACAAAACGCTCCTATTCCAAGGAGCGCTTCATGTTAATGGTAATCAAGCCATTTTTACTTTGTATTTATGCCGAAGCGAATTTAACGACCAGTCATCGTAGTTGACTTTTCCATCATTCAGCAATCTACCAAGGACTATCCCGGGGTCGCGATCTATTCTTTTTGCAAATCTGCGAATTGACTGAATATCGAATCTGTTTTCAGCAATAAACTGTTGATACTGATCCCAAGGAATCAACATATCTTCCGCATATTTGTCAGCGATTTCTTCTTGTTCTCCAGACTCCGAATCAAAAGAAATACCATAATCTCCGTTCATAATGTGGCCTATCTCATGAAATAATGTGAACCAAAAGGTATCTGAATTAAGCCTTCTATCATTTACCAACAGCATAATATTATTGCCAACCTTTTTTGTTGCACCGTTGATTTTTGATCCAGAGATATTGGGTAGAATAACAAGGATAACGCCAGCTTTACAAAAGGCCTCTTTTATAAGCGGATAGAATGTACTGTGATTTTCCGTTAGCGTAAGTGCATACCTTATAGCTTCTTCAAAAAGCGACTTGTTAAACTTTGGTGCTTCTGTTTTCAAGGCAATATTAGTCGCTATCTGCACCATAGTATTTGCTTTAACAATATTAGACTCTGACATTTCTCCCGTAGCACTTCTATAGCTTACCGCCATATCTCGTTTCTTAAGCACAGTGAGCGTAGCCACATTCAAAAAATTTCTTACTTGCACAATCTGCTCGTCTATTTTTCTAGGCAAATCTGGCAGATTGAAATATTCTCGAAAATACTTATAATCCAAAATTGAAAAGACTAATCTTTCCTGGGTAAGTTCTTCCTTAGACTTGAATTCTGCTATCAGCGCATCATAAGCGTTCTGAAGATTAAGCCAGTAAGAAACACTGGTTCCAATCATTCTGGACAATTTCATTGCAATGTCGATTGAAAGATTCTGTTCACCGCGAATCAAGAGACTCAAGTTCTTCGGAGTTGTATCAAGCCTTTTAGCAAAATCCTCCTGCGTCAAGCCGCTTTCCTCAACTATTTCCTTAATGTAATATCCAGGATGAAAAGCAATCCTGTCATCATATTCGATATAATTACTCATAATGCTTACTCACCTCCGTTATCTCAACTATTCTAACATATGACGATATCTGATCTATGTAACATGGATTAAATGGCTCTTTATTCTCATCAAGCGGCTAAAGAATAATACGCCACTGTTCTCTTCTTGATTTGACATCGATTGCAAAGAAGCCGTCTAAATTTCTTCCATGCTTATTCTCCAAATTATGGAAATGGAATGCCGGCTGCACAACAATATCTTTTATAGTATCAGCTTTTTCCAATGCATTTATTCTGGCAAGAAGGTTCGTGATTACCTGTCAGGTAATTTGATTTTATCACATTGTGGGCTTTTCGTCAATCGCTTTGCCCTTTAATTATATCGTTTACAGCTCCTGCGTTTTGTGTGTAGCCACACCTGTGGCACTAACATCCTTCACTTTCGAACAAAGAATCTCGCTCGCGAGATTCTACGCGCCGAGCGCGTGTTGCTTTAGCAACTTCCAACCTTACGCGCGAGTGCGTTCCTGCCCGGAGGGCTTTTTTATGTAATAGGAAATTCTATCGGAATTTCCTATTACATAAAAAACTGCGGTAAAGCCCATTGTACAAGCTCTCCGCAGTTTTTTTGTCAAAGCTGGAATTATAGCATATTTTAAAATTTAATCAAATCTTTAATATTTACCGGTTCGCCGGAAGCAATCGATTTGTTTGCAGCAACACCTGTAAGAATCGACATTGCACCGTCAATATGAGAAGCTGCCCGTTTGAATCTGTCAGGCTCCGGTGTGCCGAAGATGTCATTCAGAAGAACCTTGTCTCCGCCGCCATGACTTCCGATGCCTTCCTCTGTCTCTACACGGTATGGCTGACCAAACATTGGGAATACCATGATAGATTTTCCTTCCTGAGCACCCTCGTCTGCCTTATCTCCGCCACCGTTGATGTAAGCCTTCTCACATACCTTGTACTCGATTCTTCCCTTGGAGCCGTTAAAGGATACGATAAAGCCCTCCCATGGCATATAGGAGTTCAGCGAATAGCTGAGCTGCGCACCGCCTGCATATTTAACAAGCACACTCATGGTATCCTCAATCGTAATGTCATCGCCAAATACACTTCTGTCACGAATATAACCGCTGTCTGCCTCTGCATCCAGATACAGAGCCTTCAGAACCGGATTTGCCTCCAGGTCAATCGCAAACGGGTCATTCTTTGCTGCCTCACTGCCATGGCATCTGTAGTAGAACTCCTTCACGCCGCGGCGCTCTGCATTTTCCTTGCCATAGAAGTTTCTTGCGCCAAATGCAAATACTTTCTCAGGCTGCGTTCCAAGCCAGAAATTGACAAGGTCAAAATGGTGGGTAGACTTATGTACCAGAAGTCCGCCGCTGTTTGTCTTGCTTCTATGCCATCTTCTGTAATAATCTGCACCGTGCTTGGTATTTAACAGCCACTCAAAATGAACGGAGAATACCTCGCCAATTGTGTCATCCATGATTAACTCACGAATCTTGGTGTTGGTCGGTGCATAACGGTAATTAAAGGTAACGCGCAGATGCTTACCTGTCTCCTTCTGTACATCGATAATTTCCTGTGCCTTTTCCTCGTCAATTGTCATTGGCTTCTCTGTGATAACATCACAGCCCTTTCTCATGGCACGGATAATATATTCATGGTGAGTACGGTCTACGGATGTAACAATTACCACATCCGGCTTTGTCTCATCAATCATTTTGTCAAAGTCTGTGTAATTATAAGTTGGCACCGGTTCATGTCCGAACTGCTCGCTGATAACCTTATTAGCGTAATTCATTCTTGTCTGGCTCAAGTCACAGAAGCCTACGATATCACATGTGTCCTTAAAGGTTGTGCAAATTGCTTCATAATACATTCTGGCTCTGCTTCCTGTTCCTACCTGTGCATAACGTTTCTTTCCCATACTTCCTCCAATCTGTCCGCGCATGACGGCAATCAATTTTTTCTGGTTTATTGTCCGGTGGAATTCCTTCCCCTTTTACTGGAAGTATAGCACATACGGCATATACAAGCCATAAACTAATTTGCAAAATTCATCTCATATTACTGAAATTTTGTCCTGTTTACACCACTTTAAATCCAAACGTGCTGTCGCACTTTGAGTATCTGTAAGTCGTGATAGTTTCTATTTCAGGAAGTATTTTATCTGCTATATTTTCAAATATAGCTTTGTAGAAAACACGAAATTTGGTGTTTCTAACACCGGACTTTGGAAAGCCTTTATGATTTGTGTCTTCCGAAGCATCGAACAAGCCTCAAGGCAGGTTGTCTGCCAGGAGAAAGAACAGACGGTAGAAAAGTTTCGTGCCGCTCTTGGCAGGTGGCGAACAAAACGTAAGTGCGTAAATGCGTGTCTGAGCTCTCAGCCTTATCGTATCAATTATGGTTAGAGCGAGTTAGCATTTACGCACTTTTATATCGATTTTGTGAGACGCCTGCCTTAGAGCGGCTAGGAACTTTGATTGTCTGTCTTTCCCTGTGCAGACATCTGCCTGGGCTTGTCGATTGCATCAAAGACACAAAATTTGCTTTCCAAAGCTCCAGATGTAAGAAACTCTCAAATTTCGTGCTAATCTCTACAAAGCTTATATTTGAAAATATGCAGTTTTCCCACTTTCTGAAATAGAAACTATCACGACTTTACAGCCATACCAGATGCGACAGCACGTTTGGATTGCGTCTATTCTTTCTCGTACAGGAACCGCTCGGGCAGTGTCAGATGAAATCCTTCTGCCAGGTCGCGGAAGTTCTGCGGCTGTATCGTCTGCAGCTTATGCGGAGTTACCGCCAGTACCTTAAGCAAAATTTCTGCAGATTTTTCAACAGTGTGCATCAGACCGAAGGTCAGGTCAAAATCCTCACCGGAGCAGAACATACCATGATGTGCCCAGATTGCTACATTATACTTTTCCATGAGCTTGCTTGTCTCCACAGCGATATCTCTGCCGCCCGGCACCATCCAGCCGATAACGCCTACACCCTCCGGGAATACAACCGGGCACTCGGTTGCCATCTCCCAGAGTTCTCTCGTAAATACTTCGTCATTCAGCGGAAGCACAAAGGTCAGCGCAATCGTATTGGTTGTATGCGCATGATAAATAACACGATGCTTGCCATTTGTCACACGCTTTTTAACCTCATGGTTCATTAGATGGGAAGGAAGCTCACTGGTAGGCACACCGCCCTCTACAAGTCCCCAGCGGATGCGATAATTCTCTCCTATATCGTCCAGTTCAATAATCGCAATACATACCTCAGGGTCTACCTTAATATTACGGAAATACTTGCCGCTTCCTGTCACCAGGAAATACTCTCCTGCCAGTCCCGGCACACTGGTTCCGATTGGTGTCCAGTCTCCCGGTGCATTCAGACGGGGCTTAATAGACTCCACCTCTTCCGGCTTCAGACGATAGCTCAGGTTACCGCCGTTTCGCTCATGCCATCCCTGCATATATCCGTCATCTGCCATCTTGATAAAGCCCTGTACAAATTTTGATTCCAGAATCCTCATAAATTACGCTGCTCCTTTCCCATATCCGTTTTATTTCCGCGCTATGTACCAGTATAACGGTTCTTCACATCAAGCCGGTTATTTTGCGGCCGACTAGTCTAAATGGAACACATTCTTAAGGTCAACCGATACCGGGCTGTTGTCTGGATTTGTCTCCATGATATCAGCCATGAAATCCCACCACTTACGGTTGATAGCTGTATCTGCGCCCTTCGCCCACTTTTCCTCATCCTCGATTTCAATATAACCAAACAGAGTTAATGTCTCCTTGTCCAGGAAAATTGTATAATTCTTGCCGCCGTGCTCGTGAATCATGTCCTTCATCTCCGGCCAGAGCTGGTTATGTCTCTTCTCATATTCTTCCTCACAGCCTGCAAAAAGCTTCATTTTAAATCCTTTAATCATTGTAAAAATCCTCCTTATGTAATTCGCTGATTATCTTATCTTTATGATACTGCATCCGGGAAATTCTTTCAAGCAGAAGATGAATTTTCTATTACAGACTCTCCCAGACCGTCTTCCACTCCATATCTCCGGCATAGTAAAAGCTCGTATAGCATGGCTGATTATAGCAGTTATTCTGCCATGCTATGCCGGTACGGTACTGGATATCGTGCATGAGTGTAAACAGCTTATGCTCTGTCACATCTACATTTGTATAAATCCGTATTGCACTGTCGTCTGCCTTGCGAAGTACCAGTTCCTCACGGAAGTCTCCGAAGATATCCGCTATCAGACAGGCATTTCCCTTCGTTCCGTTGTTTGTTGCCATGCCCTCCGGCGCCAGCATGATGCCATGTGTATTGTCATTGATAATTCCCGCATGATTTCCTCCGATATAGTCTACACCATCCAATACCTGTGTAGACAAATCTGCCGCCCAGCGGATGCACTGATTCGTTCCGAGCAGCTTGTCTGGAAGAATCTCTCCCGTGCAGGAATACATCTTGTCGGACGCCCATACCTGCAGCCCCCGCACCTTCGGATTGACATCGCCAATCATACAGCGGCCGAGGTCACGGTCGGCAAACTCGCCGAAGAATACCTCTCCCGTCTCTGCATCACGGAGCGCATAGCCGTAAGGCGCCTCCGTCGCTCCTTCAAAGACATTGAAGATTTCCAGTCCCGGTCTGTCCGGGTTAATCTTCGCCACATGCATAGAATCTCCGTGCCCAAACTTCGCATATCTGCCGTCCGGAAGATTGCCATAGCTGGAGTACAATACACTGCCGTCATGGTCAATCACCGCTGCTCCATAGATAATTTCCTGACAGCCGTCACCGTCTACATCCGCTGTAGACAGGCTGTGGTTGCCCTGACCTGCAAGAATACCGTATACAGGGTCTGTTCCCTTCCCGGCATGTGGATTATCGTTAAATGGATTCTTCATCGGCACAAATCCGCTGTCCAGTGCAAAATACTCACGGAACCGTCCCTCAAAGAAATCATACGCTACAACGGTTGTCCGTGTATAATAGCCACGGCAGATAATCAGGTATGGTCTTTCCCCATCAAGATATGCCACACCGGATAAAAATCTGTCCACGCGGTTGCATGGCTCGATACGCTTCATCGCATAGTCGCCCCACATCAGACCATCATCTACTCTGCCGTATTTGAACGGAATCGTCTCCAGTTCCTGTCCGTCTCCGGCAAACATCGTCAGGTATTCCGGTCCTTCAAAGATAAAGCCCTCGAACTTATCCAGCTCATTTTCGGACTCTTCGATGGTGCAAACTCTTTAATAAAATAATCAGTAAGTGCCTCAGCGTCCTCACGCTTTAACGGGTATTCATATCTTCTCTCAATTCCGAAGCACTCCTCCAGCGTATCCGGCCAGTTACCTGCCTTTACCTCCGGCTCTTCACGCCAGTTCATAAAGCGTGATGCCATATAATTGTAGTAATCCTGCGCAGAGCAGACATAATTATCTTCATGGGTAACTCCCCTTGCTGCATCTGATTCCGGAAGTGTAATATAAAATTCCTTCTCTACGCTGCCATTCTCTGCATAGATTGTCATATGCGTGCCCGGTGCTGTCTTTACTGCCATCTCAGCCTTTCCGTCACCGTTAAAATCATAAACCATAAACTGCGTATAATGCGCACCTGAACGAATATTGACGCCCATGTCCAGTCTCCACATCAGTCTGCCGCTCAGCTTATAACAGTCAATATAGCACTTTCCGGTATAGCCCTTATGAGACACATCATGGGAGTTGGTCGGATCCCATTTAAGAATATATTCATATTCCCCGTCACCATCCACATCTGCAATACTCATATCGTTGGCATGATAAACATATTCCTGGCCTGCAGGTGTCACACCGCCGGCAGGAATCTTAAGCGGAATATCGATATAGTTCTCACCGCTCTTCCATGCACAGACCGCCTCACTTGCCGGAGCTTCCACACCGTCTGACACAGCTGCCACCTGATAGCTGTCTGTCTCACTGCCCTCGGTATCCATATAATTCGTGCTGTCTGTCACGGTCGCAATATGCTTGCCATTGCGGTATACCTTGAACTCTGCTCCGGTTACGCCTGTCCCGCTGTAACCCTTTACCTCATCTGCCAGCAGACGCCAGCCAAGGAAAATGCCCGTATTCGCCTTCACGGCAATCAGTCCGCGGTTCAGCTTTTCTCTCTGCGGATTGAGCTGTCTTTTTACCGCAGAAGCCGTCACTGCGCTCACCGCTTCCTCTTTTCCGTTTACGACTGCTGCCACCTTAAAATAATGCGGGATGTGGGTACTGCGCTTATAGACATATGAAGTCTCCTTTGTGTCAGCCACCAGCTTATATGCCATGTTTTCTGTATTTCTGTCCGACCAGTAGACATGATAGTTCTCTGCATTCTCCACTGTATTCCAGGATAATGCAATCTCCATATCCTCCACCCAGTCTATCTTTAACTGAATTTCCATAACTGCCTCCTTACTTAACCTCATAAACCTTCAGATTTTCATACTCGCCGATAAATGGCGCAAGCTGACGGAACCCAATTTTTCCTCCGCCAAGCAGAGATCCATATGTCTCTCCATCATCGACAAAGCAGAATATCTCCAGCTCATCAATATAGAAGCGAACCTCATTGCCTTTTTTGAGCACTGCAATATGGTACGGCGGCTTCGCATCAGCCACATCAGGTATCGGGTCACCACCCTGTGCCGTCAGATAAAAGCCATAGCTCTTTCTGAGGTTACAGGTGTGAAATGCACGCTCGTCAGGCTCCTTGCGGCGAAAATAGGATATATGAAACGCATTGATATCACCATGGTGATACTGCACATATTCACCGGTACGCTTCTGCAGGGAGCTGTCGAATAAATCCTCTCCCCCCTTGCCCTTTGCCGCAAAGAACATCATACACAATCCCGGCTCTCTGACCGGATAAAAGTCCCATGTAATCAACACGTCTGACGGAAAATCCTGCGGACACCAAAGCACATAGTTCGCTTTCTGTCCTTCCTCTGATGCGAGCTTATTCTCCAGACGCATCCGACCCTGTGGGAACGTAATCGCTGCCTTTCCTTCCAGTATAAAGTCCTTCACATCCTCTTCACACACCAGTGGATTTTCATAAATAAGTACCGCTTTTTCTGCGGCTTCTTTTAAAGTCATACTCTGTTTTCTCCCTTCTGTTATACATTACCGTTCCGTCTGCTACCATATCAGAAAATCTCTGTCAGTCATTCGCAGAATACCCTCGATAAAGAAATAGTCTCCATAGATAATCGGCACTTCACGGTCTGCCTCGCGATGATATTTAGCAGAGCCGAAGTCAACAATACCGTCCTCCTCTGTCTTCCAGCTGCAGTGCTTTTCTTCTATGGCACGCAGCAGCCTTACCGCACCCTGCCCATACAGATTTTTCTCAAGGCTATCCACAAGCTCAGTCAGCAAAATCAGCCCACAGGCAGCGATGACACCCGCTGTCGTGTCATAATATACCGGCTCCTCCGGTGCACGGAAATCCAGCAGCGGAACATAATCCGTCAGTGCTGCATTTGCCAGAAAATAATGTGCCACACGCTTAGAAGCATCCAGATACTCCGGCTTGCCGGTATACTTGTAAGCCAGCGCGAAACCATAAACTGCCCATGCCTGTCCTCTTGACCAAGATGAGCCCTGTCCATAGCCCTGTCCGCCCGGATTATCCAGATACTCTCCTGTAAGCGGATCCATGACAACAATGTGATTGCAGGAGCCGTCCGGTCTTACAATATACTTTAATGCCGTATCCGTATGGTTTTCTGCCACAAGCGTAAATCTGGGGTCGCCAGTCTGTTCACTTGCCCAGTATAAAAGAGGCAGATTCATCAGACAGTCAATAATCATATGCCCCGGTCTGTTGCCGTTCCACGCCGATATGTATCGCCCCGCCGGATTATAGCGGCTCGCCAGCACACCCGCAGCCTTAAGACCTCTTTCTTTTGCTTCCTCATCTCCGGTCAGACGGTAATCTGCCACAGACGCATGCAGCCACATAAATCCGACATCATGATCCAAGCCGGAGTAATGATTGAGTGCTTCATCCAGGCGCTTTTCCACACCACGCGCCGTATTTTTATAAATCTCCTCACCGGTGGCATGATACATCTGCCAGAGCATACCCGGCCAGAATCCATTGATCCACCAGTGAATTCCTTCCTTTCCCATATCCTTATAGCGTCCATTCTCGGGAATATATGGAATGTCAGTGCCTACACGTTCTGCCTCCGCCCTCATTTTCAGACAGATTTTCCCATATACCTCTTCTGCCCAATCTCTGTCCTCTTTCCGAAACCACTTCATATCGCACCCCTATTCTGCTTTAGCTGACACTTTCATCTGATAGAACCAGAACCGGACATTCCAGCTCCTTAAGGAATCCTTCTTCCTTCATTTCCTCAAGTGTCTGAGGCATATAGTTTCCTATCAGCTCCAGTGCCATAATAGCATTGAGACACCACTGTGCCGTAAAATTCGTGGAAATCCATGGTATTTCCTTCAAAACCTTCTGGTTTGCCGTATTTTCCACACAGTGCACATCCGCGAAGCCCTTTTCACCGCCTGCCTGCAGCAGCTCATTAACCAGATAATGCCAGGACCAGCGGCCGAGATTTTCATCCTCATAGTACTCCGCTGCGAAGGCTGTCATAGCTGTCGCCATATACGGGAAGGAAGCGGTTCTCTTTCCAAATAATCCGCCTGATACCTCATTTTTCTTCTCCTGCGGGAGCAGATAAAAGCGTCCGAAATCTGCCAGCATCTTCGACCATTCCTCGTCCTCCAGCAGATAAGAGAGCTCTATCCAGGTCTGTGCGGCTCCCATACAAATCTGCAGATGACAGCCGCCGGTAGAACGCTCACCAATATAGCGCAGATGATTATCCGCCGGGTCATATTCAAAATCAGAACCGGAAATGAGCTGCAGAGGCATCTGCTTCAAATCCTCAATACCCGTTTTTATCTTGTCTCTGTATGTCGTATTTTTATGGCGTTCCCACTCTGTCAGCCAGTTTGAACAGAAGCTTGACCAGTCCGGGCCGGAACGTGCATGTGTCGGATATACCATGCTTTCTCTGTCATAAAAGAAACGCATCGGGTCAATATTCAGCAGTGCAAAATCAGCATCCTTCGTATCGTCAAATACGTCTGCCATTCTGCCGTCGCCAGTCAGATAGTAGTAGAAGCGATGATGTCCTGCCATGCCGATACGTGCTTCCTTGCACGGACAGCCCCAGTGCCTTACGTTATGGCGCGAACCGATACCCTTGTATTTTCCCAGATGATAGGTATCTACCTCTGAGCAATGGCGGCTCATCGCCTCTGCCAGAGTAAAGATATCCTCCCTGCCGCTTCTTAAGAAAGCATACCACAGCCAGAGTGTCGGCACAAGCTCTGTATTCTGCCATGCAAAGCCGCCCATATCGTAACGCCAGGTATGACGCGCCTTGTCATAGGTGTGCATCACATCCCCATAATTGTAAAAGCCATAGAAACCTCTTGTATCTATCTCTTCTTTGTAGAATTCAACTGCCGCATCAAGCTGTTCCTCCACAAAACGCGCAAACGGTGTATCATAGTTCGGCAGGCTCCATCTGCCAAAAGCCCCCACACTGTGATAATACTGCGGAGATGCCACGAGCACCATCGGCTTCTGTACCGCCTCATTCCATGAAAGCAACTCTTCATCAGGAAGAATCTCTCCGCTAAATCCCATGATTTCCAATTCATTTGTGTTTGCGATTCCGTATGGGTCTGCTCCCAGCTCATCAAAGCCCTCATAATAGGACTGTGAATATCCTGTAACATCATAATGTCTGTAATCCATCGCCTCTGCTTCCGGTGTCCACAGCCATATGGTAACCTCAGTACAGTCACTGTCTATTTTATCAAACCAGATTCCCGACGGATATTTCTGCCAGAAATCGCGGGAAGCTACCGCAATTCCTCCCTGTTCACCTGCCACCGCCGCTGCTCCTGCCGCACGGTTTCCATTGAGGCAGTCCAGATAGCAGCATTCCTCATGCCCTGTTCTCTTTCGAATATAGAAATGGCTGGCACTGTCCTGACACATATGATAATTGCTCCAGGTCGGCATATTTCCCATTGCCTGAATGACATTGGCGGCAGCTGCCTCCTCCATTGCCTGCAGATTCAGATTTTTTCCGGACATCTGCTGTTCATACACCTCTGCCGGGATTCTTGGGCGCCATGTAAGCAGCATCTTCAGGCTCTCATGGAAACAGCCATAATCAGTGGCAAACTTCACATGACGGTTGCAAAGCTCCCCTTCTACCGGACAGAACAGCTGTATGCCGATTCCCTTGAGAAAATCCTTCTTATCATCACCATCGTACAGGAAGGTATGTGTAATATGTACTTTGTCGCTCTCATCATAAAATGACAGGCGCAGCACAAACGGAAGTGTCTCTCTTCCTGTCTTTTCGTTTCTGTGCACTCCACGCAGACAAATAACCGCCTTCTCAGAGCCATTTTCCTCCAGTACCGCCTCTTTTATGATACCAGTGTAGGAGACCTGTTTTGTCACAGGGCAGCCGTCCTCCTCCCCTCTTTCCTCCAGAAGCAGTGGCAGGCAGCCATATGTGGCAGTCATTCTTCCGTCAGTGACGAGCTCCTCTATCACATGATTTCCTGTTCTGGGTACAGAAGCATGAACTCTCTTACCGGTTATCACAAACCTGTCCTCCAGCTCTGTTGCCAGCTGCCCCTTCTCTTTTCCCCGTTTTTCTGACGCAGTGAGAAGAAATATATCTGCACCCTCCGGCAGCTTCGCAGTATGTCTGCTCCACTTTACACTGCCATCCGGCCAATAGGCGCTGACAGCGCTCTGCACCGGCAGCTCTGTGCCCGCCTCATCGGTCAGAACATATCCTGCTGTCTCTGTGACACAGCCCTTCTTCCATGGTGCTCCCCAGGTTACATACCCCTGGCGGGCACGTTCCTTCATTTTAGTAAATCTGATTGTCTGTTCCATGCTCCCACCCTTTCTTTCTCCTGTCAGCTATATCTTCACTGTCTCATGCTCATCATAATCAAAATAACTGCCCTCCAGCATATGAATCAGTGTATTGGTATAGATAATCTCAACTGTATTCTCTTTCCTTAAAACACCTGGCTTTACATGCCATGTATTTGGCGAAAACGCACGCACACCCAGAGTTTCTCCGTTCACTATAACCTCCATGCAGTCATGGATTTCATCGGAACAGCTAAGACGCAGGTCTGCTTCGACACCCGGTTCTGCTGCAAAGCTTCCCTTGAATATAAAGTCACCGCTGTAATACGGGAAGCCTTCTATATATTTCTCACGAAGTGCTGCTGTCTTTGGCATTTGCACAATCCTTCCGTCTGCCACGCCAAAGTCACCCACCAGATAAAGCGGATCGCGAATGCCGTCCCAGTCATGCTCTGCAGTTACTTCTACTGCAATTTCGTTCTCGCCTTGTTTCAGATAAGCGCTGACATCCTGCATACGGTTATTCTGGTCATTGATAAATACTGCTTCAAAATCACGATTCGCGAGCACATGGCCATTTACCGAAATCACATAATCCCCTGTAATACAGCGTGCATCCAGCAATAGCTCTGCCTTCCCGGGAAGTGTCTCTATCTCTACCTTTGTTTTATAATACAGCTTAACCGGGTATTTGATGCCGATATGCTTTGGCGTACCGAATTCACTGTCATACACCAGATTCTCACCTGTGAGAATTCCGGAAGCGTCACACAGCTCAATCAGCGTTTTAACCTCTGTTTCCTTCCAGTTCTTTCGGTCAAGAGATACCTCAAACATCTCCATGCGGTAGATATTGCCGCCCTTAATCGACACCTCCATCGGATTTGCCGTATCAATTATGATAATCGGTCTGTCCTTCTCCTCTGCAGAAGCAGGCTGCCTGTCAAAGCGAATCAGCTTCGTCTCAAACGGTGCCAGTGACACCTTTACGATGCCGCTCTGCATCTCCATTCCGGTAATTTCCGCGTTTTCAAGGCTCATATGCCATGCACTGCTCTGGTCTTCCTTAAGACTCAGCTCTGCATCCACATAATTTTTCTCATAGTTGCCGAGCATAATATAAAGCTCGCCATCCCTGCCCCGCCTGATAGAAGAGAACAAACTCTTTCTGTCCTTATCCGGCACGCTCACACTCACCGGGAATGCTGCTGCCTCTGCAATCAGGGAAATCCATTTTTCTTCACTGCCTGCATGCTTAACATTGCCGTTCGTAGAAACAAACACAGCATTGCCGTTGCGGATAACCTCCACGCCGCTTCCTTCCTGCCAGTAATCCGCCTTTGTATCCTTCTCAACACCGAAGATTTCCTGATAGGTCTTTTCCACCTGCTCATCTTCGTCCACGACCTCATACGGAAGCAGACCGATAGCGATTACTCTGCCGCCGGACTTCAAAAATTCCTTAATCTTCTCTGTTGCTGTGCGCTCAATAGCAGTATTCGGCGTGATGACCAGTGTATTGTATTCAGCCTTGCCTATCCTCATCCTGCCGTCAGCTATCTCTGCCATTGCCATAATCTCAGTATCAATCAAATCAGCTCCTATGTGAGAATAACGCAGCTCCTTAATAATGTGCATCCAGTCATCCTTTAACGTATTCAGGTCTGCCTCCTCATCCTGATCTGTTCCGGCATACCCAAATCGCTGGAAGGAATTCGCCAGATGTGTCCAATAAGATACAACCGGGTCAAGAACTGCCACCGTATTGAGTGATTCTGTATTGCTCAGCCATGCACTGAGTCTTCCCGCATAGTCTGCCAGCAGATGATAATTTTTCCAATACGGATTTTGCAGAAACTGGGAAGGAGGTGCATCATGCTTGGTAATAGAATCAATCGTATAATAAAACGCATGTACATTGTAGAAATTGATTCCCATGGAAGCCAGCAAATCCAGCATCCACTTAGCATCCTGCAGTGTCATCGACCAGCCTACACTATGGAAGCTTTCAATCATGGCATAATCTCTGTTCATCTGTCTTGACACGGAGCTTACTCCCATTGCACAGCTTCTGTAGCTATGCAGATCTCTCTCGTAGGTCCAGTCAAGAGAGCGTCCCAGCTTCTCATGCGCACAGTCTCCTCCCGGCACTGTAGAATAAATCTGTGTAGAGCGGCGCATGGACGGCACCTCTGTTGCATAGAGAATATTATGCTCATTACACCAGTCTGACATCGGTTTATGATAGCTCTCACGGAATAATTCGTGCAGAGCCTGATAAAACTCATAGCGGATTTTCGCTGCATCAGGATATGTTTTATCACCTATTGCAGCCAGAACACTGCGAATGTCGTAACCAAATCTCTTTTCAAAATAAGCCGGAAGCTGCTCTGACCATGGGAGTCTCCCGAGCAATCCCACTTCATCGGAGAACATACCATAGACACTCTTACCCATCTCGTCCCCCAGTGTCTTCTGATACTTCTCATGCGTTGTCTCTATAAATGTCTGAACGGCAGCTTTATTACATGGATCAAAATAATTTCCATAGTACTTGAAATCATTCAGTGCTTTGCTGCTGCAGATAACCAGTCTCCATCCTCCCTCTGGCAGCGTTACATTAAGAACATGTGTCGGACCGTAGGAAAAAAATCTCTTGTTATTATAGGCAGTCAGCCCTGTCTTCTGATAGATTTCCTGTGGCTGGAGCACACCAATATCATCCGTAATATCTATTGTATCATTCCAGTCGAGAGTTCCGTCTGGAAGCTTTCTTACTGCTTTGGCGTACATCACCTTCTCCCAGCCCAGATTGCATTCGGTCTCCTCACCGCCAGCTGCATCATATATCTGAATACTCAGCACTGTATGTCCTGCTTCCGGATGGCGCAGCAGCACCTCTCCGCCGCTCACACCGCTTGGATACGGATATTCGTCATACAGCCATACCTCAAGACCATATTCCTTCGCTTTTCTGCAGGCAAATGCAATACGGTCAAACCACTGATTGTTCAGATACGCGATTGTCTGTCCCTGTCTGGCGCAGATAAATGCTCCTCCCAATCCCTGTTCCTTCATTTCTCTGAGCTGGCGGTCTATCTCAGCTTCATTCATATCGCCGTTCCAAAACCAGAAAGGTTTGATTCGCTGGCGCATGGTGGGGCACTTCCATTCATTTTCCCAGTTCATCCTTTTCCTCTTTTCCGTGCAGCTATATTCCCTTTTCTGCTTCACACTCTTCTGCGCTGCTGCACTTAACACAGAAAGGCTGCTACAGCTTACGCTGCAACAGCCCCTGATAGTAAGCTTACGCTTCTATTTTATTTCATTCTGTTTATTTGTTCAATGTATTTTCTTAACGTCTTATATGGGCTTATTTATCTGCCTGATATAAAGCATTTACTTCATCGATAATCTGCTGTCCACCCTGTGCAAGCCATGTATCCATAGCTGCGCGGAATCCTGCCTCATCAATTTCACCACAGATGTACTGTGTTCTTGCATCCTTTAATGCCGTATCAAGGATAGCACCATTCAGAGCATATGTTTCGGAACCTGCAAGGTATCCTGCAGCCGGATTGAATACTGCGTACTGAACGTTGTCAGCCTTTACCTGCTCCTCAAGGATAGCACGGTCTGACTTCTTAACTGTCGGATTAGATGCGGACAGATTAGGAATGTAGCATACCGTCTGGTTAAGACCTGTGTGAGGCTTCTGAGCTGGTGTCCAGTCTGTGTTGATATCTACTAAATAGCCATCCTGCATTTCATAGCCAATACCCTCTAAGCCATGGTCAGCTAATGTCATCATTTCATCATCGCACATCTTATCAAGGTATGTCAGACAAGCCTCTAAATCAGCTTCTGTCTTAGCACCCTTTGTAATCATAAAGAAGCCGTTCATACCAGAAGTAGCCATAGTTACAGGCTGTCCGCCTTTTTCCTTTGCGATAGCTCCAGCCAGTGCCATAGAAGCTGTTTCGTCACCGTTTACAGATGCGATAGGAGTATTTACAAAGTAATCCCAGATTCTTCTGGAGTTGTCAAGAACGTCAAGGAACATACCACATTCGCCATTCTTAACACCGTCAGACCATGTATTTGTATCACGGATAGCCCAGTCAGAGTATACCAGACCTTCATCATACATCTTCTTCACATAATTTACAGCTTCCATATATTCGTCTGTCATATGGGAAGGAACCAGCTTGCCGTCTCTCTCTGCCCAGCCATTGCCAGCGCCAAACCATGTCTGGATAATATCGATAGGACCTGTGTACTTACATAAGCACAGACCATAGGTATCTCTTACACCATTTCCGTCAGGATCCTGCTCGGAAAATGCCTTAGCCATGTTATATACATCCTCAACTGTCTCAGGAGCACTTAAGCCAAGCTTATCAGCCCAGTCATAACGATATCCAAGACCATTTCTTCCGATTGGTCTTGCACGGTACAGACCAATAATATGTCCATCTACTGTAATCTGCTTTAATACATCCTTGTTTGCCTTGGAAAGATTTGGGTATTTCTCCTCATCAAAGATGTAATCCTCAAGGTTCCAGAAAGCACCTGCCTTAGCAGCACTGATAATGGTAGCATTTAAATTTCCGCCCCATGTCATAATCATAGGAAGATTCTTTGTGTCAAGCAGGGTAACACCAACGATTTCCTCTAAGCTGTCATTTGCCACCGGAATGTATTCTACATCAACACCGGTATAGTCCTTAACCTTCTGTAATACTTCATCTTTGCCCTGAGCAGTACCTGTTGAAAAGAATCCGCCCTGATGGTCGATTGCCTGGAATGTAATCTTTGGCATCTCAGCAGAAGCTGCTGTTGTAGCACTGTCCGCTGCTGTTGTAGCAGTGCTTGCTGCTGTTGTAGCGCTGTTTGCTGTTGTGGCATTTGTTGTGTTGGAATTTCCGCCACATCCTGCAAGTGAACCTGCAACCATAGCTGCAGTCAGCATTAAAGCTGTAAGTTTTTTAGTTTTCATAGTTTTTACCTCCCTTAATTGTTACTGCTTTAATATATGTTTTAACCTTTTACGGCTCCAACCATAACACCTTTGGTAAAGTACTTCTGGACAAATGGATATACTACCAGAATCGGCACTGTGGAAACCACCGTAGCTGCCATCTTTACCGCTTTTTCCGGCGGTGCACCAAACTCACCGAAGTCAATCGGGGAACCATCTGGATTTGCTCCGCCTGCCAGTAATACGATACGTCTCAGCGCAATCTGTACTACTTCTTTATTTGGATCGCGAATATATAACATTGCATTAAAGTAATCATTCCAGTGTCCTACTGCGTAGAACAAAGAGATAGAAGCGATTACCGGCTTGGACAAAGGTAATATAATCTTAAAGAAAATACCAATATCAGAACATCCGTCAATCTTAGCTGCCTCTTCCAGCTCTGTAGGAATCTCCTGGAAGAAATTTTTAACAATAACCATATTGAATACACTGATTGCACCCGGTAAAATCAGAGATGCAAAGCTGTCCAGCATTCCGAGCCCGCTGATTAACAGATATCCCGGTATCATACCACCGGAGAAGAGCATGGTAATGATAACCATATTCATAAAGAAGTTTCTTCCCTTTAAGTATTTTCTGGATAACGGATACGCAAAAGTAGTTGTAAATGCCATATTTACAAAAGTACCGACAATCGTCACAAAAGCTGAGTTCTTTAAGCCTCTGAAAATCGCACCGTCATTGATAATATAGCGGAACGCATTCAGTGACCACTCATGCGGAATAATGAAAAACGCTCTCTGTGTCAGTTCCTTCTCTGTTGCAAATGATCCTGCAACTACATATAGAAACGGAAGTACTGTAGAAACGGCAAACACTCCAACGAATATGTAAATCAGCACCTGAACAATCTGGTCACCCACGCTTCTTTTAATCTTATTTTTTGTTTTCGCTGCTGCCATAAGGGGTCTCTCCTTTCTGAAAATTCTAATATAAGCCTGACTCGCCCATCTTCTTGGCAAGCCGGTCTGCGGATAATACCATTACCATACCAACAATAGATTTAAACAAACCTACCGCAGTAGAGTAAGAATACTGACCGCCGGAGATACCTCTTGTATATACATAGGTATCAATAACCTCCGCCTTGGATACATTCAGCGAATTTCTCATAAGGAAAATCTGCTCATAACCTGTATTCAAAAGAGAACCTACTCTCATAATCAGCATGATTACGATTGTACTTTTAATAGCAGGAAGTGTTACATGCCACATCAGTCTCCATCTGCCTGCACCATCCACCTTGGCTGCTTCATAGAGCTGTACATCCACACCGGATAATGCTGCAAGGAATACGATTGTACCATAGCCACTTTCCTTCCATATACTCTGTCCAACAATCAATCCCCAGAAATACTGAGGTTTAGAAAGGATATCAATGTTCTTTCCTGTAATTGCAAGCAAAATCTCATGGATAATACCATCATTAACATTAAATAATGTATAAGACAAGCTTGCCACAATAACGAAAGAAATAAAATGTGGTATATACACCAGTGTCTGTGCCAGACGCTTATACCATGAGCACCGGATTTCATTCAAAAACAAAGCCAGAATAATCGGTGCCGGGAAATAAAATATCAGGTTTAATAAAGAAATACCTAATGTATTTCTCATTAACATCCAGAAATCATTTCCAGTAAAGAACAGTTTAAACTGATCAAATCCTACCCATGGACTGCCAGTAAATCCAAGGAATGGGCTGAAATTCTGAAATGCAATAACGACACCAAGCATTGGTATATACTTAAATACAATCAGATATATCAGACCTGGCAGCAAAAGCAGATAAAGCCCCTTCTGCTGATACACTTGTTTCCAAAGGCTTTTCCTGTTTCCTGCCACAACAGGCTGTGCATTCTTCGCCATATGTAGTCCTCCCTCTTTCTTAATTTACAGCTCAAAATTTACACCTGCTATAATTGTTGATTTTTTAACATTATATAAAGTGCACAATTTTGTTTCTGTTTTATATGTTTTATGTGGTAATATTAACATACATAGTATTGCTTTTTCAATACTCAATATCTTGCAAGTTGCTTTTCACACATTTTTCACAGACGACAAAAAAACACTTGATTTTATCAGCGTTTTCATCAAGTGTTTTTTCAAAATTATCATTTTATTTACTTTTGCAGACCAGTCAAATTTTTGGATAATCACATTCTTGCCACAATTTTTTGACCGGATTATTTTGATTATTCCTTTTCTTTATGCTCCTGACGGTATTTTCCGGGAGTAATCCCTTCATGCTTGCTGAAAAAACGGATAAAATTCTGTGTATTTGTATAGTTTAGCTTCTGTGCAATCTCTGCCACTGACAATGTTGTCTCCAGCAGCATCTCCTTTGCAAGCTCAAGCTTTTCCAAAGCCACAAAATCTGTAAAGGTCATATTATTCTCTGTTTTTAATACACGCCAGATATAGCTCGGATGGTAGTTAAGCTGTTCGGCACATTCTGTCAGGGTAATGTCCCCGTTCTTTTCCTTTACAAGAGCAATTACCTGCTCCATGATGTCTACAGAATGACTTCTTCTATACTGTGTCAGATTCGAAACCACCGGTTCAATAATCTGACTCTTATAAAACTGCCGGATATTTTCCGGTTCTACGATAGAATCCAGCGCAAGGAACAGATTATCCTCCTCCCCTTCAAATATCTGATTCATTGACAGCCCCGCTTCCGAGGCTACCTGCAGTATTGCTATCAGAAAACGGTGAAGGAAAAAATATCTGTCCTGTCTGGATACACCTTTTTCAAGCAAACGGTCGATAAATTTGTCCACAGCTGCAAATGCCGCATCTTTCTCACAGGCATCCACAGCTCTTCGAATCTCCTGCTCTGCAAAAAGGTCATACCGGTAGGAACTCTCCTTATTCTTGCTAAAGTCAGAATAGAAGCAGATTGCCTTTTCTGTATCTGCCCTGTCTACCCCCCCATCTGAGGTTTCGAAGACCTTCAAGCTTTCGCTATTCTTTAACGCCTCCACTCCCTCATTATGTGCCGTACGAAGGTGCTTCAGTTTATGGAAGGTACGGCTGACACCACCATATACATGGCATCCATACGAGTTATACACATACTGGCTGATTTGCTCAAAGATTTCCTCTGACTTTTGTTCCAGTTCTTCCTCTGTATCAGAACCAAGAATAAAAAATATCACGTTATTGCGAATAACCGGAGCAGCAAAGAACAGCTTTTTCATCTCCTGAGGCAGATTATCCACAACTGTCATCATCAGAGCATCCTGTTCCATACTGTTCATCCTGTGCTCTCCCTGTGCGAGCCCCATACTCAGGACAATATAGCATGCCTTTTTCTTTAAATCAAAACGTTCCACACCCTCATCGATACGTTCCTGAGTCAGCTCACCGCGCAGCAAACGCGTCAGAAACAGCTCTACAAGCATTTCCTTCTGATTTTCTATCATTCGTTCCAGCGATTCCCTGTTCTTAACAAGCTGATTAAATCCCTTCTCAAGCAAGGTTATCTCATCGATACCGGACTGCGGTGTTTCCAGCACATCATTCATCTGCGTTGTCAGCTTTGACACCGGTGTATAAATTATTTTTGTACCGGCGCAAACCCCTATCAGCACCAGACCCAATACAACAAGCAATACCACCGCAAATGACAATATCTGCTCTGCTCCGTCCGTTACGGCAGCCATATCATAACTCGCTACATAAATAAGCCCGTTCCGGGTAGCTGTCGTTGCTGCCATTCTGTGCCGGGAGCCATCCGGGAGCTTCACGCTCATATAATCTCCCGCACGTTCCACTTCCTCCATGTGACTAATGCAATACTCTCCCATCAGTGCACTGCTTGTATACACCAATTCTCCCCGGGTATTGACGATAGTCACATCCATATCATCCAGGTTTTCTGCCATCAGATTTCTCAGCTTGACATCATTGAGATTAATCAGAAGGAGACATTTTTCTTCCACCGACAGCATCGGCAGCCTCAGTACCATTACATAGTCAGACAGTACAATGCTCCTCCCCGCAGGCAGGACGGCCGGTCTTTCCTGTCCCATACGGTTAAGCCAGCAGCATTGATCCCTGCTGCCCTCCAGCCGCTCCTGCACCTCTTTCATTTCCGGTGTATCAGCAATCTCGCTGTATCGGTACATACCATAGGTACTGACCACCCAGTCCTCAGCAACATTGATAAACGTATATGCCTGAACATAGTCGCGCAGATACACGGGTCCACTCAATACATCAATCCCCTCCTTCAGGCGGGAATATTGGTTATAGTACAGGTCATCTGCTGAAATCAATGTTTTTATCTCTTCTTTATTTTCTACTTCACAGTAATACTGCTTAATACTGTCAAGGATATTTTCCACCCGGCTCTTTACCTGATTAGCCGTCACCTGCATCGTCAGGTTTTTTCTCTGTGAAAACTCAGTTATATAGGTATGGTAGGAATATAATCCAAGAATTATAACCGGCAGCACCGATGCCAGTATCATAGACAAATAAATCTTATGTCTGTATCGATATCGTTTCCCTGTTCGGTTAGTCACAGACTTCCATCCTTTCTATCGTCTATAGCTTCTCTTCACCCTCAAATACCCGAAGCTGTCCTTCCTTCACTTTCTCTGCCTCCAGAATCACCGGCTCCTTTTCGCCTGCCTCTTTCATTTTGGCTTTCAGCTTCGCAGCGAGTACGTGACAGACCTCGCGATGTGCCTCCGAATGAATCAGATTATGCAGCTCATAGGGGTCATGCTCAAGGTCATAGAGAAAGGTTTCCGTATAAGTATCGGAGCAGGAATCCTTAATCGGATCCTTGTCCAATGCCTCTACTGAATATTTCCAACGTTTTGTGCGGACAGCACGTCCCACCTGTACCTCACTCATCTGTACAAATATTTCCTGGGGCCAGTCAGCCGTTTTTCCGCCCAGAAGCGGCATCACAGAATGTCCCTGCATATCCTCCGGCACCGGAATACCACACGCATCAAGCAATGTCGGGGCAATGTCCACAAGGCTCACCATTTCCTTCAATCTTCCGCCTCCGGTAAAAGGTCCCCCTGTAAATGCCATCGGAATGCGGATAGAGCTTTCATGGCAGGAACGCTTGTACTCTTCGTTTCTGGTCTTAAAATGATTTCCATGGTCAGTCGTAAACAGAACAATTGTATCCTCAGACAAATGAAGACTCTTCAGGGCATCCAGCACCCGTCCAAATGCTTCATCCAGTCTCTTCACCATGCCATAATAGCCCGGAAGATGCTGCCAGCTCGTACCGCCAAGCGCTCCCAAATCAGGCGGCATATAACCTGCCGGCTGACGGTTATATACATCTGGTGCCGGGAAACTGTCATTGCTGTTCTGGAAATGTGGTTCCAGAAAGGACAAAAAGAGGAAAAATGGCTTCTCCTTATTATCATCTATAAAGCGGATTGCTGCATCAGTCAGTGCATCTACACGGTATCCCGGCAGATGTACAGGTCTGTCATCATTATCGTATACCAGTGTGTCGTATGCCTGAGAAGTTGCCTCCAGTGCACCTGCCCCCAGCCAGTACTGGTATTCTCCACGTTCCTCCTTCGGCACGGCATGCCGTGTTGAGCCAAGATGCCATTTGCCTATGTACCCGGTATAGTAACCTGCTTCATTAAAATAATGTGCCATCGTCTTATGCTCCTTCGGCAGTACAACCGCATTGCGGTAGGTTCCTACACAGGTTGCATATTTACCAGTCTGCAATACACCTCTTGCGGGGCCACACACCGGCTGCGGGGTAAAGGCAAGGTTTGCATGGGTACCCTCCATTGCCACCCTGTCAAAATTCGGCGTCAGCCCACACGGGTTCCCATGGACGCCAGTCGTATCAAAGCGCTGCTGATCTGTAAAAAATACAACTACGTTTGGTTTTTTTTCGCTCATATCTCTTCCTCACTTTTTATCTCGTTAAAATCTCTGTTCCCTGCTCTGTTACCAGAATTGTATATTCCCACTGTGCGGAGGGTTCTCCGTCATCTGTCCGCACTGTCCAGCCATCCTCCTCGTCCTGCCATACATCTGCTGTCCCCATGTTCACCATCGGCTCTATCGTAAATATCATGCCCGGAGCCAATACAATATCTGTGTCCGGCTGACCGATATGACTGACCCATGGTTCCTCATGGAAGTCAATACCTACTCCATGTCCGCCGATTTCCTCTACTACTGTGTATCCGTTCTTGCGGGCATGCGTGTTAATCGCATACCCTACATCTCCCAGATGTCCCCATGGCTTCACTGCTGCCAGTCCCAAATCCAGGCATTCCTTCGTCACCTGTACCAGACGTTTCTTTTCCTCCGACACCTCTCCAATGCAGTACATGCGTGAGGCATCCCCATAGTATCCGTTCAGAATCGTTGTCACATCTATATTTACGATTTCGCCGGACTTTAATATTCTATTATCATCAGGAATACCGTGACACACGACATCGTCAATCGAGGTACACACGCTCTTCGGAAATCCTTCATAATTAAGCGGTGCAGGTACCGCACCGTGCGCTATCGTATATTCATGCACAAGACGGTTGATTTCCCCTGTAGAAATCCCCTCCTTCACATGTTCGGAAATCATGTCCAGTATCTCTGTGTTCAGTTTTCCTGCTTCCCTGATGCCGGCAATCTGCACTTCATTCTTTATCATGTCATGGTTCGGTATCAGTTTACCTGCCAATGCCAGCGCATTCAGCTTCTCATCAAATGCCAGATGGCAGCTCTTATATTTTCTGCCGCTCTTGCACCAGCATAAATCATTTCTTCCCAGTTTCATATTACATCTGTCTCCATTTCTACCTGATATACCGCATCCTCTCACGACGCTGTCAGATAGGGAAATTATAACACAAATGGAGGAATTAAAAAAGACTTAATACCCGGAAATCCTCTTGTTTTATCTATGCAACACATATTATAATTATAGTATTCTGCAGATATAACTGCTATTTACAAAAGGATGGAGGATTTACTTATGTTTGGGAAAAAGAAAACGAGTACCGTATCATATACAAGTGATGCAAAACGTCTGCTTGCAGCAATGGATGAGATTATAAATGGTAATTATGAGGAAATTGATACTTCTTCCTTCCATAATCCCATCTATGGTGAAAAGCTGAATGCTGTCATCTATTCTTTAAAGCATGCAAACAATGCCGCTGTTATGCGAATGAATGAAACCATGGCCGCCGTAGGCGACAATTCTCTCATTAAGCAGAACTTTGACCAGGTTCATTCACAGACAGAGTCCATCCGTGACATGAAAAATTCCAGCCTGAACATGGAAGAAGCTATCCATCATATTTCTACTTCCATGGGCGAAATCCGTGACAATACACATGAAATTCTCACTACATTCCAGAATATTACCCAGAACATGACCGAAAGCATTCAAACCGTCAATGAATCCTCCGATAAAATTCAGGTCATTAACCAGCAGATGCAGAATTTCAAAAAAAGTATTGATAAAATTGGTGAAATTATCAGTGTTGTAAAAAAAGTCGCTTTCCAGAGTAATCTTCTGGCACTGAATGCTTCTATTGAAGCTGCCAAGGCGGGTTCCGCCGGAAGCGGATTTGCCGTAGTCGCCAATGAAATGAGACAGCTTTCTATCAGCACCTCCAAATCAGCAGAGGATATTACCAGCTATGTCAAGCAGTTGAGCCATGACAGCGGGCTGCTTGCTGTCTCTATGGATGAAACAGCAGCCAGCCTGAATTCCGGTAATGCCAAAGTAGAAGCATCTCTCTCGGATATGGAGCAAATGAGCAGCCAGATAACTGCCATCAATGCACGCGTAGACAGCATTTTTGACGCCATTGATACGCAGACAAATGCTGCAGCATCATTTTCCAGACAGATTGAGAACCTTTCGGACAGCTATGATTCTCTGTCTGAGAACTGCCTTGAGCTCGGCAGACATATCTTCCGCATCGGACGTTATATTGACAAAACCCGCAGTGACATGGTGCGCAAAAACTCTGTCATTACAGACCTTGACTGGATACGCGTCTTTGAAGTAGACCACTTTGTTCTGGTCTGGAGAGTATACAATAATATTGTCGGCTTCGAACATCTGCAGGCAAAGCAGGTCAATAATCCTGCCGGCTGTAAGCTGGGCAAATGGTTATCTGCGCAAACTAACCAGGAGCTGATTCACAGCCCTGAATTTCAACAGCTCAGCACCACTCACAAAGCTATTCACGATTTTGCTACCCGCTCCTGGCAGGCAAAAGAAGATGGAAATGATGACTCCGCCATGAATTATTTCCAAAAAGCATATCAGGCCTTTATGACATTCGATGATGCTATAAAAGGAGTTCTTAACAGAATGCACTCCTTAGGCTATAGTGATTTAACAGAGATTGTGCCTTTTTAATTTTTCTATGATACAGGAAAGCTGCTGTAAAAGTATCTCACTTTCACAGCAGCTCTTTTTTCTTACAGGCTCTTTACAGCCTTCACTACATTTTCTACCGTAAATCCAAACTTCTCAAACAGCTGCTTTGCAGGAGCGCTGGCACCAAAGCCTGTCATGGTAACATAAGCGCCATCCAGTCCTACGTATTTGCCCCAGCCAAAATCACTTAGGGCTTCAACAGCTACTCTCTTGCGGACAGCCTTCGGAAGAACAGCTTCCTTATACTCTGCACTCTGCTCCTCAAATACATCCATACTTGGCATACTTACAACGCGGACATCAATGCCTTCCTTCATAAGCTCTGCCTTTGCGCCTACTGCCAGCTCTACCTCGGATCCGGAAGCGATGATGATTGCATCCGGAACTTCCTTCACAGAATCCTGCAATACATAACCGCCCTTTAAAGCTTCCTTACTGGAGCCGTCAAGCTGCGGCAGATTCTGTCTCGTCAGAACCAGCGCGGTAGGAGTCGTCTTAGAAGTGATTGCGCTGTACCATGCTGCTGCCGTTTCTGTTGCATCTGCCGGACGGAATACGTGGAAGTTCGGCAAGGAACGCAGCATAGCCAGCTGCTCAATCGGCTCATGTGTCGGTCCGTCCTCTCCTACACCGATACTGTCATGTGTAAATACATATGTAAGCGGCACTCCCATGATAGCGGATAATCTTGCCATCGGTTTTGTATAATCACTGAATACAAAGAAGGTAGACACAAATGCACGTAATCCACCGTGAAGCATCAAACCATTTCCGATAGCGGTCATGGCAAGCTCACGAACGCCAAAGTGCAGATTTCTTCCTGCATAATTGTCCTTAGAGAAATCTCCCTTGTCACTCATATATGTCTTGGTAGATGGAGCCAGGTCAGCCGCACCACCGATTAAATTCGGGAGCAGCTCCTTAATCTTCTGAATCTGCTTGCCGGACAGGCTTCTGGTTGCCTCCGGTTTATCCTCATACTTCCAGAAATCCTCACAGTCATATGCTTTTTCAGCCTGATGTTCATCATGGTATGTATCCCATAACTCCTTCATATCCGGGTACTTTTCACAATACTCAGCAAACAGCTTATTCCATGCATCCTCAGTCTTCGCCTTATCTTCAGCGATTGCCTGATAATTCGCATAAACCTCATCCGGCACATAGAAGGACTTGTCAGCAGGCCAGCCTAAGTTTTCCTTCAGCGCTGCGACATTGTCATCACCCAGCGGCTCGCCGTGCGCACTCGCCTTACCCTGCTTTGCAGGACAGCCGTAGCCAATCTGTGTCTTAACTGTGATAAAGGAAGGACGTGTTTTATCTGCCTTAGCCTCCTCAATCGCTTTGCCAATAGCTTCAAGGTCATTGCCGTCCTCTACTGTCAGTGTCTGGAAGCCAAACGCTTCCATGCGCTTCTGTACGTCCTCAGTAAATGCGATGTCTGTGCTTCCCTCGATAGAAATCTTATTGGAATCGTACAGAATAATCAACTTACCAAGACCCAGTGTACCTGCCAGGGAAAATGCCTCGGATGAAATACCCTCCATCATACAGCCGTCTCCGCCCAGTGCATAGGTATAATGGTCTACTACCGGATATCCCTCTTTGTTGAATACGGCTGCCAGATGTGCCTCCGCCATTGCCATACCCACTGCCATGCCCATACCGGCACCTAACGGTCCGGTTGTAGCCTCTACTCCTACTGTATGCTTATACTCGGGATGTCCCGGTGTCAAAGAATCCATCTGACGGAAATTCTTCAAATCCTCTATCGTCAGACCATATCCAAACAGATGAAGCAGGGAATACAATAAGGTAGAGCCATGTCCTCCTGAAAGGATAAAGCGGTCACGATTCTCCCACTTTGGATTTTTTGGATTATGGTTCATATGCTTTGCCCATAATTCATACGCCATAGCTGCTGAGCCAAGCGGTAAGCCCGGATGTCCGGATTTCGCTTTCTGTACAGCGTCTGCTGCCAGAACTCTGATGGCATTGACTGACATTGTGTCGATGTTACTCATTTTCTCCTCCGTTCCTGCTGCCTTGCAGCATGGTTTATAAACTATTTACCAAAAACAGCCTCATAGTCCTTCTTGAACTTTTCAATACCCTGGTCTGTCAGCGGATGCTTTGTCATCTGCTCTAATACTTTATATGGTACTGTTGCAATGTTAGCACCTGCCAGAGCACAGTCTGTTACATGAATCGGGTTGCGTACACTTGCAGCAATAATCTCTGTATCCATTCCATAGATATCGAAAATCTCGGAAATAGTACGGATTAAATCAATACCCGGCTGAGAAATATCGTCCAAACGTCCAAGGAATGGAGATACATAAGCTGCTCCCGCTCTTGCTGCCAGTAATGCCTGATTTGCAGAGAAAATAAGTGTCACATTACACTTGATTCCCTCAGATGCCAGAACCTTGGTAGCCTTTAATCCCTCTACTGTCATAGGAATCTTAACAACCATATTTTTATGAATCTTGGCGATTTCACGACCTTCTTTAATCATGCCCTCCGCATCCTCTGTAGTTGCCTTAACCTCCCCGCTGATTGGGCCGTCTACGATAGATGCAATCTCTGCGATAACCTGGTTGAAATCTCTTCCTTCCTTTGCAATCAGGGACGGGTTTGTGGTAACACCACAGATGATTCCCATGTCATTTGCTTTCTTAATCTCCTCTACATTTGCTGTGTCGATAAAAAACTTCATTTTACTTTATCCTCCTTATATTTGGTCGCGCTATAAATAGCCGCGATTTTTACTGTTTTGTTACTACCGTTTTTATTTCAAAGCTTCTACTGCGGCACGCTCAACAGACAGCCCTGCCTTATAGCGCTTCATAAACTCATTAAATCCCTCTACATCCTTCTTATCCGGCTCCACACATACGCCAGTCTCACCACCAAATACTTTGTCAGACAGATAAGAGGCAAGTGTCTCATTTTCCCCTTTATGTATCATGTAGGAAGCCAGCAGGGCAATACCCCATGCACCGCCTTCTCCGGCTGTTTCCATGACAGATACAGGCGCGTCCATAGCCGCTGCCAGAATCTTCTGGCCCACTCCCTTCGTCTTAAAGAGTCCGCCATGCCCAAAGATACGGTCTACCTTAACCTCTTCCTCTTTAAGCAAAATATCAAGCCCCGTCTTCAACGCACCGAGTGAAGTGAACAGATGAGTACGCATAAAGTTTGCCAGAGTAAAGCTGCTCTCCGGTATACGCACAAACAATGGTCTGCCCTCCTCAAAGCCGGTGATATGCTCTCCCGAGAAATAGTTATATGCCAGAAGTCCGCCGCAGTCAGCATCTCCCTCCAGCGCTTTGTTATATAATGTAGAAAACAGCTTGTTCGTGTCAACCTCTATGCCAAAGCTCTCAGCGAATTCCTTAAATAAACCGACCCACGCATTCAAATCCGATGTACAATTATTGCAATGTACCATAGCAACGGTATCACCGGCAGGTGTCGTTACAAGGTCCAACTCAGGATGCACCTTCTTCAAATCCTTTTCCAGAACCACCATGGCAAATACAGAGGTTCCGGCAGATACATTTCCTGTTCTCACTGCCACACTGTTTGTCGCTGCCATTCCTGTTCCGGCGTCACCCTCCGGCGGGCAAAGCGGAATACCAGCTTCCAGATTACCGCTCACGTCCAAAAGAGCAGCTCCCTCCTGAGTAAGAGTTCCTGCATTTTCTCCGGCTGTCAGTACCTTCGGTAAAATATCTGTCAGCTTCCATGGATATGCCTTTCCTTCTATAAGTTTATCAAACCGTGCAATCATTTTCTGATTAAAACCGCCAGTTGCTGTGTCAATCGGGAACATGCCGGAAGCCTCTCCTACTCCCAGCACCTTCTCCCCGGTCAGCTTCCAGTGAATGTAGCCTGCCAGCGTCGTCTGGAATACAATATCCTTCACATGCTCCTCGTCATTCAAAACCGCCTGATACAGGTGCGCAATACTCCATCTCTGAGGAATATTAAAATTAAATGCTTCCGTAAGCTTTTCAGATGCTTTCTCAGTTATGGTATTTCTCCATGTGCGGAATGGAACCAGAAGCTCACCATCCTTATCAAACACCATATACCCGTGCATCATAGCAGAAAATCCGATTGCTGCCAGACGGGTAATCGTGACACCGTACTTTTCTCTGACTTCCTCTGCCAGCCTCTGATAGCTGTCCTGCAGACCTTTCCAGATATCATCCAGACTATAAGTCCAGATACCATTCTCATAACGGTTTTCCCAGTCATGGCTTCCTGACGCAATCGGTTGGTGATTCTCGTCAATCAGAACCGCCTTGATTCTGGTAGAACCAAATTCAATTCCCAATACTGCCTTACCAGAAGAAATAGTTTCACTTATGTTGCCCATGCTTTACCTCCCCTTAATTGTGGTCACCCTGTCCATAATACGCATTTGCGCCATGCTTTCTGTAATAATGCTTGTCCAGCAGATACTGCTGCACACGTTCTACTCTTGGATTGAGGGTCATCGTATTGTACGCCATCTCTGCCACCTTATCCAGTACAACTGCATGGTACACACTCTGCGCCGGAGTTTTTCCCCATGCAAACGGGCCATGATTCTTAACCAGAATTCCCGGTATTGCCATCGGATCTCCGTCAGCAATCGTCTCCACAATTACGTTTCCTGTGTTTTCCTCATATGCTTCTTCAATTTCCTTTGCAGTCAAATCCCTGGTACATGGAATATTCCCAAAAAAGTAATCTGCATGTGTCGTTCCCAATGCCGGAATATCCATCCCCGCCTGTGCAAAGGTTACTGCCCATGTAGAATGAGTGTGAACCACACCGCCGATATCCGGGTAAGTCCGATAAAGAACAAGATGTGTAGGCGTGTCAGATGATGGTTTATATTTCCCCTCTACCACGTTTCCATCCAGGTCTACTACAACCATATCCTCCGGTTTCATAGCATCATAATCCACACCGCTCGGCTTAATTACCACAAGCTTCTTCTCTCTGTCAATACCGCTGACATTCCCCCAGGTATAAATAACCATACCTTTCTCCACTAATTCCATATTAGCCTTATAAACTTCTTCTTTTAACTGTTCAAGCATTTCTTTCCCCCATTTCTCATCTTATGTTGTTTACATCGAATGACTTTGTATACTAAAAATTCAATAGCTGACAAGCTATCTGAAAATATAATATCATACTGCAGGAATCCACAATAGTGGATATCAATGGTGCCGCCATAATTGCCGGATCAACCTTGCACTTATGCGCAATAATCGGCAGTACACAGCCAATCGTCTTTGCCATAATCACGGTAAAAAACAGGCTTAACACAACCGTCAGGCAAATCATGGTATTACCCGGATAGGTAATAACGAGACGCAGAAAATTCACCAGTCCGAGAATTGCCCCGACAATCATTCCCACCCGGATTTCCTTCCAGATAACCTTAAGAATATCCCCCGGCTCAACCTCGCCTGTTGTCAGACCACGGATGATGAGCGCACTGCTCTGACTTCCTGCATTACCGCCGGTTCCTGTCAGCATCGGAATAAACGTAACAAGCAGCGGAATTGTTGCAAATGCAGCTTCATACCTTGCCAGAATTCCGCCGGTTATCATACTGCTGAACATCAGTACCATCAGCCACACAATACGGTTTTTTGCCAGATTGAATACCGATTCCTTAAGATAAGGCTTCTCACTCGGCCGCATAGCTGCCATAATCTCGATATCCTCTGTTGCCTCCTGCTGCATAACATCAACAGCATCATCCACCGTAACAATTCCCACCAGCCGGTTTTCATGGTCAACCACCGGCAGGGACAGCAAATCATATTTATGAAAGGTTTCTGCCACAGTCTCCTGATCCTCTGTTGTCACCACCTTGATGACATGGTCATCCATGATATCATCTATCAATGTTTCGTAGGAATTCATCAGAAGATCCTTGACTGTTACAACTCCCTCAAGCTTTCTCTTATTATCAGTGACATAACAGGTATAAATTGTTTCCTTATCCACACCGTTTTTACGGATGTACGCAAACGCCTGCTGCACTGTCATATTCTTTTTCAATCCGATATATTCGGCAGTCATAATGCTTCCCGCCGAATTTTCTGGATAATTCAAAAACTGGTTAATCAAATCTCTAGTGGCAGGAGTCACATTCTTGAGCACCCTCTTCACCACCATCGCAGGGAGCTCCTCCAGCATATCTACCGCATCATCAGCAAACAGGTCTTCTATGATATATTGCAGCTCAGAATCTGTGATACTGTTTATAATATGCTCCTGCTTTTCAATTGGCAGATAGGCAAACACATCCGTTGCCTGTTCCTTCGGAAGTGTGCGGAATACCACCACCGTTTTTTCAGAACTAAGCTCTTCAATGAACGCTGCCACATCCACTTCATTCATTTCTGCAAGTATTTTCTTCAGCTCACGGAAATGCTTCTGCTCTGCCATCTCTAATAATTCTTCTACTGTCCACTCTCTGTTTTCTGTCATCATGGCATCCTTCCCTTCCGGTTTCCTGTCTCTTCATGTACAATCAAGTCTGGCTGTTGCATGATAAAATTCTAACTTTCAAAACCGGCAAAGTCAAGTGGAGAAAAATGCCCGCATCCGTTCATTTTCTCACGAACACAGGCATTTCCACTCTTTTTCGCACAGGCCTTTACAAACATTTAACATTCTTCTGCCTGCTGAATTCGGATTGTGCTTCGGATGCCCTTTTTCATCTGTCTACAGACGCTTCATCAATTCTTCTCTCTGTGCCTCATAGCCCGGCTTGCCAAGTAACGCAAACATATTCTTCTTATAGCTCTCAACACCTGGCTGGTTAAACGGATTAATACCCAGAATGTATCCACTGACACCACACGCAAATTCAAAGAAATAGAATAACTGTCCAAGATAGAATTCATTCTGCTCTGGAATGTTTACCATAAGGTTAGGTACATTTCCATCTGTATGCGCTAAAATCGTTCCGTTCATTGCACACTTGTTTATAAAATCCACACTCTTGCCCGTTAAATAGTTAAGACCATCCAAATCCACCGGCTCTTCCTCTATTAATACTTCACACTGAGGCTTTTCTATATTCAGAACTGTCTCAAACATGATTCTTGCGCCATCCTGAATAAACTGTCCCATAGAATGCAAATCTGTTGTTAAATCAACAGCTGCCGGGAACAAACCTCTCTGATCTTTACCCTCGCTTTCCCCATAGAGCTGCTTCCACCACTCAGAAACGTAATGCAGAGACGGCTCATAATTTGCAATAATCTCAACCGATTTTCCTTTTCTCAGCAGAATATTTCTGACTGCTGCATATTTCATGGCGTCATTTTCTTCAAATCGCAGATTCAATGCTGCTTCTCTGCCGGCTGCTGCACCCTCCATGAGCTTGTCTATATCTGCCCCGCTGACTGCAATCGGAAGCAGACCTACCGCTGTCAGTACCGAGAATCTTCCACCGACATCATCAGGAACAACAAATGTTTCATATCCTTCCTCTGTGGCCAGATTCTTCAATGCGCCCTTCGCCTTATCTGTGGTCGCATAAATTCTCTTTGCAGCCTCTTCTTTACCATATTTTTCTTCCAGCTTCTTCTTAAATACGCGGAACGCAATCGCAGGCTCAGTAGTTGTACCCGATTTGGAAATAATATTTACAGAGAAATCCCTGTCGCCGATAACCTGCATCAAATGACTGATATATGTACTGCTGATATTATTACCAACATAATAAATCTCCGGTGTCTTGCGAATCTCTCTGGAAACACTGTTATAGAAATTATGTCTCAGGAACTCAATCGCAGCTCTTGCTCCCAGATAGGAACCACCGATACCGATTACCAGAAGCACCTCGGAATCTCCCTGAATCTTGTGAGCTGCCTTCTTAATTCTTTCAAACTCTTCCTTATCATAGTCCACCGGAAGGTCAATCCAGCCCAGGAAATCATTTCCTGCTCCTGTCTTCTGAAGCAGTACCTCCTTGGCTTTGGCAGCCAGCTCTGCCATGCTTTCCATCTCATGTGGAGCAATTACATTTGCTGCTTTGCCATAATCAAATGTCACCTTTGCCATCTTTTACACGCTCCTTATATAATAGTTCTGCGTAGTATTTACGCATTTGTTAATTATTTCTCAATCTCTTCTATTATAGCGAATTTGGGTAATAATAGCAATACCTTATCCTAAAAACCCTTCAATTATTTCTTCTACCAGCTTACCCTCCGCCGGTGTAAGTGTGTAAGGCACATCTGTCTCGCCCTTTTCCCTGTCCGCCGCTATCTGTTCTAACGACTTCTTAAGATATTGAATATCTGTCTCTGCTTCCTTCGAGAGGTTTCTTTCAGCCTTTCTTTCTCTGAGCTCGTTCATAAGTGCTGCCTTCTCGTCCTTCTTTGTTCTTTCCCACGCTTCTGCAGGAAGTCTGTTATTCAGGTAGTTGAGAACTGCCACCTCCAAAAGCTCCTGTTTTCTCCCGGCATCTGTCAGCCATGTAACATCCATAATCACTGCCAGTAAAATCAATCCTACAGCAGCATACATCTCAAGTACTTCACGGCTTGTCCGGTAATATTCTCCTGTTGCCAGAACTGCCCCGCCCATCAGTACACACAAAAAAAGAGCCTGCCCGGATACTCGCTTCAGTCCGTCAATCGTCATTCCCAAAAAACGATGGTTATACAGACTTGCACTTATAAAAGAATCCATATCCCTGATTCCTTCATTTCTCTGACAGCAGCTCTCATAGTTTTTCTTCATTTGTTGAATCAGCTTACGCTTCGGTGCTCCGTTTCGTTTTAAATCCTTTAGCAGTCCGCGGTAAATTCCATTCAGATACAGCCGGCTCATTACTCCTGCCACCGCTACCGCAATCATCACATACAGCACCCAATATTCATTTACTATTTTTGAAAACATAATAATCCCCTTTCTTCTTTCCGGTATATTCCGTATTTCTCTTTCATATTATCATAATTGGAAAATTTTGGAAAGATAGTAAGGGGATTTTTCGTACGACCATGTTCGACAAAATAAGCAGCATGGCTGAGCACATTGCGCAGATTATAAGCGGATTGCCTCTCTACCAGTGCTTCACCATCTCTGTCATCAACTTCACGGAATGCTCAATCGCCTTACGCTCAAACTCTGCATAGTCCATCTGCGCACTATTATCTGCCTTATCAGAAATCGCTCTTACAATCAAAAACGGTATCCCATTCAAATATGCTGTCTGCGCAATGGCAGCGCCCTCCATCTCCGTGCAGAAGCCTTGAAAATGTTCTGTTATCCAGTCTTTCTTTTCCTTATCAGAAATAAACTGGTCACCACTTACCACTCTTCCTGCAAACACAGAAATGTCCTGATTTACCCTCTCGCAGCATTCCTTCGCCAGTGCAGCAAGCTTCTCGTCCGCCTTGAACACAGATGTTTCCATTCTCGGAATCACACCATACTCATACCCAAAGCCGGTAGCATCTACATCATGCTGCAAAGCATCGGTTGACAGCACAATATCCCCGATATTAATCTCATTTTTCAAAGAACCTGCTATACCTGTGTTTACGATAGCATCAACCTTAAATTCATCTGCCAGTATCTGTGTACAGATAGCAGCATTCACCTTTCCTATTCCGCAGCGAACTACTACAACCGGTTTTCCCGCCAGCGTTCCCTGTAAAAACTCCATGGATGCACGCTTCACGGTTTTCTCTACCGTCATATTCTCCTTTAATCCAGTTACTTCCTCTTCCATTGCACCGATAATTCCTATCATATTTTCTCTGTTCCTTTCTGCCCGTTATAATAATAATTTTTCTCTCTAAATCATATCATACTGCTCTTTTAAAAACAACAATCGAATGCAAAACTAACTTCTGGAATATCTATGGTATGGACACGATTTGTATTTTGTGCTAAAATAAATTTTATTTCTAAAGCAATTTTTTTAATTATGCTATTATTTTTAAAGGAGTGAATATAATGAATTATAAGACAAAAGGCACATGTTCCAGAGAAATCAATTTCGAAGTAGAAGGCAACACAGTAAAATCCGTTGAATTTGTAGGCGGATGCGCCGGTAATACCAAAGGTGTTTCCCGTCTGGTAGAAGGCATGGACATTCACGAGGCTATTCGCCGTCTGGAAGGCATCCCATGCGGCATGAAAGGCACCTCCTGCCCTGACCAGCTGGCTCATGCGTTAAAGGCGTATCTTAATCAGCAGTAAATCTAAAATTCTGCGGCACGGAGGCTTATTATGAAGCGAATTGTATTAACCGGCGGAGGCACAGCAGGTCATGTAACACCTAACATCGCCCTTCTGCCCGGTCTGAAAAAAGCCGGATATGAGATTTTTTATATCGGTTCTTATAACGGTATCGAAAAAAAGCTGATAGAGGAACAGGGCATCCCGTATTATGGCATTTCCTCAGGTAAGCTTCGCCGTTATCTTGATATAAAAAATTTCACAGACCCATTCCGCGTACTAAAAGGATGTCAAGAAGCACGAAAGCTGATGAAGCAGCTGCAGCCGGATATTGTGTTTTCCAAAGGCGGCTTTGTGTCCGTACCGGTCGTATTTGCTGCCAGACATTTTCATATCCCGGTTATTATACATGAATCCGATATGACCCCGGGTCTTGCAAATAAACTGTCTATTCCCTCCGCAACCAGAGTATGCTGTAATTTTCCGGAAACAGTCAAGCATTTGCCGGAGGGAAAAGCGGTACTATCAGGTTCTCCTATTCGCGAAGAGCTGATGCATGGTTCCAAAGCTGCCGGTCTTGCTTTTGCAGGGCTGTCTGATAAAAAACCCGTTATCTGTATCATAGGAGGGAGCCAGGGCTCCGCTGCCATCAATCAGGCTGTCCGGTCTGTTCTTCCAACGCTGCTGTCTGACTATCAGATTATCCATCTGTGCGGAAAAGGCAATGTGGACGTCTCGCTTTTACACACACCCGGGTATGCTCAGTTTGAATATGTCAGGGATGAATTAAAGGACGTATTTGCCGCTGCTGATTTGATTATTTCCAGAGCCGGAGCCAATGCCATCTGCGAAATTCTCGCCCTCAGAAAGCCTAACATTCTGATTCCGCTGCCTCTGTCAGCAAGCCGCGGTGACCAGCTTCTGAATGCCGCCTCTTACGAAAAGCAGGGATTCAGCAAAGTGCTTCAGGAAGAGGCCTTGTCAGGCACGGCGCTCCTTCAGGCTGTAAAAGAAGTATTTGCCGCATATGATTCTTATGTACACGCAATGGAACAAAGCCATCAGACTGACGGCATCAGAATAATTACCGACCTGATTATAGAATTAACCACATAACTGCCACAGTTAGTAAAGTTAAAATTCGCATTGGCAACACTGCGAATTTTAACTTTTCCAACCTGTGGCAGTTCTACATTTTCTCAAGAATCGCAGCCTGCACATCATCAAGACTGTAATCCGGTTCTCCTTTTCCTTCCATATTCAGGCCCACCCCATCATTTTTATATCTTGGAATCAGGTGCATATGGAAATGAAATACAGTCTGCCCCGCCGTCTCTCCATTGTTCTGTAAAATATTGAAGCCATCACAGCCAAGAGCCTCTGTCATCACAGTTGCCATGCGTTTTGCCAGCACCAATGCTTCCGAAGCGGTATTATTGTCCAATTCATAAATATTAGCAAAATGCTTCTTCGGCAAAATCAGCGAATGTCCCTTTGAAGCCGGATTGATATCCATAATTACCCGAAACATATCATCCTCATACAAGGTTTTCGACGGAATATCCCCATTCGCAATCTTACAAAAAATACAATTATTTTCCATTTTTGTCAACCTCCAATTACTATGTCGAATTTTGCCAGCCGTTTCAAATGCCTTAAGCATCATACTTTTGCTGTCATTTTTTATCTTACCTCTTCTTTTTCTACTTTACAATAGCTTTTCCTGTCGGAATTTGTCTTATGGTATTCGTTGCTATCCGTCAAAAATCATGCTACACTGACTACAGACAATCATCAAAAACATCTATACGAAAGTGAGGTAACTATTATGACCAGGGAAGAACTCATACAGATAGATGAACTGAAGAGGACTAATCCTGACTTTAAGCATCTGTTTGAAAAAACAGAGCAGGAATATCAATTTACTCTTTCCCATATCTTTCATCATATCCGCAATGATCTTACGATGCTGATATGTCCGTTTCAATTAATTGAGCACCTTCATCCCGAGGTTCGTTCCTTCAAATACTGGAACGAATGCAAAAGCAGCATTTCATATACCAGCGATTTTCTGGAACAGCTTTCCGATTATAATAATTGCTGCAATATACATGCAAAAGCCTTTAATCTGGAGCATATGCTGAAAGAATTCATATCATCCGCTCAGGATGAATATAATTCATCCCCCGTTTCCATATCTCTGGATATTTATGATTCCTGCCAGAACATTGACGGCGATGCCGACAAGCTTTATCAGGTATTGGAGCAGCTTCTTCAGAATTCCTGCGAAGCTGTTTCGGATAATGAAGGAGAGATAAAATTTACTCTTTCACAATCGGGCTCCTTCTGTAAAATAGCAGTATCCGATAACGGAAGGGGTTTTTCAAAAGAAATGAGGGAAAAGATGTTTACCCCCTTTTCCTCCGATAAAAAGCATCATGCCGGTCTGGGCCTATGTACCGCCAATCGGATTGTCCTTGCTCACAAAGGATACATCCGGCTTGCTCACACAGATTTCACAGGCACCTGCATAGAAGTCTGTCTGCCAGCAGCATCAGAAAACAAACACCTCGTCCAGCAGACGAATTAAGCCAAAGTCGCCTCTGGCAGCCATGTCACCCTTCATAAAGCTTGCCTGAAAGCTGGTTTTTTTATTAATAATATCTTCCAGTACATGGCTGCTGAGGCGTGCGAAAACATCAGCAGAGATATTATCTTCTGTATAGCAGCATTTCAGCCTTCCATTCTGACACTCTATCAGTAAAGTGCGCTTCTTATCCTCAATGTCAAGCACATAGACTGCTTTTATTTTTTTTGTACTTTGAAATGCTTTCTCAAAGCTGTCCACATAGGGCTGTTTATTCTCAGCTTTCTTATTTTCAAGGATGTTCTTATACAATCCCGCTAATTCTTCAATATCTTCCTTCTGCTTCTTCACATAGATATCGTCGGCAGCATATCTGGACAGCTGTTCACTTTCCTGTGGAGTAAAATCCATCGTTTCCTTCAGAATATTCTGCTTGATTGCAATCGTACTGCTCGGCAAAACCTTTGCCTTCTGTGAAATACTTCTGTATAAATCCTCTGCCTGTTTCTCAATAATCAATCGATACCCTTCATTCATCTCAAATGCCACCGGATCCTCCACATACGCGCAGATTCCGCGGCAGGTTTTCCCACCCAGCATCTCCCACGCATTAATCAGTGACAGCTGCGCTTCTCTTTCACCGTAGGTAGTTGACATAACAACCGGCACCATATAAATCGTACTAATCTTACTCTTATCTCCGTAGAACCAGCAAGCATCCAGAAATACCTTCATCCAGCCATTCATATCCGTCCATTCCACAGTAGTTGCAAGGATTACCCCGTCAGCTTCCTTCAAAGTTCCCGGCAGAGTCGTAATATGATTCTTCATTTCGTGAAGATTATAGCGCTCTACACGTACATGCAGTTCTTCCAGCACCTCCTGCATTTTATTGATTACATAGATTGTAGGATCATCTATAAGACCTCTTCCGGCATAATAAATATTGAGTTTCATCGCTTACCTCGTTTCTTGTTTATATTGCCACGCATCAGACCTGTCAAAAGCACTCCCGTCAGCAGTCCTCCTATATGAGCTGCATTGTCTATACCCGGTGTTTTCAGTCCCGTGTAAAGAACATATACAATCATAACTCCCAGTCTGAATGCAGTGATATCCTCCAGTTTTCCTCTGTTCATTACCACCATACAAAACAGCGTTCCTATCACACCGAATATCGCTCCCGATGCACCCGCTGCCACAACCGTGTTTCCCACTATTTCATTATACACGAAAGACGCAATTCCTGCACCCGCTCCGCTTAAAAAATAAACTGTCAGATATCTCCATTTTCCAAGTGCACGCTCCAGATTATCACCCAAAGCAATCAGTACAATCATATTCCCCGTCAGATGTGAAACATCAAAATGAAGAAACATAGAAGTAATGACTCTGTACAATTCCCTCGGCTCTTCCATAAGAGGCGTATACATGGCGCCCCACTTAATCATCTGATTGCTGTCACCCACTGCTCCTGCCACCGTCATTGCCAGAAAAACAAGGACATTCACTATCACAAGCAGTGTGTTTACCGGGGAAAACTGTTTGTAGTCCGTTCTTCGCTCTGCAGTTCTGTTCTCCAGCATTTTCTCCAATGGCTCCCGTATACCTGCAAAATCAGAAGGCTGCTCATCATATATCATCAGCCTGTCCGCAGCTGTATCTACAATCCATGCAGGAATGCCCTGCTGAATCAAATACTTTCCATAATCCAGATTGTTCGTACAGACCAGAGCCAGAATCTGCTTTTCTCCTGTACCAAAGCGTGTATCGTTAACCATCGCCTGCATTGTATATTTAAACTGTTCTAAATCCGATACAATACCTCTTCGGAAATCGCATGCCAGCAAAAGATATCCTGTATTATTATTTGATACATAATGCAGGGTAAGCTGCTCTATATCTGTTTTAAAGCTTATGAAACCATAAGCCTTAAGCATCGCCTCCAGCCGTTCCAAATCCATGGTATCGCCTCCGTTTTGTCCTACTCAAAACCTTACCATGTATTTTGAACGCTGTCAATGACTTATCCTTTCTTCCATAACGTATCAATACATACAAGGCAGCCGCTGCAGCAGCGGCTGTCAGCCCCAGAACCGGCAGGCTTCTCTGCCAGTAACAAAAGGCTGCCGCCAGTCCGCACAAAGAACTGCCTGCCGCATAAAGCTTCCACCTTACAGGAAGTTTGATTTTTTCCGCCAGCTTTCGTTCCTCCGGCAAAAGGCTGTCGTTTTCATCTTCTTCGTCCTCCCATGGAAATACGATTTCGGGCTCTTCCGCCTTCTCTTCTTTTTTATACGTTTTATGTGCAAACGCAGAGGCATAACCTTCCCTCATTATGTTCTGATATATTTCATATCCCATGATAACACTCTGCCTGTCACTGTAGTCCAGCTTCTGCAGAAAAAACTGCCATAGCTGCAGCAGTCCCTTCTGAAACTGCTCCTGCACACACGGTCCGTAGCAAAACCTCAGATACTGCTCTTTTTCATCTATATAAATATGTTCTGCCTTCATGCACAAGCAGTCCGGCTCAAGAAGATACTCCTCCAGCGAAGCCAGCACATTCCTCACACTTTCCAGATAGCTCTGCAGCATTTCCACATTGATTGTCCTTTCCTCCAGATATGCCGCAAGCGGTACCAGTCTTCCCGCCTCATAGTAATATTCCTTCTGCTCATCAATAGCGCTCACCTGCACGGGAAGCAGCCCCGGAAGCTGATTTTTGCGAAGCATTTCCATCTGGTAAGAGTTCTCCTCCAAAAGCCCTGCCTCTGCTATCAAAATACTGCCCTTCCCTTCTCTCGTATGGTATTCCATCCTAATCCTCCTTTTCTTCTTTTTGCCACAATCCACGAAGCTGTTCACTGATAATTAATCCACGCCTCACATACTCTGCTGCGCATGGATATTCCGCAGTACGCTCTGCCTGAATTCTGCTTTCCTGCGTATATCCCAGCAGTCTCATCGAAAAGCCTAAAACCTTTGCCTTCCCCAAAACCTTCACCCTGACCATAGCTTTATCTGATCTCACAGTAATCTGCGTTATCTCTGACACCAGCAGACGCCTCTCCAGATGTTCTTCTATATAAGCGTCTATCTCTCCCTGCGAAATTTTATCCGTCTGCCCTGCACCATAAAAAGCCCCTTCCCATGCACACTGCTGTATAACAGTATGGTCATGCAGATAAAATCCAAGAAATATAATTCCATATAACAGTGCAAATACTAACGGCAGAATAAATGCCGCCTCTATCGTATAGCTCGCATTCAGCTTTCTTTTCATCCTATCTCCCTGCAAAAACAGTAATACAAAAACCGCCAAGAAGAAACGGCACGAACGGCAGTCTGCTTCCTCTCTTTACTTTTCCTGCTGCACACAGCACTGCCGCTGCTGCCGCACACAGGAAAAGTGAAACAAACAAAACACTGATTAACTGCTGTATGCCAAGCAGCAATCCCAGCAACATAATCAAAGCTCCATCCCCCGTTCCGATATTTTCACTCACGGTTCCACACAAAAGAAACAATACCCCAAGACAGCCTCCTGCGAGGTATTCTCCCACAGAAAGCTCTCTGCCCCATATCAGAAAGATTACGGCTGTCACAAACCCCGCCAGAAGCAGATATGTTGAGATTTTCAGAAACCTTATATCCTCATATGAGAGATATACTAACAGCAAAAAAATTTCTACTGTTTTAATTAAAGCAACTATGACAATACTCCTCCCTTCTACTTCTGCTGCTGACAGCGTGTACATTGTCTGCGCTCTCCCACCTGCGAGAGCGGGATTGCCATCCATGTACGCTTCAGTCCCTGGCAGTCTGCTCTTCCATGATATCTGTCCCCATGCACTGTCAGATATACTATGCCGGAAGATTCCGGCACACCATTACACAGCTCACAGGCATAATATTTTCCCCCATTGTTATTTCTAAGCGTGGCAAGAGTTTGACTTTCTACTGCTCTTATCGATAAGTTCAAATGCGTACAGTACTTGTTGGTATGGTAGACCGTTCCTGTCTCCGTGATATACACCATTTCTTCTGTACTCTCTTCTTCCTCTGCCATCGGCATAAACCCCGTGAATGCCCTGATTCTCACTCTCTGCACACAGAGCAGTTCAAAAAAATCTCCCGGCAGATACGGAATTTCCACCCGATAACGCAGTACCATATCCACCATCTGATTATTATCCAGCAATGAATCACTTATCAGAAACAGCCCGTCTGTCCCTCCCTTAATGCAGGAATTATCAAGCCATTCTCTGCCGATGCCCTCCTTTATATGCTCCAGTGCATAAGCAGAAGAAAAACCATGATACAGCATATCCGTAAGCTCTGGCTCCAGATTATCCTTTAATTCTTTTTCCTCCGCTGGCGCCATACTTAAAATTTCCTCGTATGTAAAAGCATAGCGCGCCACATCACGGGCACTCTCTGTAAGCTCCTCCTGTAATATCACCTGTAAATTGAGAAGCACCATAAAATACAGAAATGCACAGAACGCAAACAGTACGATCGGCAATACAAACGCTGCCTCTACCGTAAAACCGGCAGAACAGGAGGCAGGACAGAATGCTCTTATTCCTTTTTCACATTCATTGGCTCGGCATATATATTTCTGTACCTGGAGAGAGCTTTTTATTTTTGGTTCCGCGATATTTTTTACATTTTTTGTATGAAATAAGAGCACTCTGTCCTGCCTCCTGTTCTATCCTGCAGCTAGTAAGCGTAGCTGCTTGTTCCTTCAATCTGATAATCTCCTGCTTCTCCACTTCGCTCAATAAAGGGAAGCTTTATAAATATCGGTTTTGCTCTGAACGCAGTACGAATAACAAGCTCTGTCACGCATTCCTCCAATGAAAACCCTGCATCATACTTCTTTTTTACCAGCGCTTCTATCAAATCCATAGTTCTGCCATTTCTTGCACCCCGCTCTTCCTTCAGCAGAAGCAGGCGCAGATAGTCCTTATATGTCAGTCCGTCCAATTCCTCTGTCTCATACGGCAGATTAGAAGCATTCAGCTTCATCAGACCACTGAGACTGAGCTGCCATGACATATCATCCTTTGTCAGTGGCACCCTTCTGCCTGCAAACAAAGCTCTTACATCCACAATTCCCTCTGCCTGTGCCCATACAGTCAGGATCAGCAGCTTTGTAACCTCGATAATCCCGTTCATCCCCGTAAAGCCGACCAGTAATATCGCAAGTCCCTCTGCTTCCGTCTGCTTTTCCTCACTTCCAAGCAGATAGATAAGATTCATCCCGCTTCTCAGAAGCAGAAGCTCGGACGCAACTGCTGCCAGATTTTTCCGGTCATTGTCCTTTCCTGCCAGAATATACTCTGCCTCATATGCCAGCAGCTTGTCCTCCGCCGGTTCCAGCAGATTGCCAAACCGGTTAAGCAGATATTCATTTATCAATATCTGTTCTGGCAGCGCTTCCTCCGCATACCGGTATCCCCTCAGCTTATCCTCATACAGCTTTGCTGCGGCAAATGTCTGATTAGAAAGCTCCGATGGATGCTCTGCCACAAGCCCTAAAAGCCCGTTTCCTAGCAGATTTTCCACTCCCTTTATGACATCTGTACCACTTCCGTCTGCTGCCTCATCCGTATAGTTCAACTGCAGACGGTCTGTACGATAGCTGTGCATTGCTTCCACGCACGAATCCAATGCTGATTTCAAGCCTTCCACTCCGCCGGACATATACGGCGAGAGTACATTTATATTTCCCTCCAGCACTGATATATTAGGCTGAATATCCTGTGTACCATCCGTGACCTCATAGTAATCTCCTTCTCCTGCAGAATAAATGCGGATATTGGAAAGCTCTGTTTCCACTGCCGTCCTTATTTCCTCCGCCAGCTTTTCCTTTCCTTCCTCAAAGGTCTGCTCCATATCCATAAGCAGTTCCCCTACAAGCTGTGTATTCGTATCATATTTGATTTTGTTCACAGCAACATAATTGTTATAATCCAGTAGTGCCGTATGACCCTGTACCAAATCCTGAACCTGCAGGGCAATACTTCTCTCCAGCATATGGATCTCTTCCTCCAGACGCCTGAGCTCCTTCTCCCTCTCTGCAGCTTCCTTCTCGTCTGACACCTTCTCTTCACCCAGCGCTTCATAGATTTCGTAAAGCCCGCAAAGCTCATCTACCGCCGGTTTTATGCTGTCAGCCGCCCCCTCTACATCAAGACTGTACTCCTTTATCCAGTTCATGCCCCTGTGCATTTTCTGAATCGCCAGATCTACCTCTGCCGCCTGCGTCCGCAGTCCCGAAAGCTTTTCAAAGATACTGGTGACAACCTCCGCCTGCTCCAGCAATCCCAGTTTTTCCATAATCCATTCCAGTAATCCTGCCGGTGCCGCATACTTCATGTATGCAAGAATCTCCTCCTCCAGCACTCTTCCGCCTTCCTCACTAATAATTCTCTCATTCTGCAAAGAAATCTCCTGCGGCTGCACCTGACAGAAATCTGCCCCACGTACCAACAGTTCCTTATTCGGCACAGCATTATAGGACATATAATCAAGCAGATATTCCTTATATTGTTCGGAATTATCCGTTCCATAGGATTTATCAAGCATCAATAATCCATATTCCTTTGCCACCGGCAGGGAATAGTCTGCGAATACGGACTCCAATGCCAGATACGCACTTGTCTGGCACCGAAGCCGCACGCCTCCCAGTCTTGCAGATTCTACAGCTGTACACAACAGAGAAAATATAACCAGTAATAAAAGGCTGAAATATACCGTAATATGTCCCTTCAATTTTCTTCTCCACTTCTTAAGAATAAATCGTATTTGTCTTGGTCTGTATCTCCTTAAAAATACCATCCACCAGAGATTTAAGCTGATTTTTAAAAATCAGCACCAGCCCAATTAGTACCACGAGAATCAATATCATTTCCACCACACCGATCCCACTTTCATCCATCCACAATTCCTGTGCCCACTGCTTCACCATACTCACTACCTCCTTTAAAAGCTCATAACCGCCGGAGCGATACATATGATTAGTACTACCATCAACAGCAGAATCATCGGCAGCAGCATTCTCGTACCTGCTTCCTGAGCAAGCTTAACAGCAAATGCCCTTCTGTCCTCAAATGCCTGCCAGGTTTCCTCCTGCAAAAGCTCCAGAAGACCTGCTGTTCCTTTTTTCAGATTCTGTTCCAGAAGACTTCCCAGCTTACGGTAACCGTGCTGCCTGCAGCGCCTGCCAAAGGCCGCATATACCCCGCCCTCCGGCAATCCTCTTTCCAGCTCGTAATAGCTGAACAGCATTTCCTCGTAAGCATAATTTTTAACCTTCCTGTCCTTATAATCCTGGACAATTCTCTGCCACGCGCGCCTTACCGTGAGTCCCGACCCTATCAGCAGACACAGCTTCGATACAATTTCCGGATAGGCAAGCATCAGCTCCTTTTCCTTCTTCTTTTTCTCCTCCAGCAGCTTCTGTTCAGGTAAAAACGTGCTGCAGACAGCCAGCAATATAACCAGCATCCACACTATCCATTCCTGGTTCGCGGAAGGTTCTCTGTACACAATTTTCTTTTCTCCGACTGTCTGCGGAAGCATAAAGCCGCTTTCCTCCCCACTCTCCTTCTCTGCTCTTTTTACTGCCTGACGGATATCATATGCCAGCCGTTCCTGCTCATTCATCTCACCCGGCACTACCATAACTGAAAATAAAAACTCTTTTTTGTAGGCTCCAAGTGAAATCTCCGCTGTCAGGCTGACCTGCTCCTTATCCAGAATATCTTCCGTATTCACTGCTCCATTTCTGTCAATCCGCTCTGTATTATCAATATACCAGTAAATGCTGCAGCCGGTTTCCTCCAGATAAGACGGCAGATTCAAGTTTCTGCTCACTTCGTCCAAAGAAGGATTTTCTCCGGTAATCCTCTCCTTCAGCAGCCTATAGCTCTGCTCTATCGCCTGATTTGCCTCATCTTCCTTCGGTATCCGTTCCCCCACCTCAACAATAAGCGGAATCTCTTCTGTGTCCAGCCATGCACTCAGGCTGATTCTCGTATCTCCCTCTCCCGGTTCAGGCCGTTCTATCTGACTGACAGTCACTTCCCCCTCTCCCATCATCGAATATACCTGGCACGCAAACGTCACCACCGACCCGGCCAGTAAAACATATATGCCCGTAAGGAGTTTGTTTCTCCAGAGCATTTCTTTCTCCTTCACTTGATTTTTTCCCGGCTTCAGATACATGATTGCATCTGAACTGGATGCTCCTATCGGCGGACAACGCTTCCAACGCATCTTTTTTCGAAGCAGATACACACCCACACACGCCCCAATGATTCCTGTCAAAGAAAACAGCATATATCCTCCTCATATTTCAATGTTCATTATCTTTTCTGCCAGACAGTATGCCGCCAGGCAGAGTAACAGGCAAACTGTCATAACAGCTCTTCCAGCAAGCGTTGTATACAGAATCTCCATAAGTTCCCCATTTCCCATGCGCAGATAGAGAATCATCGCCAACGGCATAATGTTCATAATTCTTTGTTCGTAACGCTTTTCCTGCACCAACGTACGGATTTCCCGCTGCGTTTCCAGCTTCTTTCCGATAGTCTCCGATGTATTTTCCATAACAGAAACAAGATTTCCACTGCTTCTCTTTGCAATTTTAAATATAGCGGCAAAATTCCCTGCATCCTCCAGACCGCTGCGTCTGGCAAATTCTTCAAGCACTTCCTCCGCCGGTCTGTTCAGCTTCATCTGGTGAAGCATCCGTGCCAGCTCCCGCGGTATAAACGCATTTTTTCCATACAGCTCAGAAAGCTCCTGATACGCCTCACGAAACGCATTTTCCACTGCATATCCGGCATGCATGGAAGCACTCAGAAAGTTCAGAAAATCCTTAAACTGTATCTCACCTTCCGTTCTCTTTCGGGTTTCAGCTTTTTTATGTATGTGGATACTGACTGGTTTCCAGAATGGCAGAAGCAATGCTGCCGCCCATAGTGTGTCATAAAACAGCCATGAAATCAGCAGAAAAAGTCCCACTGCTTTTATTTTGTCAGGGAAGCTTCCAGTCAATCCCTGCCATGACAAGCTTCTGCCTGTTTTGAAGCCGTTCCTTACTGCCTGATAAATGCCCAATAATTCTTCCCTCCTCCTGTGATAGTTCTTCAAACCAGAACAGCGGATTGAGCTGATACATCTCATCCTTCAGCGGAAGCACCTCCGATATCTCCAGCACCCGTCTGCTCCTGTCACGCAGTCTGCCCAGATGCACCAGAATATCCACTGCTGAAGCTATCTGCCCGCGAATCGCCTGAATTGGCATATCCATGCCCATCAGAACCATTGTTTCCAGACGCCGCAGCATATCCATGGGACTGTTGCTGTGCCCGCTCGACATCGCACCATCGTGACCTGTGTTCATGCTCTGCAGTAAATCCACGGCTTCCTCCCCGCGCACTTCTCCAACGATAATTCTGTCCGGTCTCATACGCAGGCTTGCCCTGATTAAATCACGAATTGTAATTGAGTGCTCTCCCTCTGCTGTTGCATTTCTGGTTTCCATACGCACAAGATTCGGAACACCCCTGATTTGCAGCTCTGCACTGTCTTCAATCGTTATAATACGCTCCTCCTTTGGAATAAAGTCCGACATGGCATTCAGAAATGTCGTTTTGCCGGAGCCGGTACCACCGCAGACAATAATGTTATAGCCCGCAAATACCATATCCTTCAGCATGTCTGCCGCCTCCCTGCTGATAGCCTCCCATGCCAGCAGCATCTCCATTGTTACCGGAGTCTTCGGAAACTTTCGTATTGTCACAATCGGACCATTTATGGCTATCGGATTGAGCACTACATTGACGCGCGAACCGTCCTCCAGTCTGGAATCGACAATCGGCGATGCCTCGTTCACTCTGCGGTTAACCTTTGCCACCATGAGCTGAATGACATCTGATAAACGCTCCGACGAGACAAAATGCCTGTCCAGCTTTTTGATACTGCCATTCTGCTCGATAAAGATATCATCGCAGCCATTTACCATGATTTCCGTAATCTCGTCTCTCTCAAGCAAATCCTGCAAAACATCCAGACGCCGCAGAGAATCGAACACGCCTTTCCTGACCTGGCTGCGTCTGGACAGAGGAAGATATTCCCTCTTGCTGTACCAGATAATCACCTCATCAATACATTCCCATATCTCCTCGTCACTAAGCTCCCGCGTCTGGTCCAGCCGGTTTAAGACCTCCTGGCGTACCTTCTCAATCATTCGCTTCCTCCGACAGAATACATTCTGCAAACCGCCTCATTTCTTCTGATTCTGCGTATTCGAGCAGTCCTATTTCTGTTCCTCCATTATGTGCCGGCACCATCACTCTCTGCATCCTGCTTGACAGGCTCTCCCATCCCGAAAGCGCTAGACAGTCCTCATATTCCTTAAGCTTTGACTCAGAAATCCTGTTTTCCAGAACCGGGACATAAATCTTATTGCACAGTGAGAGTATTTCCTCCAGCCCGTTTACACAGTCCCCCGGCTCCACGATAATCACCTCATAGCGGCTTTGCAGCAAAAGCAGAAACCATTCCCGCCATTCCTCCGGCTGAACAGATTTCATATCTGAAGGGCACATGGCAGGCGGAAAATAGTACATATCACGAAGCTTCTCTGCCGTCTCATCCACCTTTCTTAACATCCCATTTTTTTCTTCGCGGTAAAAGTACAGCAAATCTGATACGTCTTTGCGATACTCCTTTCCAAACAGCATCCTGAACCCGGAGAAGTCTTCCAGATTTACATACAGCACCTTTCTGCTGCGCGCACAGGCTTCTCCATACGCCAGTGAAAATGCTGTCTTCCCACAGCGTTTTATCGGCGAATACACACCTATCAGACGCGTCGTTGCCAGCTTTGCCGCCGTACAGGCAAGCGCCAGATTTCCTACACTGTAATACTGCATCACCTCCTGCACCAGATTCCCGGATGCCTGATAACGATTGACGGAAGGAAAGCCCTTCAAATCTACGATACCATCCTCCGTAAGTACAACAATCTTTCCTATGGCAAGTCCGGCAATTTCCTCGTCCATCGCCTCTGCCGATATCAGCAGCAGCTCTATACTATGCCCGGCAGCGTATTCCTTCAAAAGCTCCGGCGAAGTAAATGCCTGCAGCTTCAGCGGAATATTCTGATGGCTGTTTATATACTGCATCAGGTTTTTTACATATGACCTGTCAAAGTCACATATCGCAAATATTTTACTCATCTTCATCCTTCTTTCTTATCTCATTTCCGCAATACTAACAATACTGCCAGTAAAACTGCTGCCGAAAAATGCATCGTACTGTCATAGCCATCTCTGGCAATATCATAATAGGGAATCCACTTTCCTGTGTGAACCACAGTTTGAATAAACTTAAGAAAATAGCAGATACGGTGCTTAAAGTTCCTGCGCCGTACAATTAGCATCAGAGAAAGTGCTGCTGCAAATAAAAACGAAAGCACCATGCACTTCAGGCATTCCTGCAATCCCAGGAATCCTCCGGTTACCGATAAAAGCTTAATGTCCCCGCCGCCCAGTATTCCCGCTCTCTGTAAAAGAATCAGGCTGATGACCGGGAGCAATACTCCTGCCGCAAACGATACCAGTCCCGGCAGCCCTTCCCGCAGCCGGAACACCATGCCCAGAATATATCCCAGTAAAATCAGGCGGTTCGGTATCCGGTAATTCCGCAGGTCATAAAAAACTGCCGGAATTATAATCAATATCAAAACCGTTTTCGTAATGTACAATCTCCCCCTTTTTCTTAATAATAATCCATGGAAAATTCTGCCGAATCCGACATAAGACTGTGTAAATCAATGATAGTAGAAATCATTTTTCCTGTTCCTGACTGGAACGTGTTTTTATTATATCTGATGTCCTTATATTTGTAAAGTACTTTTGAGGTATTATTTTTCGACAAATTATGGAAAAATTTTACAGCAAGCCTCCACTCCATATAGCAGCAGCAGTCCCGGACCACCCATAACCCCCAGAATCAGCAGTGACAATGGATTCAGTCCCACATACAGCCCGATTCCCAGCAGTGACAGGCAGTGATTGGCTCCAAGTACTCCTGCCATTCCAAACCCAAGTCTGCACATAAGCTTCCGAAATGCCTCCGGATAATAGTAAATAGTTGCTGCTATGAAAACCACGGCACTTAAAATAATAATTGCTGTCAAAATCTGATTCTCCATATTTCCTCCATGCTCTTCTTTTTATTTCCATTGTATGTATAAATTACCAGTTTTAGGACTATACTGCTAACAGGAGGTGATTGTATGAAAAAGGAAGCTATTGCGAAGGCTTACGATGAATGTCATCTGTTAAATGAACTGGAAAAAACCAAATGGGCATTGGAAACTGCCCGCTCGAACTTCGAAAACGTTGTTGACCCCGACCTGATTGACTGCTACATCTATGAATTACAGGCAGTCCAAATGCGTTATAAATTTCTGCTGGAAAAAGCGAAGCAGTCAAACATATCTGCCAAAGGATACCAGATGGTGCCTTATGCAAAAAAAGAGATGCTGTAGATATTGCAGCATCCCTTTCACTTTCTGTTGCTTCTTATACCGTTCCTTCTTCTATAGTAACATTTTTAAGCACAATGTTTTCTGCATATACCTCGCTATAGCCTTTCTCTGCCAGAAAATACGAATCCTCAATCGTAATATCATGCACCGGCATCTGCTTCAGCCCTTCTATCTTGATTGCCTGCTTTGCACCGCGGCAGTAAATGTTCTTGATACGTACATTCTTAAATTCAGGAATATCCTCCGGGTTAATACTGTCAAGCGCATGCTCATCCTTCTTATCCATCGAAGTAAGGACATATCCCATGGTAAAGATAATCCCCTCTCCCGGGATATCCATCATATAAATGCCGTCAATATCAATATCCTCCACGACACCGCCTCTGCCCATGGCTGTCTTAAAGCGTAATCCACAATCAGTTCCGACAAAGGTACAGTTTTCCACAGTAACCCTTCTTACTCCACGTGACATCTCACTGCCCACAACAAAACCGCCATGTCCATGATATACGACACAGTCATGGATATAGACATCCTCTGTCGGGACAGGAATACGGCGCGCAATTTCATTCTTTCCTGACTTCATGCAGATAGCGTCATCTCCCACATCAAACTGCACATCATGGATATGTACCTTCTGGCAGGACTCCAGATCAAGTCCGTCACCGTTCTGTGCATAATATGGATTGCGGATAACCGCGCTGCGAATCGTCATATTAGTGCAAAACAGCGGATGTACATTCCACGCAGGAGAATTCTGCAGGGTTACACCCTCTATTAATACCCTGTCGCACTTAACAAGGCTCACCATTACCGGCCGGTAATAGTCATAATATGGTGCTGCCTTCTCCAGTGCATCTGGTGCTGTCACATCCGGTTCTCCTGCCTGATAACCCTGATAAATGCTCTCTGTAGGCACCCAGATGCCGCCTTCCCGGGACGGCACGGTATACGGGCTCTTCTTAAGGCATTCCTCCCATTGCTTCTTTGTCACCTTCATTTCCTTCAAAGGTCTCCAGAGCTGTCCATTTCCATCGAAAATTCCTGCTCCGGTAATAGCAATATTCTCTGCTTCTCTCGCATGAATCGGCGATACCGTACGGATTCTCGGCTGCCCCTCGTAATCTGCCAGGAATACTGGATATTCCTCTGCATTTTTATCAAACAAAACTATCGCGCCTCTCTCGGCGTGAAGATTGATATTAGATTTTAGTTCAATCGGACCGGTCAGCCAGATACCAGCCGGAATCACTACAGTTCCCCCTCCTGCTTCCTCTGCCGCCGTAATCGCTCTGGCAAATGCCTGTGTGTTGGACACCTTACCGCCCATCACTGCGCCATAATCCGTTATTAAAAACTGCTGCTCTGGTATCACTGGTAATTTTACTTCAAAATCCATTGCTGTACCCTCCTGTTTTCTGCTTTCTTACCAGTATACTGAATACAGCCTGAAATGTCCAGCAAATGAAATGCTTTTTCATGTACTTGTTACATATTTTTTTACATGCTATAATGTAAAAACAAATATAAACTAATTGGAAGGCTGGTAGAACAAATGAAGATTGCAGAAATATATGACCAAAATAAGAAAAGCTTATCCTTTGAGATTTTTCCGCCAAAGAAAGACAGTGAGCTTAAAAATATTGATGAAACACTTGAGATTCTATGTGAGTTAAAACCCGATTATATCAGTGTGACGTTCGGTGCGGGCGGCAGCTCCAACTGTAACCGTACCATAGAGCTTGCTAAAAAAATTAAGTATGAATATCATGTAGAGCCTGTAGTACATTTAACCTGTCTAAGCTATAACAAATCAGAGATAGACGAATTTTCAAAAGTTTTAGCAAACGAAGGGATTCAAAATATACTTGCTCTCAGGGGTGATAAAAATCCCAGTCTTCAGGAAAAGGATGATTTTAAGCATGCTTCTGATTTAATAGCATATCTCAGACAAAAGAACTTGTTTTGTATTGCAGGCGCCTGCTATCCGGAGTGCCATCCCGAATCGGAAAGCAGAGTCAGCGAAATGAAAAATCTAAGAACAAAAGTAAATGCCGGCGCTGAGGTATTACTTTCCCAGTTATTTTTTGATAATGATTATTTCTTCCGTTTTGTTGAAGACTGCAGAATTGCAGGCATTGAGGTTCCGGTCATCCCTGGAATTATGCCGGTAATAAATGCAGCACAAATAAAAAGAATGGTCACTATGTGCGGGGCATCCTTTCCGGCACGCTTTCAAAAAATCATCAGTAAATACGAAAATAACAGGGAAGCTCTCTTTGATGCAGGAATGTCCTATGCACTAAGCCAGATTATTGATTTGCTGGCTAATGATGTTGAGGGAGTACATTTATATACAATGAATAATCCGTCCGTTGCAAGAAGAATATGTGAAGGCATCAGAAATATCATATGATGTCCTGTTTTATCTGCCCTTTCTTATCTTTATACTATCTTAATGCCATATCAAATATCCTTATACAAACTTTAAGCCAAATAAAGGATAATTAAGATAACATAAAGATGAATTAAGAAAGCTGGCAGGTACACAGATGAATTATTTACGATACAGAAAAAAGCGATTAACTTCTTTTCAGATTATTATATTCGGTTTTTTATTAGTCATATTAACAGGAAGCATTTTATTGATGCTTCCTGTTTCTTCAAGAGATGGAAAAGCCACCTCATTTCTCGATGCGTTATTTACGGCAGTTTCAGCAACCTGCGTTACAGGTCTTGTAGTACACGATACAGCAACCTACTGGTCTTACTTCGGTCAGGCAGTCATCTTACTGCTGATTCAGATTGGAGGCATGGGAGTTGTTACGATTGCGGTATCACTGGCCGCTATTTCCGGCAAACGGATTGGACTGATGCAAAGAAGTACCATGCAGGAGGCAATAGCCGCTCCCAGTGTAGGCGGAATTGTACGACTGACAGGGTTTATCTTAAAATCAACGATTCTCATTGAGCTAACCGGTGCCGTTCTCATGCTGCCTGCCTTCTGGAAAGACTTCGGTGGTCTAAAAGGAATATGGTATGCTCTGTTTCATTCCATATCTGCCTTTTGTAATGCAGGCTTTGACTTAATGGGAAGAAAGGAACCATTTTCTTCACTGACCGAATATTCCGCAAATGCTTTAGTCAATGCTGTCATCATCGGACTTATTATCACAGGAGGAATAGGTTTTCTTACATGGGATGATATCAAATGCAAGGGAATACATATTCGAAAATACCGTATGCAAAGCAAGGTCGTACTGTCTATGGCTGCTATTTTAATTATTTTCCCCTTTCTATTATTCTATTTTGGTGAGTTTACCAGACCTGTATGGAATGGTATGTCGGTTAAAGAGAAGCTTTTGTCTGCGCTGTTTCAGGCAGTTACGCCGAGAACCGCAGGTTTTAATACGATAGATTTAACACTGTTCAGTGAAGCGGGACAGACAATCATTATCATTCTGATGCTGACAGGCGGTTCTCCGGGTTCCACGGCAGGAGGTATGAAAACAACTACTTTAGCAGTTCTTTTTTTGACGCTGCTTTCGGTATTTAAGAGAAAAGAAGATACGGAATGTTTTGGAAGAAGACTGGATGAAGGTACAATAAAAAATGCAGCAGCAATTCTTCTAATGTACCTTACTTTATTTTTAACAGGAGGAATCCTCATTAGCTGCATAGAAGATTTACCAATGCGAATCTGTCTGTTTGAAACGGCATCTGCGATTGGTACGGTCGGACTGACTCTTGGAGTCACACCTGAGTTAGGGACAGTGTCCAGACTGATATTGATTCTCCTTATGTTTCTCGGAAGAGTTGGCGGTCTTACCCTGGTATTCGCAGCATTCTCAGGCAAGGTAAGAAATATAACAAAGCTTCCGAGAGAAAAAATTACAGTTGGTTAGAAAGAACTGGAAGCAGAAATCAGAGCGGAGGTGGTATAATGGAAACAGTTGTATTGCTACTGGCTTTTATAGTAATTGGAGCCACAGGTTTTATCATGATGAAAAAGCTGGATGATTTTCTCGAAGAAATCAGAAACCAGTCCAAATGCACTTTTAAAAACAGAGAATCAGCACGTGCTGACCTCCCATATCTGACAGGAGATACTTACATGGAAGAAAATCACCGCCCGCCGCAGCCAGTCCCACAGCCAGTGAGCAGGACAGAATACGAAAAAGGCAGAGGGCATTTAAAAATATTTTTTGGTTATGCAGACGGAGTAGGGAAAACCTATGCCATGCTGCAGGCTGCCCATTCTGCAAAGCAGAGAGGGATTGATGTCGTGGCAGGCTATGTAGAACCGCATGGCAGACCACAGACCTCCGCATTACTGCATGGGCTGGAGCAGATACCTAACCTTGTTATCAATCATAATGGAATTTCACTAAAGGAATTTGATCTGGATGCAGCAATTAAAAGAAAGCCGACACTGATTTTAATTGATGAGCTGGCACACACGAACGCGCAGGAATGTCGCCATGCAAAGCGTTATCAGGACGTGGAGGAGCTATTGAAGGCGGGGATAGATGTCTATACTACTGTAAACGTACATCATATAGAGAGTCTGAACGATATAGTGGCTGCAATTACCGGAATTATGGTCAGCGAACGCGTTCCTGATTCTGTGTTCGATAATGCCTCCCAGGTAGAATTGATAGATATCGAGCCGCAAGAATTGATGGAGCGCTTACAGTCAGGTAATGTCTACAGAGAAGGTCATGCAAAAACAGCAGCGGAAAATTTTTTTCAGATAGAAAATCTGATTGCATTAAGAGAAATTGCACTGCGAAGATGTGCAGACCGAATCAATACTCTTTCAGAAGAAGCAAGAATCAGAACAGGCGGTGATTATCATACAGATGAACATATCCTTGTCTGTCTGTCCCCGGCACCGTCTAATATGAAAATTATCCGTACTGCTGCACGTATGGCAAAAGCTTTTCGTGGCTCCTTTACTGCATTATACGTAGAAACATCTGATTTTGCTGCAATGGATGAGGAAGACAAAAAACGGCTTCGAAGCAACACGCGGCTTGCCGAACAGCTTGGTGCAAAAATAGAAACCGTATATGGCGAGGATGTAGCTTTTCAGATAGCCGAATTCGCCAGATTATCCGGCATTTCGAAAATTGTAATTGGAAGAAGCATGGTGACCAGAAAATCTATATTCAGAAAACCCGGGTTAACAGAAAAACTGATTTCTCAGGCTCCGAATCTGGATATTCATATTATTCCCGACAGCACCTCCGAGATGGTTTACAGAGCTAAAACAGCAGGGAAAAAGCCGGAGCATCTGCTTAACACAGCGGATGTAATAAAAAGCATAGGAATGATTATTCTCGCATCCGCAATCGGCTTTGTCTTCTGGAAGCTTGGAATGAGTGAAGCCAATATTATCATGGTATATATCCTTGGCGTACTGATTACATCGGTAATCACCACGCATCAGATATATAGTCTGATTTCCTCAATCGTAAGCGTCTTTGTGTTTAACTTTTTATTTACAGAACCACGCTATACCTTGTTAGCTTATGAAAAAGATTATCCGGTTACATTTATCACCATGTTTGTGGCAGCCTTTCTGACAGGCTCACTGGCAATCCGTCTGAAAAGGCAGGCAAAACAGGCAGCACAGGCAGCCTATCGCACCAAAATATTATTTGATACAAACCAGCTCCTGGAGGGAGTCAGAGAAAAAGAGCCAATCATCACAGTAACAGCAACACAGCTAATCAAGCTTCTTAACAGAGATATGATAATCTATCCTGCAGAAAAAGAAGCTTTGTCAGAACCAAAGTTTTTTGCAGTAAACGGGGAAACCGTGTGCGAGGAATACCTGTCAGAAAATGAAAGGGCAGTTGCTTTCTGGGTGTTCAGAAATAATAAGCATGCAGGAGCAACAACCGATACGCTTTCCGAGTCCAAATGTCTGTATTTATCAATTCGGACAAGCAATGACGTATATGGGGTTATCGGGATTGTAATCCATAATAATCCTCTGGATTCCTTTGAAAACAGTATTCTGTTATCTATTCTTGGTGAATGTGCCCTGGCACTCGAAAACGAGAAAAATGCAAGGGAAAAAGCAGAAGCGGCACTGGTGGCCCAAAAGGAACAATTAAGGGCAAATCTGCTCCGTTCCATCTCCCACGACCTGCGTACACCATTAACCTCTATATCAGGAAATGCCAGCAATTTATTGTCAAATGGGGAACAATTTGACATTGAAACAAAACAGCAGCTATACTCGGATATTTATGATGATTCCATGTGGCTTATCAATCTGGTGGAAAACCTGCTCTCTGTGACAAGAATAGAAGAAGGACGACTGAATATCCGTTTGCAGACAGAGCTTTTGGATGAAGTAATTACAGAAGCGCTGCAGCATATCAGCAGGAAAAAAACAGAACATAAGATTTCATTTCAGGCATCCGAAGATTTTATTCTCGTAAAAATTGATGCAAGACTTATTATGCAGGTAATTATAAATATTGTGGATAATGCGATTAAGTATACACAGAAGGATTCGGAGATTCTAATAACAACACAGAAGCTGCAGGACCGGGCAGTTGTTCGTATTGCGGACAACGGACCTGGCATTTCCGACGATATGAAGCCACTCGTATTTGATATGTTTTACAGCGGGGCAAAAAATATGGCTGACAGCAGACGCAGCCTGGGTCTGGGATTGTCTCTCTGTAAGTCTATTGTCACCGCACATGGAGGGAGCTTAGAGCTTTCAGATAATATCCCGCATGGAGCAGTATTTACATTTTCATTGCCAGTTGAGGA